>NZ_JBNPXF010000004.1:0-165794 GCF_050433445.1 Kroppenstedtia sanguinis | reverse complement strand
AAGTCTCGCCAAGGTCGCTTCCGCTCCCAGGTCTCGCTATGGCAGCACACGACTCCCTTCCGCTGCCCATTTTCTGGTTAATCAACAGCCCTGATAAAATATATATCGGAGGAGAGGTTGAATTCAAGGACGCTGACGAATGTGAACACGTGGAGTCGTGAACATCGACACCGAACCACGTGGAGCCATTTCCTCACCCGGGGAGTCTGGGATGAACAGTGGATGCAACATCACCTGAGTCAACGATCACTGCGTAAAACACGCCCGACAAACCGGTCATCCTCAAAATCCCTTTTCGAAGACGACGAATCCCCCACCATACCAGGTGGGGGATTCCTTCATCAATCTTCTTTTTGCCACCGTAATACCGGCTTGCGGGCGGCGGTAACTTCGTCCAAGCGCTTCACCGGAGTGTGGTGGGGAGCTTCTTGGACCTCCTCCGGATGTTCTTCCACTTCCTTGGCGATTTGAATCATCACATCGATGAAGTGATCCAGTGTCTCCTTGCTCTCTGTTTCCGTCGGTTCGATCATCATGCACTCCTCGACGATCAGGGGGAAGTAGACTGTCGGCGGATGGATTCCGAAGTCCAGCAGGCGCTTGGCCATGTCCAGAGTACGAACCCCTTGACTCTTCTGCCGGTTTCCTGACAGGACGAATTCGTGCTTGCACACCTGATTGAAGGGCACATCGAAATGAGATTGCAATCGCTTCATCAGGTAATTCGCATTCAGAACCGCATCTTCGGACACCTGCCTGAGGCCGTCAGGTCCCATGGTGCGGATGTAGGTATAAGCCCGCACCAGCATACCGAAATTGCCGTGGAATCCTTTGACTCGCCCGATCGAATGAGCAATATCATCATCGAAGTAGTAACCATTTCCTTCTTTCGCCACCAGTGGAGCCGGCAGGAAGGGAACCAAGACCTCCTTCACACCGACGGGACCCGATCCGGGACCTCCCCCGCCGTGGGGTGTGGTAAAGGTTTTATGCAAATTCAGGTGGACTACATCGAAGCCCATGTCCCCAGGGCGGGTTTTCCCCAGGATCGCGTTGGCATTGGCACCGTCGTAATAGAGCAAGCCCCCGGCTTCATGGACGATCTCGGCGATCTCCTTGATCTCCTTTTCAAACAGTCCCAGTGTGTTGGGGTTGGTCAACATCAAGGCGGCGGTATCCTCTCCCACCACTTGCTTCAGATCCTCTACACTGACCAGACCCTTCTCATCGGACTTCACTGTCACCGCTTCAAACCCGGCCACGCTGGCGCTGGCCGGATTGGTCCCATGAGCGGAGTCGGGAACGATCACTTTGTTCCGGCTCCCCTCCCCCCGGAGTTCATGGTAGGACTTGATCATCATCAGCCCGGTCCACTCCCCCTGGGCACCGGCAGCGGGTTGCAGGGTGACTCGGTCCATCCCGGTGATTTCCGCCAAATCCTCCTGCAATTCATACAGCAATTGCAAGGCCCCCTGAACCGTGTCCTCCCCTTGATAGGGGTGGATCTGAGCGAATCCCGGATAGCGAGCCACATCTTCATGGATTTTCGGATTGTACTTCATCGTACAGGAACCCAGAGGATAAAATCCATTGTCGATCCCATGGTTGCGGCGGGACAGCTCGGTATAGTGGCGGATCAGATCTAACTCGGAGACTTCCGGCAGTTCCGCCGGAGTTTCCCGAAGCATGCTCTCGGGAATCCACTCCGATACCTCTGCAGCGGGAACATCCGACGGGGGAAGACTGTACGCCCTCCGGCCTGGCTTACTCATCTCAAAGATCAATGCTTTCTCCTCGCTCATGACAATCCCTCCAATACGCCGACCAACTGATCGATCTCCTCTTTGGTGCGCATATCGGTCACCGCGATCAGCATCGATCCCGCCCACTCCGGATAGTGACGGCCCAGATCGAAACCGCCGATGATCCCTTCCTTGAAGAGTGCCTGGTTTACCTCAGCCACCGGTCGATTCAGCTGTAGAGCAAACTCATTGAAAAAGGGCTGGTCAAAGAGCGGCTCCACCTGATTCAGTCGACTCAACTGTTCCTGGGCATAGTGAGCCTTATCCAGGTTGAGTTTGGCCAGTTGTTGCAAGCCCACCTTGCCGAGAGCGGTCATCCAGACCGCAGACGCCAGGGCATTCAAAGCCTGATTGGAACAGATGTTGGATGTCGCTTTCTCCCGACGGATGTGCTGTTCGCGGGCCTGCAAGGTCAGCACAAACCCTCGGACTCCCTCCTCATCTGTCGTCTGGCCAACGATCCGGCCCGGCACCTTTCGCATCAGCTTTTTGGTGACAGCAAAAAATCCACAATGGGGGCCACCGAATTGGACAGGAATTCCCATCGGTTGCGCATCTCCCACCACGATATCCGCCCCGAATTCCCCTGGCGGTTTTAAAAGACCGAGGGAGACCGGATTGGCACTGACGATCAATAATCCTTTATGCCGATGGGCAATCGGTTCCACCGCAGCCAGATCTTCCAGATTTCCGAAGAAGTTGGGGGATTGGATAATCACCGCCGCCGTCTCCCCATCGGAGGACGTTTTCAACTTCTCCAGATCTGTCACTCCGTCCTTGCAGGGAATCTCCACCACCTCCAGGCCGAGACCCTCGGCCTGGGTTCTCAAAATGGCTCGGGCTTCCAGATGAACTCCCTGAGAGATCAGCACCTTCGACTTTCTGGAAACGGCGGAAGCCACCCCGGCCGCCTCTGCCAGAGCGGTAGGTCCATCATACATGGAAGAGTTAGCCACATCCATTCCCGTCAACTCACAGATCATCGACTGAAATTCAAAAATCGCCTGCAGTTCGCCCTGACTGATCTCCGGTTGATAGGGGGTGTAAGCAGTGTAAAATTCAGAACGGGAAATCACATGGTTGACCACGCTAGGGATGTAATGCTCGTAAGCCCCTGCCCCCAGGAACGAAGCGTATTGATCAAAAGAAGCGTTTTTCCCTGCCAACCGCTTCATATGTCGGGTCAGAACCGGTTCCGCCATGGGCTCCGGTATGTTGAGACGTCCCTGGAACCGAATGTTCCTGGGGATATCTTGGAAGAGGTCTTCCACAGAATCGATCCCGAGAGTTTCCAACATCTCTCGGCGATCTGCCTCCGTAGTGGGCAAGTATCGAAAGTTCACTCCAGATTCCTCCTCTGGCATTGTTCCGACCCCGTGTCTACCTCGATCCGGCGGTCACTGTTTCGGACGTTGATAAAAAGGGGTTTTGATAATTTTTGCCGGGATTCTTTTTCCCCGGATCTCCACATCCACTTCTCGGTCCAACTCTGCGTGTTCCGCCTGGATCAGTGCCAGACCCACATTCTTTTTCAACGTGGGAGATTGGGTACCCGAGGTGACTTCACCCACCTCTTCTTCCCCAACATACACCGGATAATGGGAGCGGGGGATTCCTCTGCCTACCATCTCCAGTCCGACCAATTTCCGGGGAGGTCCTTCTTTCTTTTGTTTGGCCAGCACTTCGTGGCCGACAAATTCCCCTTTGTCCGGCTTCACTGCAAATCCGATCCCCGCCTCTATGGGCGAGATGCTGGCAGAAAGTTCGTTTCCATAGAGAGGAAGCCGAGCTTCAAAGCGAAGGGTATCCCTGGCACCGAGACCACAGGGAATCACTCCCCGTTCCTTACCTTCTTCCAAAATCCGCTGCCATAGGGTCGGAGCATCCGCTGCCGGAAGATAGATCTCAAAACCATCCTCTCCAGTGTACCCTGTACGGGAGACCAACCCTTTCACCTCTCCGAGAGAAACCGCTTCCTGAAAAGCGAAGGGCCTGATTTGCGACAGATCCGTCTGTGTCAATCCCTGAAGCACTTCTTCCGCCAAAGGCCCCTGCAACGCCAGTAACCCCGTCTCCGCGGAAAGGTTCTTGACCGTTACATCTCCTTGAAGCTGTTTTTCGATCCACTCCACATCTTTGTCGATGTTGGCGGCATTCAGGACCAAAAAGTACCGCCCTTCCCCTTTCCGGTAGATCAGGAGGTCGTCCACCGTCCCCCCATCGGGATAGCACATGGCCGTATATTGGATCCGGCCGTCCACCAGTTTGGAGACATCGTTGGTCATCAGTTTTTGCAGCAAGTCCAGAGCACCTGCTCCTTCCACCTCCACCTCTCCCATATGGGAGACATCAAAGAGACCGGCTCGGGTGCGAACTGCTTCATGCTCCGCCTTGATTCCCGAAAATTGCACCGGCATCTCCCATCCGCCAAAGGGGACCAGCTTGGCCTCCTCCTTGTAAAGAGGGTATAACGATGTCCGTTTCAGTTGTGTCACTCTCATCCCACCTCCGTTGCCCCGCAAGATACGGGTGACATAAAAACCCTTCACTGTGATGAATCCCCCGATCCGTTTTCCCTGTCCGGTTACCTGAGAGTTTGGCCCGATACATCGGGTTTTGCCCCTTGGGTGGCCGCTGAGGGCTCTTTCCAGGGAACGTCTGGCGGGCCTCCTTTTGCCTGAGAGATTCACCGGTGTACCCCCCCGGTTTGCTCCTTCGGCGCCACGGATCTAGGTCTCTCCTCCCGCCTTCAACCGCTCCGGAAACAGGTCCATTCCCCTTCATTGTGCCACATTCAGCCCCCTATTTCGAGACCTTTACCATTTTACATAAGAGAGGGTCTTTCCTCTCATACTAATTTGGAAGAAAGGACCGGGTTTTATGAAACGGAGGTGTGAATCTATGGAATCAGTTCCGATCCGGATGGACCGTCGGTGGCTGAATGATTTTTTGCAAAGGGTGGAAACAGACAGCAGTTGGTCCACTTGGAAACGATTCCAGCTGGCTTTGGAAGCCGCGGAAGCTCAACGGATTCCCGATTTTGACTCTCTGCGGAGCCTGGGGCTCCTGCAAGGCGTGACTCCCCTGCCTCATCAGGTGGAAACCGCCCGTCGCGTATTGGGGGAAATGCGCGGACGTGCCATCCTGGCAGATGAAGTCGGCCTAGGGAAAACAATTGAGGCCGGCTTGATTCTAAAAGAGTACCTGGTGCGAGGCTTAGTGAAGAACGCCCTAATCCTAGTCCCTTCCTCCTTGGTCTTGCAATGGACCCGGGAATTGAATCAGAAGTTCCAGATTCCCGCCACCGCCCAGAAAAAAGAGTGGATGTGGGACAAATATGATATCCTGGTCGCCTCGATTGATACCGCCAAACGGGATCCTCATCGCGCCAAGGTGTTAGGACGTCACTATGATATGTTGATCATTGACGAAGCTCACAAACTGAAAAATCGACGTACGAAAAACTGGCAATTCGTCAATGAAATCCGAAAGAAGTACGCACTCCTTCTCACTGCCACTCCGGTTCAAAATGACCTGTATGAACTGTATAATCTGGTCACCCTGTTAAAACCGGGGCATCTGGGTCAACAACAGGCTTTCAGCACTCAATATGTGGCCGGTAAGCGGAAGCCGAAGAACGAGGAGAAGCTACGGGAAGAGGTTCAACAGCTCATGATCCGAAACAAACGGAGTGACGGCCATATCGCCTTCACCAGACGAAATGTGAAGACCGTCTCCATCACCCTTTCCCCTGCCGAGCGGGAACTGTATGAAGGAATCACCCACTTTGTGAGGGAGCAATACCGGGAACAGGACGGGCCTATCAAAAGCCTGCTCTCCCTGATCACCCTGCAACGAGAAGTTTGCAGTAGCCGGGACGCCGCTTTCCTCACCCTATTCAAACTCCTAAAAAAGGGGGTGGGTTCAGATCTGGAACTGCCACCGAATGTATATCGTCTAGTGGAGTTGCTCCGCAGCGTCAAACAACAATCCAAGGTGGAGAAAGCGGTGGAATTGATCCGTTCTACCGAGGAGAAAACGATTCTTTTCACCGAATACCGGGCCACCCAGGATCTGATCCTGCGCTCCCTCGCCGCTGAGGGAATCATTGCGGTTCCCTATCGGGGCGGATTTGCTCGCAATAAAAAAGATTGGATGATGGAGCTTTTTCGCACCCGAGCCCGAGTAATGGTGGCGACAGAAGCCGGCGGTGAAGGAATCAACCTCCAATTTTGCAATCATATTATCAACTACGATCTCCCTTGGAACCCGATGCGAGTAGAACAACGGATCGGGCGAGTCCATCGTCTAGGGCAGGAAAAGGATGTGACCATCTATAATTTTGCCACCCAGGATACCATTGAAGAGCATATTTTATGGCTTCTCCACGAAAAGATCAACATGTTCCGCATGGTGATCGGAGACATGGAAACCATCCTAACGGAATGGGGATCCGGGGAAGAGATGGAGAAGAGCGTCATGAAGATCCTGCTGGAATCCGAGGATGACCAAGAGATTCGACAGCGCCTCTCCGCCCTGGGAGATACATTTGAGAAAGCCCGGCAGAAGATGACGGCCAAAAAAGTACAAACCGAGGTGATCCTGGATGGAACCCACTCAAGTTGAATCTTTTGCTGAACGATACCTGGACGCCTTCGACTGCCGCATCCTGGAAAAAGCCCCTAATCAAATCCAGGTGGAACTCTCTGTGGAGGCGGATCAGGACCTGGTTCACCGCCCCTTCTACTGGATGTATGTAGAGAAGATGGGACTTTCACCCCAGCCGAGCACCTTGACCTGGATATTTGATGGAACTGACGCCCCTCAGGGAGTCCGGGCCGAGTTGTTGAGCTACGGTTCTCCCCGGTTCAACCAGATGCTCGCCTCCGCACAAAAAAACGGACGATTTGTCCGTTTATATGAGGAGACCCCTCGTCCGGTGCGCAACGGGCTCGGTTCCAAGCCCTACGATCCCTGGCTGGGAGTCAACTACCACGTATCCTATATCTGTGATATGAAAAAAGATGAAATTCTGCATCTGGGGATCCATCTGCGAACTGGAGAGGTGGCTAAAGATTTTTATCCCCGGATCCAGCACCGCAATTGGTCTCCTCGTCTGCCCTCCCATCGCCATATACTCCCGCCCCTTTTTCCCCTGGCAGAGGCTGTGGGTGAACTGGAATACCACTTGCAGGGATATATTGAACAGCAAGACCTGTCTTGGGCCCGGAAGTCCATGGAGCGAATGGAGCAAGAGCTGGAACAACTCCACTCCTATTATCCCGAGGAGTGGCGAATGAGTGATGCTCTCCATGCGGAGAAGAGACAGCGACTCCGGGAAACCGTCTGGCAGTATCACCCCCGAGTCGAAGTGGAAGTGATTAACGCCGGACTCTTTTACCTCGATTCGCCACCAGAGAGTGCGGAGGAATCTGATTGAAAGAAGATAAGTCCGGTAAGGCATTCAGCCAGCCGGACAGATTTGCTTGCGGTGCTCCCCGTTCAAAATGGAAAAGATCCAGTGATCTTCC
This sequence comes from Kroppenstedtia sanguinis, assembly GCF_050433445.1. NCBI lineage: Bacteria > Bacillati > Bacillota > Bacilli > Caryophanales > Thermoactinomycetaceae > Kroppenstedtia > Kroppenstedtia sanguinis. Next base: position 158,461 of record NZ_JBNPXF010000004.1, on the reverse strand, counting down.
CAGCGGCCATTGATCTCCACGTTTTTTCGAGCCAGACCTTCCTTTTGAAAACCCGCTTTTTCCAGAACCCGCATTGAACCCGGATTTTTTGGCATCACCCCGGCTTCAATCCGGTGCAGATTCAACTCATCAAAAGCATATGTGACAGCCAACCGGATCGCTTCCGTCATATATCCTTTCCCGTTATGCCCTTCATCCAAAAGATAACCCAGCAAGCAACTCTGCAAGTTGGAGCGATGAATATCGGTAAGAGCGATCTCCCCGATCAATTCACCTGTTTTCCTGAGAAAAATCCCAAAGGAATAAGAAGCATCCTCTTCCCGCAACTTCTGTTGCTGCCGAATCGCTTCCTTCCGTGCATCGAGAGTGTAAAAAGAATCTTCCCGGGTGACGGAGTAGCGCTCAAAAAATAAGCGATTTCTCAGGTGAAGACTTAAAGATAATTCCGCCTCCGACTCCTTCAAAAAACGGAGTTCAATCCGATCGCTTGCCATCCCCAAGGATCCTCACCCTTTCAACTTCATGGTATATGTTTGTTATCAATCTATCACAGCCACGGCTCCTGCCACAATAAAAATAAGGCCACCCACAAACAAGCGGCCGGGGCCAAATCCATTCAGCGGACGCTACGAGAGTGAAGCACACTGTATAAAGAGGGTAACCTGTCGGCGGCTTGTCACTGCCTGGGGTTTTGTCTTAGTATGAAGGTGGATACACCTGTGGAGGAGAGTATATCAGGAAGGAGCCACCCACATGCGGAAACTGGATATCCAAATTGATATCGCCCAAGAGTATGAGGGCAAGAACAAAGAAGAGTTTCAACGGGACCTTCGCCGGGTGTTGGAAAAATACTTTGAACTGAACTCCATCCATATCCGTAAGGAAATACATACGGTCGAAGTCGACCGTCTCAATCTAACGCCTGACACAACGGACACGCCCAGAGATGAATGGCAGGATATTCTGGACATCGAGCGGCAACCGCTGGTAACCGAATTTGGATCCACGGATGAGGAAGAGTCGGAATATCCTGCCCGCCCTCAAACCAAACCTTCTTATTATTGAACCGTGATCCGGTGATTGCACCTTTTTCCTGGACAAAAGCGGCTCGGTTATTGAAACGAGCACTGATTTGTACATCATGAACGCCCCCGACCGGAACATCCCTGTCGGGGGCGTTTACTGCGCTTCATACCATCATGAAAGATTTACAGCCTTTGCCGAAAGATCCAATGGTCATGGAAGAAAGATACGATCCGAGCCGACTGACTCTCCGCCGATTAAGCCCCAGGAAAGCCTAAAAGAGTGGCCCTCCCCTTTTCCAGCCACCGGGAAACTGTCTGCCCCACTCTTCCAAAGAACTCTCTCCCAAGGGATCCATGTGTTTCTGTGGGGATTACCCGAATCAGACGAACCATCTGGCCCACCATGCAACGCCCTACCAGATTCGGATCCGCCTCCACCTCCACACTCACCCGCAAACCCTCTCGCCGCAAGGGAAGAAGGGAGGCCTGGTCCCCCACCAGTTCATAGCGTTTTCCCTGATCTGATTCCAACACCCAGCAACCACCTTGGATTTGGATCAAATGCATAGTTCCGGTCAATTCCATCCGCGTCGGCTCCGCCCCAGTTGCCACTGGGGACAGACCCCCTGTCATCAGCCAGACTCCTACCCATACTCCTACCCATAGGGCTTGTCCCATCCGGATCATGCTCATATGGATTCCTCCCTTTCCTAGTTTGTATAAAGAGAGGAATAAATATGATCAGAGCTCCCGACCAGACCCGTACAACCGGCGGTACATGCGCTCGGCAAAGGGATCCGTCATTCCTGCGATGTAATCGCAAACGATCCTCGCCCGCTGATCCGGTGCGAGTTCCAAGCTTTTGCGATCGTTTTCTGGAAGCAATTTTTCTTCATCCATCATCGCATCAAACAGCAACCGGACGATCCGCTCTCCCTTGAATGCCAGGGCTTGAACTTCAGGGGAATCGATCACCCGTTTCCTGACCATTTCCTTCAGTGCCCCATTCAATTGCTCCAACCCTTTGGGGAGAACCACCCGATAATGAAAACGAGGGGAACACCTCGAATCCCCTTGTTTCACCAGATCTGTATGGTTGACAAAGGCGGAGATCAGATTGGCCACCATCTGCTTCAGTCTGTATTTGAAGTCCTCTTGCCGAGGATGGAGACTCAGGGCCAGGGCTCTGGCCTGCTGCAACTCCTCGTATGATGAAGACGGAGCCACCTCCTCCAAGATTTCCTGCAGCTCCTCCACCTCCACCAAGCGAAAACTGACAGCATCCTCCAAATCATGAGTGGCATATGCAATATCATCAGCCAGATCGATCAGAGAACACTCCAAAGACTTGCGACAGGTCCGGGGGAAAGGGAAAGCTTCAGGTTCTGTTTCCATAAAAAACCGGATTTCCTCTTCTGTAAAGGGGTCCAGCACCCAATGGAATGCTTCCTGATCATCCGCATAGATACTCGCCTTTGGGGGGAAATCCGTCGTATAGGAGTTCGCATCCCGCAAAGCTTTATCCAGCAGAATGGGATATTTCATGACGGAGAGCAATAAGGCCCGAGTCAGGTTCAACCCCTCCCCTTTCTTTCCCTCCAATCGGGTCAGGATGCGGAACGTCTGAGCGTTTCCTTCAAATCCCCCCTCCTTCAACATGCATCGGTGCAGGGCCCGCTCCCCTTCATGGCCAAAGGGAGGATGGCCCAGATCGTGAGCCAAGGCGGCAGCTTCCACCAGCGAGATGTCGATCTTCCTCTCCTCCGGAAGCCAAGGGGAGCGGAGATTGAGGGAAAGTGCGATTCCCCGGGCAATCTGGGCTACCTCCATCGAATGAGTTAAACGGGTTCGGTGAAAATCCCCACGGTCGGTACCGAGCACTTGCTTTTTTGATTGCAACCGCCGGAAGGCGGCACTGTGGACAATCCGTCCGTGATCCCGTTCAAAGGGATCTCGCAAATCCCGTTCCGAACGGGGGCGATGTGCCATCCGACGTTCTCGGTCCTCTTTGCGGTAGAATCCATTCTCTTCTTTGTTGAACCACATCTGAATCCACCTCCCGCTCTTAGAATTTCCACTTGGAGAGCTCGGATCCTTTTTTCAGGCCTTAATCATCCATACAAATGATCTCCCATTTCGATGGCTACTTTCTGAAACCCAAGATAATCCATGTAGAATCCCTTCCCTTTAATCATACTTCAAGATCCTGAGTGTAGCGATTCCGAAGGAAGCCCCCTCTCATTTCAGTTGTACCTTCACCTCCGTCACCCTTCCCGCAGTCACACGGACGGTTTGCAGGCGATTGGAGCTGGATAATCGATCCGATTTGAGGATGTATAGACCTGGGGACAGTTCTGTCTTCCCGAAAAAGCCGTTGCCGTCGGTTAGGAGTGTGTGAATCCGCTTTCCCTGGCGGAGTCGAAGAGTCAGTCCATCTGGCGAGTTTCCTTTACTGTCAAGAACTTGTCCCATCAGTGCACCCTTTTGCGGACGGGTTTTCCAGGGCATCTTCGGCGGGAGAGCAGGCTCTGCGAATACCGGCTTTCCATGGGAAGTCGCCTTGGTGAGAGCTGTCAAGAATTCCTCACGGGAAGCCTCGTCTTTGTTGGTTTCGGCATAACTGTAAAGACTAACCCCAACAAGGTGATTCCCCGCCGCAGAAGGGGTCTGAGCCCGGCTGATCTGGGAGAGGCTACCAGAGATGGAGTTGAGGTAGATACCCGGTCCGGCGGCGATCTGTCGGTTATACTGGTGATCTTTTTCCCAATCGACCCAGAGATGGTACCACTCTCTCTGCTCCTCCTCATGTTCCCTGTCATAGTTCATCGGTAACACCAGATCCAGGATCCCCTCGGAAAGCCAGCCATCCCAGTTTTGCATCACTTGGTTGTAAGGGGCGGATTGTTTATATTCTGCTAAGGTCTGTGGACCTTTCCCCCAGGCGATCACCGCCGCCGATACTTTCAGATCCGGACGGATGGCGATCGATTTCAGATAAACCTTCCGTAAGAGATGATCTACCTGTTTCCGACGCCACTCTTTCCACCTTGCATCCTCAGGATGAGGCTTTTCCTCCAACCCTGTCTGTTTCTGATAACGCTCCAGACTGACCGGATTGTATCCCCATTCCTCCCCCATATACCGGACCAAATCCAGATGGATACCATCCACAGGGTACTGTTTCGCCACATGAATATATTGATCCACGGTGTAATCGAGAGCATCGGGATGGCCCGGATCCAACAAATAATTGGCTCCAGAGCGGTTCTCCCCGTCATAACTGTCCATCAGCCAATAATCCCGTCCCTTTGCTCCGGGACCATGCCGATTAAACACGTGATCCGGAGATTGCGGTGGAGTTGCAGAATTCCAAATGGACAGTGTGGTCAACCAAGCATGCACTTCGATGCGAGGTGTCCCGCTGTGAGCCTGCTTCAAAAGATAATCCAGCGCATCAAAGTCCGCTTGCAAAGCCGGGTCTTCCGTGCGAGGTTCCAAAGCCTTGTTGAAATAAGCATCCCCTCGGCGGCGCACTTGCACCATCACGGCATTGGCTTGGGACCGTCTGACATCTCTCAACAATTGATCCACCTGTTCCGGAGATTTAAACCCATCATGAAAGGCATCCACCCAAAAAGCGCGGAATTCCCGTTTCGGCTCCACTGCACCCACCGGCACAGGGCCTCCCGCAAACAACGATAATACTCCCGGCATCGTCAACCCTGCCACCCATCGCTTCATTTTTCTCCTCCTCAACCCCATGATCTGGACTGGACCCGCACCTGGAGGGTCTCGTCTCGCACTCTCATTCTATCTTGTATGTATTGCGAGATTTGTAGAAATCTGACTTCAGGGAAAAATAGAATAAAAAGAGAACCGTCTGTGACCGACAGACGGTTCTTCTTAGACAACAATTTTACCAAGTACTCACCGGCTCCAGACAATGGGCGAGCTGTTCCACGTTGGTAGAAAACCTCTCCTCCGAAGTCGGCGCCTGCCCTGCTGAAACAGGTGCCTCCCCCAAAATGGTGGCGGTGGGCATGATGATCTGTCTTTGCTTCATCCAAACCTGTGGTGCATAAAAGCTATAGCGCCGACCGGCCATCTCTTCCCCGTATACCACCCGCCCCGTGCCGGGCCGAACTAAGTGAATACTGATGCCGAGGGTATCCTGCCTGCCCCGTTCAAATACCAGATCAAATCCCGTTTCCAGATGGACATCCCTGTCAAGCTGGCTAAGGGCCTGCTGGCAAAAAGGATGAACCGTCCGTTCCTGATACAGAGTCAATGCCTCTCGACACTCCCGAAATTGCGAAGACGGATCCGGCAGAACGGGAAGCGCCGCCGGCCAATCGAAAGACTTCTCTTCCCTTTGGATCTCCTCCAGACTGAATACTCCTGCTAGTTGTCCAACCCAGCGTTCTTTCACGAAGCGGCCTTGTTCCTCTGTGGCGACGGCCACCACTGGGATCCCGCCCAGGTCGAGTGCCGACTCAATCGCCTCCATACCCAGGGAGTCTACCTTGGAACCCCGCTGGGAGCCATAATAGATCAATACCTTTTCTCCCCGCCGCATCTTCGCTCTTTCAAAAGCTTGCCGAGGGGAGAGAATTCCGCGTTTACCCATAAACGTAAAGTGAACCCCCTCCAAGGAACCGCGAAAGGTGAGACTCCCTCCTGGCGCCAGCAGTTGAAAGTAACGTGGAAACACCTGCTCTCCTCCCTCACAGATCAGGGAAGTCGGGAGGTTTCCCTGTTGGCGGCGATAATCGCGAATCCACCGATGCCCCATCTGTTCCCACCGTCTCCACTGGGACGGATCTCCCGGCACTTTGGTAAACACTCCCCGATAACGATCCATCTCCCGCACCTCCATCCGATCCCACTCCCTCTCATGGTTAAGTTGTAGTATAACAGATATCCCATTATCACCTTTGTTATATAATACATCCCCTTCGATCAGATGACAAGGTTTTTTTCCGCAAATTCTAAAAACAGGAGAATGTATAGATGATCTGGGCTTGCCCAAGGGAGTTCCTCTCCTCTAAACTAAAAAAGTCCCGGTTTGTACACCGGAACTTGAAACTTGCTATGACGAAGGAGAAATCACATGCAAATCCTTGCTGTGGGAATAGGCGGTGTGTTGGGAGCCCTCCTCCGCTATGGGCTGGGTCTCGCCCTTGCGTCGCCGGAGGGCAGTTTTCCTGTGGGGACCCTGACTGCCAACTGGATCGGCTGTCTGGCTCTGGGATGGTTTCACAGCCGTTTTTCAAAAATTTTTCTCTCTCCCGCACTCCGAGGAGGTATCACTACCGGTTTGATCGGTTCCTTCACCACATTCTCCACCTTCAGCATGGAAACCCAGCAACTGTTGCAGTCCGGGCAGATAGGAACTGCCTGTCTTTACCTATTGGCCAGCCTATGGGGCGGGCTTTTCCTCCTCTACATCGGGGTACGCCTCGCAAAAAGAAAGGGGAGACGGGCATGCTAACATCATGTTTATGGGTGGCGGCGGGAGGCGGATTGGGAGCGATCGCCCGCTATCTTCTCAGCCCTTGGAACCGAGGAAAATTCCTCCCTTGGGGCACCTTGGCCGCCAACCTATCGGGATCCTTCCTGTTGGGCTGGATCTCAGCAGCCGGCTGGGGTCCCCATGCTCTTTTATTTACCGGGACCGGCTTTATGGGCGCCTACACCACCTTTTCCACCCTACATTGGGAGTCTTGGCAGATGGTTCAGGAACAAGGTATCTCCCGGGCAGTGATCTATTTAGGGACCACTTATACTCTGGGGATCCTGGGAGCTTTTGCTGGAACCGTTGTGGGTGCAGGGGTCTCATAGAGAGTCGACCCTTTATAGTTACCCTCTAGAAGCGTTGTGATACCCTGCGTTTGCGAACGGTTTTTCACAACGCTTCCAGAGATCCTATATCATTCTCCCTCCGAAAGTTTCGTCATTCTAAATACTTGTCAATAGAAGCGATTTGCTTTAAGTTGGAATGAAGTTTATGTATGAGCAAGAAGGTGACATCCATCAGCAAAGAATACAGACGCGATCTCCTCCCCTGGCTACGGACGTTTCTATTGGCCGTGACCGGGGGCACACTTTTTGCTTGGATACAGATTCCCCTCCCATGGGTTCTCGGACCGATGGTGATGATCCTCCTCTGGTCCAAAACCATGCGCTTCCCTCTCCACTGGTCAGGTAGATGGAGGAATGCAGGCTTGCTTGCCATCGGGTACACCTTGGGAACCTCCTTTACACAGGAAACGATGTGGGATATGGTAACCCATTTACCGCTCATGTTGTTGGTTACGATCATCACCATCGGTTGTGGTGCGGGAATCGCCTGGCTGGTTTCCCGTTGGACCGATCTCAACTACCGGACGACCCTCACCGCCAATATCCCAGGGGGGCTGTCGCAAATGGTAGCACTAGGGGAAGAGATGCCGGGGATCGACATCACGGTGGTCACTCTGTTTCAGGTGACACGCCTACTGATTGTTGTATTTATTGTTCCTTTTCTCATCAAGTGGCTCCCGGAAGAGAATGTGACTGGAATCCTGCCAGGCACAGCAGGACAGACCCCCACACTTGCGGATGAGTTGCTGTTTGGATTGGCCGCCCTCTTAGCAGCTGGGGCCGCCTGGAAACTGAAGTTTCCCACGCCCTTCCTGATGGGGCCGGTCCTGGCAGTCGCCTTGCTACAGGTGCTGGGCTTTGAGGCACCTGCTCTTCCGCCTCTTTTAATCCATCTTGGCCAAATGTTTATGGGCGCCCACCTCGGCTTGATGATCCGGCCGGAACAGCTGACGCAACAGCGAAGGGTGCCTCTGCTGTCTCTCTTTACCGCCCTTGTCCTGATCGTGATCACTTTTGGAATCAGCTGTTTATTCACCCTGTGGAGTTCAACGACCCTGACCACATCCTTTCTGAGTCTGGCGCCTGGAGGAATGGCTGAAATGGGTGTGGTTGCTCAGGATATCGGAGCGGATTTGGCCATCGTTACCGGGTTCCAGATGTTCCGGGTCTTTTTCATCCTGATCTTTGTCCCCCCTTTCCTGCGCTGGTTATTCAAAAAATCATCCGCGGATGATTCCCCAGCCCCCCACGAAAGATAGGTCAGGCGCACTCCTGAACACGCACACCCAGCTTGATTTTGCCAGAATATCTGATAAGAAAGCCATTTCAAGTGGAAACCCCAGCCTTAAAAAAAGGCTGGGGTTTCCACGTTTTCCAGGCAGCCCGATGCTTTTTTATGCAACAAAAAACAAGCTGAGGTTCACAGAACCCAAGCTTGTTTCCTATCGATTTATCCTTCCTGACCCCATAGCCATAAAAGCTTCCACATCCGCTATCCGAAACGGGTTACAATCGCCAAGAACAGTGTGTTTCAGCGCCGATGCTGCCGTGGCAAATTCCACCCGAGTCTGTGCATCAGTCCCTTCCAAAATCCCATGCAAAATACCTGCAGAAAACGCATCCCCGCCACCGACTCGATCTACAATCGGGTCCATTTCATGGGCGCGGGATTCATAATACTGTCCATCCATCCACAAAGTTCCGACCAGAGTATGGGCACTGGCGGAATGAATCGTTCTTTGGGTTGAATAAAACAGTTGGATATTCGGATAAACCCCTTGCATCTGTTGGTAGTAATCCGTCAGTTCATGTCCATCTCCTTGATACTCTTCCCTTCCTAGTAAATATAAGGCATCCATTTTCCCTGCCGAACAATAATCCACATAGGGCAGGATTCTATGGATCGTTTCTCCTGCTTCTTTTGGGCTCCAAAGTTTTCCACGATAATTTATATCAAAACTGATTTTTACCCCATGATTTTTAGCCGTTTGCATCAATTGCATCAATAGAGCTTCCCAATGTTCGGATAAGGCGAGGGTGATGCCTGATAGGTGGAGAAGATCCGCCTCTTCAAATAACCTCTCCAGGTCCCATTCCAGGAGCGTCATTTCTGTAAAGCTGGAATGAGCCCGATCATAAATGATACGGGCAGCCCGTTCTCCGACGCCAGCCTCCACATAATAGGTTCCCAGACGTTCCCCGCCAAACAGGAGATGCTCAGTGGAGACGCCATAACTGTCCAAATGCCGTTTGACTGCCCATCCGAGGGCATTCCCAGGGACTTTACTGGCAAAATCGACTTCATGACCCCAGTTGGCCAGGGAGATCCCTACATTGGCTTCTGCCCCTCCATAATGAGCTTGAAATTGATGGGCTCCCGTCAAAGGGACCCCAGTTTCAGTGGACAATCGCAACATCACTTCACCCAAAGTAACAACTTTCCCCATCATTTAAGCTCCTTTGATGGCCTCAAATTTTTTGGTATATTGGTGAGCGATTGCAGTCACCTGATCAAAATCCCCCGTTTTTGCAGGGGCTAGCAGATTTCCACCCACGCCAACAGTAACCGCTCCCGCTTGGAACCAGTCCTCCATGTTTTCCAGACTGACACCACCTGTAGGCATGATGTTCAAGTGAGGCAGCGGTCCTTTCAAAGCCTTGACAATACTTGGTCCAAAAGCACTTCCTGGGAACAATTTGATAATATCCACACCGCTCTTCAATGCCCTTTGCATCTCCGTGAGGGTCATGCAACCCGGCAAATACGGAATTTGATACAGATGACAGATTTCCGCTGTGTCCGGATCGAAGCTCGGACTGACGATAAACTGAGCCCCTGCCAGGATGGCTAACCGGGCAGTAACTGCATCTAAAACCGTCCCAGCTCCAATCACGATTTCCGGTTGATGATGGTAGGTTTCCACCAACTCACGAATCGCTTCATCTGCTTGGGGAACTGTAAAAGTCAGTTCAATTCCTTTGATTCCCCCTTTTTGGATCGCATGGCTGGCTTGAAGGGCTTCTTCCTTCCCCTCGCCACGAACTACTGCGATGACACCGGCTTGTACGAAGCGATTCAAAATAGTTACTCGTTTCATGTGTGAACCTCCCCTTCTATTTTTAACCATACTTTAGATTGGATTGACAATTTAAAGGTGGAAAATATACTTAAAATCAGAACTGTGGGTTCACCCAGAGCTGTTGATTAACCAGAAAACGGGTGAAGGAAACAAAATTGAACCTTCGCTTTTCCCATTGCCACCCATCACAAAATATCGCTTGAGGGGACCGGGATGGTGGGACGGCTACGATCTCTTGCAAAGAACGCATAGCGAGACCCGGGAGCGGAAAGCGACCCTGGCGAGACTTGTGCCCTATGGGTGCAAAGGTTCTTCACCGTCCCACCATCCTGACCTGATTTCCTACCTAAAATAGGGCGAATCAACACGCCTGGGGTTCACCAAAAATAGGAGATAAAACTAAGCCAAAGAGAGGAGGAACTTATTTTATGAAAAAAACTGAGTTTATCATTCAAGACTTGTTGAGCAAGATTTACCAAAAACAGTATCCCAGCGGCAAACTACCGGATCAGCGTACCCTAGCACAGATGTATCAAGTGTCCCGCTATACTATTCAAGAAGCAATCAAAAACTTAGGAGAGATCGGGGTCATTCAGATTATTCAAGGTTCTGGAATGTACATTTCCGAAAATCTGCAGAAAAACCCCTTAATCTTTAACTCACTTACGCGGACACCTTATGAACGCATCTCCTCCAAAATGATTTCCATTTCCAAGGAAGATTCCACATCTAAAGATATGCAAATCTTTCAGCTACAGCAACCGGAAGAAATCTGGATGTTCCAACGTGTACGGATTGTCGATTATAAAATCGAACAAATCGAGGTATCAAAACTTCCGGTTTCACTTTTCCCAAGTCTGACCAAAGAGCATGTGGAAGATTCCATTCAAAAATATGTGCAAAACTGTGGCTATACGATTTCTCATTATATCACCAGTTATACGCCCACATCTGTAAGCAAGGAACAAGCACAACTGCTGATGTGCAAAAAAGGAACACCTGCCATGAAGATTACCAACCGCTGTCTGCTAGATGATGGTAAAGTGTACGAGTACAGTGAGTTAACTGCCATTGATTATACTTGCACATATATCACGCCATTTAACAAAGATTCACACCAAGCAAGACAAAGCTAATTGAGCCATCATTAGCTTTGTCTTTTCATTTTACGGGGTGATCAAAGTACCATCAGGAATGCGGCTTTGTGTCCATTCATGAGGACGATATTTCACAGGAAATTCATGGGCCAATTCTTCCAGAAAGTCTACGCCAATCCCCGGTCGATCTATGGGATAAAAATACCCTTTCACCGGAGCGGGAATGTTTTTAAATATCTTCTGGGTATTCTCGGGTACGTCCATATGTTCTTGAATCGCCGCGTTATGCAAATGGATATTCAAATGTGTATTCACCGCTAATCCGATCGGAGTGATGTCTGACGGTGTGTGCCAAGCCATCCGCACCCCCATCGCGTCACAAAAATGAGCCAATTTAAGTGCAGGTGTAATTCCACCGATCTGAGAAACGTGGGCACGCATAAAATCTAGTCGCCGTTGAGCGACTAATTCCTTCCATTCCATCGGATTATTAAACAATTCGCCTGTAGCGATCGGGGTAGAAGTTTGACTACGGATTTGTGCCAGCCATTCATTTTGATCCGGAGGTAGGACATCCTCCAAAAAGAATAAGTTAAACCTCTCTGCTCTTTTCGTAAATTGTACGGCTTGATTGGGAAATAGGCGCTCATGAACATCATGAAGAATTTGGAATTTATATCCATATTTATGATTAATGGACTCAAACATTTTTAATGTGGTGTTCATATATTCATTGGGATCGAAATAAGTCCCTTCCAGCGGCTGGTCAAGGTCTACCGATTCCATCGCGTTACCGCCATAAAAACCCAATTGACAACGAATATATCGATAACCTTCGGCCAGGAATTTATCAATTTCTTTGTATAGCGTCTCCAGATCACGAGCGACCGCATGGGTGTATGCGGGAATGGCGGTGCGGGCTTTTCCCCCCAGCAATTGATATAACGGCATATCTGCCAACTTCCCTTTGATATCCCACAACGCCATATCCACACCTGAAATAGCGTTATTAGTAACAGGTCCGTTTCTCCAATAGGAATTCACAGACATCATGTGCCATAAATCTTCAATTTGATTGGCATCCCGACCCACAAGCAAAGGTTTCAAGTATTCATCCACCATACATTTAACAGCTAGTGGTCGAAATTGAAAAGTAGCACATCCTAAACCAGAAACACCTTGATCGGTTTCAACTTTTACAACAACCAGGTTGTGGCGATCGGGTTTGATGGCAAAACATTTGATATCAGTGATGATTGTGGGTGTCATGGATTCATCATCCTTATTTCCTTGTTTTAAATATGTTTCACAGCTATTGAAACACGTTCAAATGATCCCCGTCAATTTGGACTAATCATGGGCTGCTATTTCTCTAAAAAGCAGTCCAATATATAGAGACGAACCAGAGAAAACGTTGATTTATCAAGACATTCCTATCGAACCCAAGGACTTTAGGACTGATTTTCAAAATAAGGGTAATCTGCTAAGATTCATACTGTAAACGGTCACATGGTCGGGTGTGAAAAAGCAGAAGGGATGAAACGATATGAACCACGAAGAGGTCGCAAAGGAGGTTATTGCGAATATTGGCGGCAAAGAAAATGTCAACAACGCATGGCATTGTATGACCCGTCTTCGCTTTAATCTCAAAGATAAAGACAAAGTCAATGATGAACAGCTAAATAAAATCCCTGGGATTGTAGGAGTCACATATCAGAGCGATCAACTTCAAATCATCATTGGAACTCATGTATCCGATTACTTTACACCCTTATCCAAATTACTGGGACTTGAAAACAGCGAAAATACCCAACAAGAAAAAGGCGAGAAAAAAGGCCTCATTTCGCTGTTTATGGATACAGTCTCAGGTGTATTCGGACCGATTGTTCCTGCGATCGCAGGGGCAGGGATGATCAAAGGATTAATGGCGGGTTTGGTAGCTCTGAATCTCATTTCAGATAAAACACCTACGTTTCAAGTGATCGATATGCTGGCCAGTGGCGTATTTACATTCTTACCCTTTTTCGTGGCGGCCTCTGCTGCTAAAATCTTTAAAACTAATCAATACTTAGCTATTGCCATTGCAGCCACCATACAATTTCCGACGATGACCGCTGCAGCGGAAGCTGGAGATCTTTCTCAGTTCTTATTATTTGGATTTCTGCCCGTTCCGGTCTTCAATTATGCAGGGACCGTGATTCCGATTATCTTCGCGGTTCTGGCTTTAAGCTATATTCAACGTGGTGTCGATCGATGTTTGCCTAAAACCTTGAGAACCGTCTTTACACCCACTTTTTCACTGTTTATCGCCGGATTATTAACCCTAGTAGTGATTGGACCCATTGGCATTCACTTAGGGAACCTATTGGCAGCTGGCGTCAGTTGGCTGTTTACCATCTCACCTATTTTAGCGGGAGTCATCGTGGGTGCCATTCGTCCCATTGCCATCTTGACGGGTTTGCACCACGCCATGACACCGATTGCATTGCAAAACTTTGCTAATCAAGGCTATGACATGTTAATGCCCATGATGTTTATGGCCAACATGGCGATTGCCGGTGCAACCGCTGCAATCTATACGAAAGTCGTTTCAAAAGAGGAGAAATCTATTGTTGTTTCTTCTGCTTTATCTGGATTATTGGGAATTACTGAACCTGCTCTGTTCGGGGTTTTAACAAAGTACAAAAAAGCATTTATCGCAGCCACGATCGGCAGTTCTGTTGCCTCTGCTTTTATCAGCTTCTTTGGCGTCCGGATCTATGGCTACATTCTCTCAAGTATTTTTAGCTTACCCGCCTATATCGGTCAATACTTCATCTTTGCCGTACTCGGTATCCTTATTTCTATCATCCTCTCCTTTGCCTTGACATATATGATGGTTCCCAAGCCCAAACAGGAAGAGGACTCTCAAGAGAAGGGATCTCAAGAAAAAGAAATGGCTGATGAAGTCGCATTACATTCTGTAACAACGGGTGTTGGTCTGCCTCTTGAAGATGTGGCTGATCAGGTATTTTCAACCAAATTAATCGGTGATGGATACGCGATGAAATCAAATACCGGAGAGATCTATTCTCCAGTGAGCGGTACCGTCACCACTGTCTTTCCCACCAAACATGCAATCGGGATCTCTACCGAAAACGGCATTGAAATTCTGGTCCATATGGGAATTGACACCGTCAGCTTGGATGGTCAGGGATTCGATATCTTTGTAAAAGAAGGAGAGCATGTAACCCCGCAAAGGAAGATCGCTCACATGGATTTAGCCGCATTGGAACATGCGAAAAAAGATCCGACGATCGTTGTGGTTATTACCAATATGGACAAGATTGCGCGATTCTCCGACGAAAAGCCCTTAGAAGGAAATCAGCAACCGGAAACTATTCTAAAAAAAGCGATCTTGTCTTCACGCCCTTGATTTGTATTCCCACCCAAGGCTGTTGATGAACCATCAAGTGGATGATGGGAAGAAGGAAAGGATCCTTTTCTTCTTCCCATTGCCCCCATCGTAAAGTATTGCTTGAGGGGACGGGGATGGTGGGACGGCTACAATTTCTTGCAAAGAACGCAAAGGCTCTTCACCAGCCCACCATCCCCACCTTATTCCCTACCTAAAATAGGACTAATCAATACGCCTGATCCCCATCAACGAAGCCAATCCCCGTCTTATGAACTGAGACGGGGATTGGCTCTTCTGATCCGGATTTTCTCCTGTCAATGGCTACTCCTCATGCTCCCCGCCAGGATGAGAAGCATCAGGTGTGTTAATGATCCATATTACAGGCGGGGAGTCGTGTTCACCCACGCAACCATCCCATCCCACAAAGAAGTAGAAGTGGAGACGGACCGCACCGAATCTGACCCTTGGGCAGGGGCAAGGTCTGAAGGTCTGCAACACCAGGAGGAAAGTTACCCCTAGATCAGGGCTGTTGATTAACCAGAAAATGGGCAGCGGAAGGGAGTCGTGTGCTGCCATAGCGAGACCTGGGAGCGGAAGCGACCTTGGCGAGACTTGTACCCTATGGGTGCAAAGCGACCTTTGCGCCACAGGCACTACAATCCAAAGGAGCTGAAGCCCTGGAATAAAGGTAGCCATCCTACCCAGCGGAGAATCTAGAGGGAGGGCGTTTAGGGGCAACCTCTTCCCTGTGTTGCTTCCGTAAGGCTTTGCCCCTGCCCGATCGGAAGATTTGGAGCGGCCAGTTTTCACTTCCTTGCCGGATGGCAACGCTCGCGTGGGTGAACACGATCTCCCCACCCAAAATATGGCTAATCAACACGCCTGCCCCTAGATACATGCTAATTCACATCTATTGGACGATCAGGATAAGATTTCGCATTCCGGCGTCAAAGTTCTACGATCCAAAATCGCTCCAAGTGAACCCCCACCCTCCCTGTGCCCACTTTTTTACCCTATTTAGGCGTCCTCTCGCAATCTCCGTTGAGCAGGATGCCAACGTCCACCTCTATTCCAGGGCTTCAGCCCCTCGACATTGTAGTGCCTGGGTGCAACCTCTATTCCAGGGCTTCAGCCCATCAGATTGTAGTGCCTGGGTGCATAAGGTTGCTTTGGCAACACATAACTCCCTATTTTCCGGAAATCAACAGCCCTGCCCCTGGTTGTACTATATGCTCATTACGCCACCCTTGGAAGCATTGGTTACAAGTTTGGAATATCTCGACAGCCAACCCGTCTTAATTTTGGGCTCAAAGGGTTTTAAGCTTTGACGTCGTTCATCCAATTCTTCCTCAGAAACTTTTAGATGAATGCTGCGACTGGGCAAGTCGATTTCAATGACATCCCCATCTTCAACCAATGCAATAGGACCCCCTTCAGCCGCTTCCGGTGAAATATGGCCGATGGAAATGCCACGAGACGCGCCGCTAAAACGTCCATCTGTAACGAGCGCAACTTTTGTTCCCAGTCCACGACCCATGATGGCCGACGTGGGTGCAAGCATCTCTGGCATACCCGGCCCCCCTTTGGGTCCTTCATAGCGGATGACGACCACATGACCTTCTTGTACGATTCCGTCATCTATGGCTTTTTGCGCTTCATCTTGTGAATCAAAGACGATCGCTTCACCTGTAAATGTTTGAATAGAGGGATCTACCGCACCTACTTTGATAACCGATCCCTCTGGAGCGATGTTACCGTAAAGTACAGATAAGCCTCCCACCGGACTGTATGGGTTGTCTTTTGTACGGATAACTTCTGGATTTGTGATTTCATGTCCTTTTACCAGTTCACCCATGGTTTGACCCGTCACCGTCATCCGCTCCGGATGAATGGCTCCGGGGATTTTCGTTAACTCATGAATAATAGCTTCTACCCCACCGGCTTGATTGATATCGTCCATGGAAAAATCCGATGCGGGCATAATTTTCGCCAGGTATGGAACCCTCGCGGCAACTTTGTTAATATCCTCCAAATTGTAATCAATGCCCGCTTCATTCGCGATCGCCAGTGTGTGCAGCACCGTATTCGTAGATCCACCCATTGCCATATCCAGTGCAAATGCATCATCGATCGCTTCTTTCGTGATGATGTCACGTGGCTTAATATCTTCTTTAATCATGCGCACTAAATGTTTGGCCGCTTCGCGGATTAATTCCTTGCGCTCTTCGCTGGTGGCAACAATAGTCCCATTACCAGGAAGTGCGACACCTAGCATTTCCATCAAACAGTTCATGGAATTTGCCGTAAACATCCCTGAACAGGAGCCACAGGTTGGACAAGCATTCATTTCAATATCTAATAACTCATTGGCGGACATTTGGCCTGATTTATGCGCTCCGACACCTTCAAATACAGAGGTTAAGGAAAGCTGTTTCCCCATTGAACTGGTACCTGCCTCCATAGGCCCGCCGGAAACAAAAACGGATGGAACATTGGTACGAGCGGCAGCCATGAGCATACCTGGTGTAATTTTGTCACAATTCGGAATGTAAAAGACGCCGTCAAACCAATGCGCATTAATTACCGTCTCAGCCGAGTCTGCAATCAGTTCACGACTGGGTAAGGAATAACGCATCCCAATATGTCCCATAGCAATGCCATCGTCAACACCTATGGTATTAAATTCGAAGGGAATACCACCTGCTTCAACAATCGCTTCTTTCACGACGTCGGCAAACTCCCGCAAATGAACATGGCCGGGAATAATATCGATGTATGAGTTGCAAACACCGATAAATGGTTTTTCCAAATCTTTCAGTGTGACTTGCCCCGTTGCATATAAAAGACTCCGGTGAGGGGCACGGTCGACACCAATTTTGATCATATCACTTCTCATCTGATCACACACCTTTATTTTTAAAGTCATCTTATACCCCTCGTTGTCTGCTGTCAACATCGTTGTTGGACATATGATTTTTCCTCCACAGTCGATGTGCCCCTTAATCTATTCCCAAGTCTTTCAAAGCATGTAATATATGAATTCTCATCGCACTTCTAGCTCCTTCGGGATTGCGAGCTTCCATAAATCCCATAATCATCTGATGGTCATGGATCGTATCTTTGACTACAAATTCATTTTTTTGCGATAACATCACCCCTTGATTAATCGCCTCAAAAATAACTGGCATCAGCTGATCCATAAATTCATTATGGGTTGCCTTGGCGATCGATTTATGGAATTTCTGTTCTACGTCGGTTCTATCCTGATTTAACTTAATTTTCTGCTCGATTTGCTCTCCATAAGCAAAAATACGTTTCAACTCCGAATCACTCGCCCGGATCGTGGCATAAAAGGCAGCTTCCGGCTCAAATATTAAGCGCATTTCATACAAATCTCTCACATTGATCTTTGCACTGGACAGACCATGAAATAATTGCGCTTGATTTCTCAAATCGACGTCTTTTTTAACAAAGGTTCCCTTTCCTCGTTGGATTTCGAGTATGTCATGGGTGACTAAGATGCGAATAGCTTCACGCAGAGTTGTTCTGCTAATATTCAGCTCCTCTGATAACTCCACTTCATTCGGAAGTTTATCACCTGGCAAGAACCTTTTTTCAATGGTAATCATCGACAAAATCTCTTCTGCAATACGATCGGAAAGTCTCTTGACTCGATTCATAGATCTACTCAGTCCTTATTTTCTTTTTACAGTTGCACATGGCGCTTCGTGGTTCTTGCGCGCCCGGATTATTCCATCCGTCTGGCTCTAGCGAGTGTCCTGGAGCACCCTCTCTTTCAATAGGTGAACAATCCCCTCGATATCCTCCCGCTGATAGACTGGAAGGGACCCCGGCGTCAAGGGATGGGAAGAGACGACTCCCCACACATTGGACAACTCCTTCAACTGGGAAAGGTGGGCCGATTCCCTTAGCATGACCAACTTGGGATAGGGAGCCCTTTTAAATCCCTCCACCAGCACTAGATCCAGCCCCCGAAACAGAGGCAGAAGCTCTGCCAGGCCCAAGGAACGGGGAATAATGAGAGCGGTCTGGTTGGCAGCCGTGATTGCCACTGGGTCGGCCCCCGCCTCCCGATGATACCAGGAGTCCTTGCCCCGTTGATCCATTTCCAACTCCCCTGCATGGTGCTTGATGGTCCCCACCCGCCACCCTTCCTGTGTCAGATGCCGGACCAGTCGGGAAAGCAATGTTGTTTTACCCGTATCGGAATAGCCAACGATCTGGACGACAGGCGGAATCGATCCGATGGTCACAAGAGCCCCTCCTTATGCTTCATCTGTCATAGTCAACCGCTCAACCCATTACAGACCGTTGATCCAACCGAGACGAACCATCGCCACATAGGCGATCACAATCAGACACCAGATTCCTAATCCGATCAGCCCCTGTTTAATTGCTGGTTCTTCCTCGTTTTCCACATCTTCCGGAATAAACTCTTCTTTCCGCCTCTTCAATATTCTCCCCTCACGATCATAAATGGTAAACTTCTCAGGGAAAAGAAGGGAAACAAAACCATCGGCTCATAACAAAATTCTGCTTCAACATAAATTCCTCCTTCCAAGTTTGCAGATCCTTCCGAAACAAATCCAGAAAAAACCCCTGCTTCACCATCGCAGGGGAGTTGGCCTTAATATTGAATCAGACTGAAAACATCTACACCTGGCAACTTTTCCCGACCCTTCAAGTAGGTCAACTCCATCACAAAAGCGGCTCCGACTACCTCCGCCTGCAGGCGGTGAACCAGATTCAACGTGGCGTTGACAGTCCCACCCGTAGCTAGCAGATCATCTACAATCAATACCCGCTGTCCCGGCTTAATGGCATCTTTGTGAATCGCCAATTGATCCTTTCCATATTCCAGACTGTAATTCGTCTCTACGGTTTCCGCTGGCAGTTTTCCCGACTTCCGGACAGGAATAAATCCGACGCCCAATGCATAAGCCAGTGGGGTACCCACAACAAATCCCCGGGCCTCTGGTCCAACCACCAAGTCCACTTTTCGATCCTGAAGCGAGTCTGCCATAGCATCGATTGCAGCCCGAAAGGCTTTTCCGTCTTTTAAAAGAGTGGTGATATCTTTAAAATGAACCCCCGGTTGTGGAAAATCCTCAATCACCCGGATTTTTTCTTTGAAATCCATCATCGGTTCCTCCTCATTTGCGATCAGTTGAAAGCACTGAAGCGACCCATTGACAAAGGTCGCGGTAGGATGAATAGACGAGAGCGTCTTGCACTTTTTCCCGTTCCAACTGTTCCCGATAGAGACGGGATTGAGTGAGGGGACGTTTGGGTGGCTGAGGGATCAGCTCCAGCTGATCACCGGAAACCCGCACAAACCCCAGCTCACCAAAGACTTTCAGCATAAAACCGATCCAACGACCGGACAATCCCGTCATCCGGGACAACGCATTCAATTCAGACGGGAGCCTGAAGTGCTTCCTTCGCATGAGGGAGACATACAGCACTTTAAACTGTTCCCAATCCGGTGTCCGGGTCAAACTTCCTTCTAGTTCGATATCCCCAAAAGCAAAGTACACACGTTCCAAACTGGTGAAAGAGCACAATAACTTTTCCAAAACGGAAACATCTGGCGGAAGGTCCGCCAGAACCAACTGCCGAGCCTCAGTCGGCAGTTGGATTTTCCCCTGGGAGACCTCCTCCCAGGTAAGGGTTTGAGCCCTGAGCTCAGTGATCCACTCCTTCTCAGCCCTTGACTGGCGGATCATAAACAAAGAAGCTTCCCTTTCCGCCAACTGCCGAAAGCGGTCAGATAAATCCCCGTTGCTACGCCAGTCAAATACCTGTAAATGAGGCACGCGCAGATCCCGGATCAGAAATTGGGGACTGCGGCGATGATTCCATTCGTTCACAGACAATTCGCCCAGGAGCTCCGGTCGAGCTGAGGGAGCAATCTCTGCAGCCATCTCTCCCATTCGGAAGCCGACGGCTTCCAGAGAATCCCCCTCTACCTGAAGTACCATCTTGAGATGATTTTTTTCCCGACCCATCACCTGCAGTCGGGACAGACCTGCCCCCCGCAGTTGAAACCGTGGAGTTGGATTTCCCATTCCACAGGGTTCCAACCGTTTCAGCTCTTCGATCAATTCCAAGCTTATTTCTTCAATCGAGAGATCCGCCTCAACGCGGGAGAGTGGTATATAATCTTCCTCCCGCAACCATTCCCCTGCGATCTGATCCAGCCGACGATGGAACTCCTCAATCTTTTCCTGGGGAAGCGACATCCCTGCCGCCATCTCGTGCCCACCGTACTGAGGTAAAAGATCCCCACAGGTCGTCAACGCCCGATACAGATCCAGACCTGCAATGCTACGGGCAGATCCTTTGGCCATGCCAGTCTCCTCATCGATCCCCAACACAATAGTCGGCCGGTAGTATTTTTCCACCAGGCGGGAGGCAACAATACCGATCACCCCGACATTCCAGCCCGGTGCGGCCACCACGATGAATCGGCGGTGCTTCTTGGGAGCTGATTCCACTTCTGCACATGCTTCGGCGGCGATCTCCTCCACCAATTTTTGTCGTTTTCGGTTCATCCCATCTAACTCTTCCGCCAGCACGCGAGCTTCTTCCAGATCCTCCGTCAACAATAGTTCTACGGCGGTTGCCGCAGTATCTAAGCGCCCCCCAGCATTGATGCGGGGACCGAGGGAAAAACCGACATGGCCCGCCGTGACCTCTCCTTGGATCCCCGCTACATCCATCAAGGCCGAAAGGCCGAGATTGTGTCTGCGGTTGATCTCTTTCAGCCCCAGAGCCGCGACGATCCGGTTTTCATCCATCAGGGGAACCAAGTCGGCAATCGTGCCCAGGGCCACCAGATCCAATAACTCTTCCGGGACACGGTCCAGCAAGGCATGGGCCAGTTTAAACGCTACCCCCACCCCGGCCAACATCTCATCGGGGTAGGAACAACCCGGTTTTTTCGGATTGATCACCGCCAATCCCTCAGGCAGAACTGCCGGCGGTTCGTGATGATCGGTGATGATCAAATCCAGATCCAACTCTTTTGCAATCTTTGCTTCCTTGACAGCACTAATCCCCGTATCGACAGTAATCACTAACTGCACTCCGGCCTCTTTTGCCTGTCGGAGAGCGTTTTCGTTTAATCCATATCCTTCAGTGAAACGGTTAGGTATGTAATAGTTCACGTCAGCATCCAGACCTCGGAATACTTTCATCAACAGGCTGGTACTGCTGACACCGTCCGCATCATAATCTCCATAAACCAAGATCTTCTCCTGTCGGTCCAAGGCAGTGCGGATGCGATTCACCGCCTCCTGGATCCCGTCCATCAAAAAAGGGCTATAAAGTTCCGACAGACTCACCTGCAGAAAACGACGAGCTTGTTCCGGGTTCGATATCCCGCGGTGGATCAGGAGGCGGGCAGTCAAAGGATGAATTTTCAATTCCCCAGCCAGTTTCCGCACCTGTGACTCTTCGGCCTCAAGGAGTTGCCAACGGGTCTTGGATTGTAACATGAAGCGTCACCTCGCTTGCCGTTTATCATTATAGCACACCTGAACACCGGTACCTGTGAATGTTTTCTCTATGGGTTGTACGGGTGATATGAACCATCACAGTCAAAAAGATCCCATGAGGTCGCTTCACCTCTTTTCCCACTAGGCCAGGCGGTTGGATAAACCAGAAAGTGGACAGCGGAAGGGTCCTATGCTGTCTAAGGGGTCTGCCAGCAAAGCCCGACTGTGAGCATCCCCGATTTGTCTCCCTCCAACACCGCCAGCCGGATTTCCCAGGTCCCGGTCTCCGCCTGCAGGTCGACATCCTTTATCTCTCCTCAAAAAAATAAACCGCGGGGATCTCCCGCGGCCTCCACTGATACCATTTTGATTCAGGAAAGCAGGGCTGTTGATTAACCAGAAAATGGGCGGCGGAAGGGAGTCGTGTGCTGCCAAAGCGACCTTTGCACCACAGGCACTACAATCTCGATGAGCTGAAGCTCTAGATGAAGGTAGCCATCCTACCCAGCGGAGAATCTGGAGGGAGGGCGTTTAGGGGCAACCTCTTCCCTGTGTTGCTTCCGTAAGGCTTTGCCCCTGCCCGATGGTCAGATTTGGAGCGGCCAGTTTTCACTTCCTTGCCGGATGGCAACGGTCGCGTGGGTGAACACGATCTCCCCACCCAAAATAGGGCTAATCAACACGCCTGTCAAGAAAGATGTTTTTATTCCGCTGTTTGCGCCTTCAGCCTCGATTTCTCCATAGATTTCCACTTCCAACCGATCCAAATTTGGCTGGCGATGCAAATAGAGGAATAAGCGCCGAAAATCAACCCGATCAAAAGCGCAAGGGAGAAATAGCGGATACTTTCCCCTCCCAACAAAAACAATAACAAAGCGGCAAAGACGACGGTCAAAGAGGTGTTGATCGAACGGACCAAGGTTTGTTGAATACTTTCGTTTACCGTTTTACTAAAGTCTTCCCAGGTTTTCGGCTTTTCTAGATCCATATTTTCCCGGATCCGATCAAAGATCACAATGGTGTCATTGATCGTATAACCGACAATGGTCAAGATAGCAGCGATATACACCAAGTCTACTTCCCATTGAAAAATGGAAAAAAAGCCAGTCACCACTAAAACATTGTGAATCAAAGCTAGGACCGCCGGCACCGCCATCCGGTACTCAAACCGGAACGACACATAAAGGATCATCCCCAGAAATGCGATCAGAAGGGCGATGATAGCATTTTTGACCAACTCGCGGCCGACGATCGGATCCACCTTCTGCTCGTTCACATCGACTTGATCTCCATAACTGGAACGGAATTCTTCCCGGATCTTGCCAACATCTTGATGATCCAACACCTGATTGGTTTGGAAGATAAGCCACTCGTTCTTATCCCCAGCCTTACTGGCGTCAGGACTTGGATAGCCCAACTTCTTCAGGTGTCCCTTCGCCTCTTCCAAATCGTACGACTGGTTGATCTTGATATCTACTCGAGTCCCACTGACAAAGTCCACTCCCAGATTGAGACCCTGGAACAGAAGGGACAGGATGCCCAGGATCAGAATAACTCCCGAGAAGATGAAGAACCCTCTTCTATGACCAACAAAATCCAATTTAAAGTTCACCGATCTCACCTTCCTTCACACCGAACCATTTGGGATGCCGAAACATGTTGGATTTCACCAGCAGGTTCAGCAGAATCCGGGAGAAGCCCACTGCTGTCAAGAAGCTGACTATAATCCCGGTAATCAGGGAGACGGAAAAGCCCCGCACAGCTGAAGTTCCGAAATAGAACAGGACAGCCGCCGCGATCACAGTCGTAATATTAGCGTCAAAAATCGTGAGGAAGGAACGGCGGGAACCATACTTAAACGCCGATGGAACACTCTTTCCATGACGTATCTCATCTTTGATCCGCTCATACATCAGGATATTGGCATCCACTGCCATCCCGATACCCAGAATAAAAGCGGCGATCCCCGGCAGGGTGAGAGTAACATGTAACAGAGAGAAGATCAGCAACACCAGATACCCGTAACTGATCAGAGTAACCACCGCCACCAGACCAGGCAACCGATAATAACCGATCATGAAGATGAAAATAATCAGGAGAGCATAGAAGCTAGCTTCCAAACTCTTCATCAAAGATTCCTTCCCCAAGGTGGAATCCACGGCAAAACTCTGCTTTTCTTTCAGGTGGACTGGCAGCGCACCTGCATTGAGCAGATCGGCCAACTCTTTGGCCTCTTCCGTGGTGAAATTGCCGCTGATCTGGGCATTTCCACCAGGGATCACCTCGTTAATCACCGGGGCTGAAAGCTGTTCCTTATCCAAGTAAATCGGCATCGGTTGCCCCACATATTCCTTAGTGTATTTCGCAAATAATTTGGGGTCTTTAAATTTCACGCTGACGACCGGCTGACCGTTCTCATTATAATCTTGTGTCGCTCCGCCTTCTTTCAGATCCGTCCCCCGCATCAGTACCGTTTTTTTATCTGGGGCACGGAAAGTGAGGACGGCAGGTTTGCCCAGGATCTCCCGGGCTTTGTCCGGGTCTGTCACCCCGGCCAGCTGCACCCGCAGCCGGTCATTCCCTTCCACGGTGATCTGCGGTTCCGATACACCGAGAACATCAATACGCCGACTGAGCGCCTGTGCGGCATCACTCATCGTGGATGCCGAAATTTCCTGTCCTTTTTCCAAAGGTTTGGCTTCATACAGGACCTCGAAACCACCCTGCAAATCCAAACCCAGGGTGATGCGGTTAGCCACTTGTTTCCCAGTTAAGGCCACGATGACCAACATGGCAACCACCAAGAGGGAAAAAATTATTACCTTCCCCTTGCGAACCCTCATGCTGACGCTCCTCCTTCTTCTTTGAAAGACCATCCCTATTATCCCAAGCCGGGACAGGCATGTCAATTTATGGAGATGAACAAAAAACCGAGCGTGTTATTTTCCGCTCGGGTTTTTGTAGACACTGACCATCAGCCAGTTCATGAATCGCGTTGCCTTCAACGACAGAATATCGTTGACCAAACGGTTCAGCCGGGGCCAACCCCTGCGATAACTCTCCGAGACGCAGGCCCAGACCTGCTCACCCGTCACATCTTCATAGCCGAAATAACGGAATTCCTCCGCTTTGCTGTTACACAAATCTTCAATGCACTTCATCAGTTCTTCTTCACTCAGCAATTCCACCGATTGCCTTTGCCGCCGGCTGACCGGCTTCAAGTTCTGTCTTGCCACGCCCTCTTCCTCCTTTCGGCGCGCGGCCCGAATGACAAACAACCGGCTGTTCCGGGCTTGTCCGTTGCTGCCCGTACCCCTTTTTGACCGCCGCAAATATTTTATCCTTTTCTCATTATAGAGTTGCGATCGCTTCCCGGCAAGAGAGACCGGGGTACCCTTTCACTCAGAAATTGAAACAAGTCCCTACCTGTATCAGTCATGATCACCCAAGACAAGGGCATAAGCTTGTATCAATCAACCTGCGAAGAAAGAGGGGCATGGTTTTGACCAAGCAAACCTTTTTACATGGAACCCTCATCCTGGTCGGTGCCGGTTTTATCACAAAGATCTTGGGATTTGTCTACCGAATCGCTCTCTCCCGTATGATCGGAGACGAAGGGGTAGGCCTCTTCCAAATGGCTTTTCCCATCCTGTTATTCATCATTGTGATCACTACCGGTGGGATTCCGGTGGCCATCTCCAAATTGGTTTCTGAGGCTGAGGCAAAAAAAGATGAACAACGGATCCGCTCCATCCTAGTAGTCGCCATTCTGTTTGTCAGCTTCACCAGCATTTTATTCACCATCCTGATCCTGCTGGCCGCACCGACCATCGCCGATACTCTCCTGACCGATCGACGGGCGGTATATTCCTTGATGGGTATTGCTCCGGTCATCCCGATCGTGGCGGTCTCCTCGATCTTCCGGGGATATTTTCAGGGACGGCAACACATGAGTCCCTACGCTTTCTCCCAGATCGTCGAACAGGTCGTACGCATCTTCTCCGTCCTGCTGCTCGCCCAGTATCTGCTCTCCAAGGGAGTGGAGTATGCGGCAGCAGGAGCGATGATGGGGGTCGTCATCGGCGAATTTGCCGGGATGCTCTTTTTGTTCCGTTCCTACAAGAAGGATCCCAAGCGACCGCCGATCCGGTTCCATCCGCGAGAAGCACTCAATCTGAAACGGTGGAGTCGATTTCGTGAAACCACCCTCCGGCTGATGCGGATTGCAATTCCGGTAACTGCCAGTCGCATGGTCGGCTCACTCTCTTACGCGGTGGAGCCCATCGTCGTCTCCCAAAGCCTGGCTATCGCTGGGATCACCGTGGCTGCTTCCACCGCTATGTACGGGCAACTGGAAGGAATGGCGATCCCGCTCCTGTTTCTTCCGGGATTTATCACTCACGCCTTGTCCGTCTCCCTGGTTCCAGCCATTTCGGAAGCGATAGCCAAAGGGCAACCACGAATGGTGGAACATCGTCTCAACCAAGCACTGCGGCTGGCTCTGGTCGTAGGCGCCCCCTGCGCAGCCATCCTCTTCATTCTGGCGACCCCCCTCACCGATCTTTTGTACAACAACGTAGAAGTGGCCCGGCTGTTGCAAATCCTAGCTCCCTTCGCCGTCTTTCAATATATCCAGGGCCCTCTCTCCGCAGCCTTGCAGGGAATGGACAAGGCAAAAGATTCCATGCGAAATTCAATCTTCGGATCCGTGGTGAAAATAGCCCTCATTTTTTTTCTGGGCTCTCAGCCTTCCCTGGGGATCGACGGCGTGGTGATCGCTATCAACTGCGGGATCGTGATCGTTACGGTCCTCCATTTTATCAGCGTATTGCGGTATGTTCCCTTCACGTTAATGGCGGGAGACCTGTTCAAGTTGGGCTTGACCGTTGTGGCGATGTCTTTTGTTACCCACAGTGTATTGCAAAAAACCGGCGGGCAGTCGGGGAACCTCCTGCTCTCTTTGGGGGCGGGACTGGCCGTTTACGCCGGCGGGTTGATCCTCTTTTCCTTAGTACGGCGGGAGGATTTTCTGCGAATCCCCTACATTGGAAAATGGATCTCCTCCATCCTGCCCCGTTAGAGCGTGTCTGATCAATCTCTGGATCGAACCGGTCGGGATCTTGAATTGACAGACACCCTAGAAACATTGTGAAAAAAACGTTCAGGTTTTACATGGAGCATCTTTGGCTCGTCAGAATATGAATGCCGAAATGTGAAACCATCCCAACTCCAAGAGTGTTAATTACATCAGGGCTGTTGATTAACCATAAAGTGGATGCGAAAACGAAACGACCCTTTCGCTCGCTCTTTCCATTGCCCCCCCATCTTAAAAATATCGCTTGAGGGGACGGGGAGGGTGGGACAGCTACGATCTCTTGCAAAGAACGCATAGCGAGACCCGGGAGCGGAAAGCGACCCTGGCGAGACTTGTGCCCTATGGGTGCAAAGGCTCTTCACCCTCCCACCATCCCTGCCTGATTTCCTACCTAAAATAGGGCTAATCAACACGCCTAAAATCACAAAGCTTCTAATCATCCTTACGGGAATCCACGTATAGCTTCCCCTTGTCATCGATACTGACAAAGAAAACCTTGTTCAGGTCTTTATGACCATAGCGCTGCAATTGATCCCGTAGCCATTCCTCATCCAGCCCGAGTCGTTTCAGTGAATCCTGTTGAATTTTACTGTCGATCACTAGGGAGACAGGAAGTCTGGAGATACGACGGGTAGGTAAGAGATCTTCTTTCAGCAAAGGTTTTTTCCCCTCTTTCGGGAAAACCGTCAGCTTTCCCGTCGTCTCCAGGATTGCAAATTCCACATCAGCCACATCGGCCACTTTGTGTTCCCGGAGTTGCAATAAAAGATCGTCCATATTGTAGCGATGCTTTTTCATCTCATCTTCATCAATCTTTCCGTTCTTGATGATAAAAGTGGGTCTCCCATCGACAAAGTCCCGAATGGTAGTGCTTCTCAAAGACAGCCAGGAAAACAGAATCTGGGCGATCATCATCACCACGATGGGAAGCAATCCATTTATGAAAGGCATTTCGGTATTTTCAATGGAGATCACCGCAAAGTCGGCAATCATGATCGAGACGACCAAATCAAATACGGAAAGTTTTCCAATCTCCCGTTTTCCCATCAACCGCATGATCAGGAGTACAAACAGATAAATAAAAAACGAACGAAACAACATCGTCATCATTTCTTGCACAGCCAACCCCCCTCCAAATCTATTCTCCTCTGAAGGTGGGATTTTATTTATATGATTCCTCCACATTGCAGTGCCACGGAATATATGGTGAGAAAAGCTCATACCCATGTACAAACACTGCCGGGAGGTGCACCGATGAAACAGTCCAGCATGGACAAATCAACTCGTCCCCTTTTGCGTTCCCCTCTTCTCACCGGAATTACAGTGGTTCTGGGAACTGTATTGGCCGGGTCCTTGATCCTTGCGATCTTACTCCGCTTCTCCACTTTAGCCGAGACAAATCTGCCTTACTTCACCTATGGGATCAATGGAGTGGCACTTATATCCGGGGGATGGTTAGCCGGAAGACGGGCGGGGTATAAAGGATGGCTATATGGAGGAATCACTGGAATTTTGTATGTCCTCATCGTGCTGATCGTCGGCTTTTTGGCATTTGACGCCAGTATGCGGGTCCAACCTTTTCTGTTCACTGTCTGCGCCACAGGTTTAAGTACTTTGGGGGGCATCTTCGGTGTCAACACCCGAAAGCCTTAACCCTTGACAGGAATTCCGTTGCAACCACAATTCTATAGTAAATCACAGACCCATCCTTTACACACCGGTATCAAACAAAAACAGGGACGAACCGATCCGGTTCGTCCCTGAATCCTCTGGATTCCACTTCAATCAATCTTCTTCTTTTTTCTCATCCTTCTCTTCTTTTTCTTCCTTCTCTTCCTTTTCGTTATCCGTGTTATCCACCGCATTGATGGCAGAACGCTCAAAGACCAATCGGCTGTTTTCGTTCACCTTCAGAGTGACACGATCTTCTGTCAGATCGGTGATCGTTCCATGTAGTCCTCCGATGGTGACAATCTTGTCTCCCTTTTTGAGGGAGGACAACATCGCGTCCCGCTCCTTCTTATGTTTCTGTTGCGGACGGATCAACAGAAAATAAAAAACAGCGATAATCAGGATCAATGGTAAAAATTGACCTAAAGCTTGCATATCGAATCCTCCTGTCATAGATTAATGTTTATTTCCAGGCAGAAGCCGGTTAAAAGTTTCTCATGGGTTGGGTGGATCCGTAATACTTTTCAAAGAAACGATCCTTGAAATCCAACAAACGGTCTTCCCGGATCGCTTGCCGCATCTTTTCCATCAACTTTAAGAGAAAGTGGAGGTTGTGGTATGTCGTCAGACGCAATCCAAACGTCTCCTCCGCTTTAATCAGATGCCGCAGATAGGCCCGAGAGTAATTCCGACAAGTGTAGCAATCACATTCCGGGTCCAAGGGGGAAAAGTCACGGGCATACTTGGCATTTCGGACAACCACTCGCCCTTGACTCGTCATCGTGGTCCCATTGCGAGCAATCCGGGTGGGTAGAACGCAGTCAAACATATCCACCCCGCGAACCGCTCCCTCCACCAGGGCATCTGGAGAACCCACCCCCATCAAATATCGGGGCTTTTCCTTGGGCATCAGCGGCGTGGTCCATTCCAGAGCTTCATACATCATCTCCTTTGGTTCCCCGACGCTGAGTCCACCGATAGCATAACCTGGCAAGTCCACCGATGTGATCTGACGGGCGCTCTCTTGTCGAAGATCCTGGTACATTCCCCCTTGAATAATGCCAAAGAGGGCTTGCTCTTCCTTCCGCCGATGGGCAGTTGCACAACGCTGCAACCAACGGTAGGTACGATCCATAGAGTTTTTCACGTACTCCCGATCCGCCGGATAAGGAGGACATTCGTCGAAAGCCATGATAATATCGGCACCCAGAGCATTTTGTATCTCCATCGACTTCTCCGGACTGAGAAAGAGCGGCTCTCCGTTCAGATGGGAACGGAAGGAGACTCCTTCTTCGGTGATTTCCCGAAGATTACTGAGACTGAATACCTGAAATCCCCCACTGTCAGTCAAAATCGCCCGATCCCAATTCATAAACCGATGAAGCCCGCCGGCTTCCCGGACCACATCGTGACCGGGTCGCAGAAAAAGGTGATAAGTGTTGGACAGGATGATCCCGCTACCCATCTGTGTTAACTCTTCAGGGCTCATCGTTTTAACGGTAGCCAAGGTTCCTACCGGCATAAAAGCCGGCGTGTCCACCGTTCCGTGAGGAGTATGTAACCGCCCGAGGCGGGCGCCAGACTGTTTACACGTCTTGATCAATTCATATCGCAGAGCCAATGGGTCTCCCCCTACTTTTTTATTATACCTTAATACTCGCTTAAGATAAACGGCTTTACCTGTTTCTCATATACTTCACAATATCAACATGGCATCGCCAAAACTGAAAAAGCGGTACTTCTCCCGGACAGCCCTCTGGTAAGCTTGAAGCATCAGTTCCCGGGATGCAAAGGCACTCACCAACATCAGCAACGTCGATTTGGGGAGATGAAAATTGGTCAACAGGGCATCCGTCACCCGGAAAGGGAATCCCGGATAGATGAAGATATCCGTCCAACCTCTAGCCGCCCGAATCTCTCCCTGGTCCCGGGCTACCGTCTCCAACGTTCGCACCGAAGTCGTGCCTACAGCCACCACCCGGTTTCCCTTGGCTTGGGCGAGACGAATCTGTTCTGCCGCCTCCTCGGATACCTCGTAAAACTCGGCATGCATCTGATGTGCCTCCACACTCTCCGCCGTCACCGGACGGAAGGTGCCCAAGCCTACATGCAACGTGATGGTGACGATCTGGACGCCCTTGTCCTTCGCATGCTGTAGAAGATCCTCCGTAAAATGAAGCCCTGCGGTAGGAGCCGCTGCAGAGCCTAGAGCCCTGGAGTAGACGGTCTGATATCGTTCCGGCTCATCCAGCCGCCTGTGGATATAAGGAGGAAGCGGCATTTCTCCCAACCTTTCCAACAATGACTCCAGGTCTTGTCCCGAATATCGAAGCTGAAATACCCGTCCTCCTGCAGCATCTGTCACTTCTTGGGCTACTGCTTGCAGCTGCCCATCCCCAAAGCGGATCACAGTGCCTTCCTTCACCCGTTTGGCCGGTTTGACCAAGGCTTCCCAACGATCCCCACCTAGAGGGTTGAGTAACAACAGCTCGATCCGGGCCCCGGTTTCCTCCTTTTCCCCCACGAGACGCGCCGGCCGTACCCGAGTATCGTTCAGAACTAACACATCCCCTGGGTGAAGATATTCGAGAAGATCCGGAAACCGGCGATGCTCCGTGGTCTGCTCCTCCCGGTTGACCACCATCAACCGGGAACCACTCCGCTTTTGTGCCGGCTCCTGAGCGATTAATTCCTCAGGAAGTTCAAAATCAAATTGCGAAACATCCATCGCAAACCAAACTCCTATCTCTGAAGGTATCAGACTGCGTAACAAACATTTATGTACATCTCTTCATGCAACTTTCCCCTGAGAAGCGTTGTGATTACCTGCCTTTGCAGACAGTTGGGATGGGGTTTCACATTTCGGCACCTAAATTCTGACGAGCCAAAGATATTCCTGTGAAACCCAACGCTCTGGCGTGTTGATTATCCATATTTCGGACGAAAATAAGGTCGGGGTGGTGGGAGGTGAAGAGCCTTTGCACCCATAGGGCACAAGTCTCGCCAGGGTCGCTTTCCGCTCCCGGGTCTCGCTATGCGTTCTTTGCAAGAGATCGTAGCCGTCCCACCCTCCCCGTCCCCTCAAGCGATATTTTACGATGGAGGGCAATGGAAAGAGCGAGCGAAAGGGTCGTTTCGTTTTCGCATCCATTTTATGGTTAATAAACAGCCCTGCCCAACTCTCCCTGTGACGACTTTTTCACAACACTTTTAGAATCATGGTGAATAAGTGCTGGCATAGTTCTGTCACACCCTCATCCTCCCTGCCCCATCATTCATCTATCATAATAAGATCGTAACAAATAAGTAAAGGATACTCCCTTTCGCCCCATTCCTTTGGCTGATTCACCCCTCTTCTGTGACTGGGCCAGGAGGAACCCCGGAAATTTTTCAGAGTAAAGAAAAAATGCCTGCTCCCTATCGGAACAGGCGAAACAAATAAAGCAACAGGGAAAGTACCACACTGATCAGG
Organism: Kroppenstedtia sanguinis; assembly: GCF_050433445.1. Classification (NCBI taxonomy): domain Bacteria; kingdom Bacillati; phylum Bacillota; class Bacilli; order Caryophanales; family Thermoactinomycetaceae; genus Kroppenstedtia; species Kroppenstedtia sanguinis. The sequence continues at coordinate 126,242 of NZ_JBNPXF010000004.1, read as the reverse complement.
ATGCTGGTCACCACAGGAAAGTAAAATTTGAAGTTCTCTTTTTCAATCACGATATCCCCCGGGAGACGTCCCAAGTTGAAAAAGCGGCCACCAAAATGCCACAACAGACCAAAGGATACCAAAAGGATGCCAAAGAAAATCAGCATTTTCGGAATCGGATTCATGACGGCAACTCCACCCCAAAGTGTTGATAACAGCGGGGAGTGAGCATCCGTCCACGAGGAGTACGCTGCAAAAATCCGATCTGCATCAAATACGGCTCATACACATCCTCCACCGTATGAGCCTCCTCCCCGATCGTGGCTGCAATCGTCTCCAGCCCGACAGGCCCTCCCCGAAAATGGGTCAGGATCGTTTTCAACAACTTATGATCCACTTCATCCAATCCCAGTCTGTCCACCTGAATCCGATCCAATGCATCCTGAGCCGCTTCCTTAGTGATCACCCCGTCACCCTGAACTTGAACAAAATCCCGCACCCGCTTCAGCAGACGATTGGACACCCGCGGCGTGCCCCGGGAACGGCAGGCGATCTCCTCTGCCCCCGCTTCCCGAATCGAAACCCCCAAAAGATCCGCCGCCCGCATCACAATCAGGGTCAGCTCCTCCTGGGTATAGTATTCCAACCGACTGACCACGCCAAACCGATCCCGCAACGGGGAGGAAAGAGAACCGGCTCGGGTGGTGGCTCCCACCAGAGTGAAGGGAGGAAGATCCAAACGAACCGAGCGGGCGCTAGGCCCTTTTCCGATCACGATATCCAAGGCAAAGTCTTCCATCGCCGGATAGAGAACTTCCTCTACACTGCGGTTGAGCCGATGAATTTCATCGATAAATAAGAGATCGCTCTCCTGCAGATTGGTCAGGATCGCTGCCAGATCCCCGGGACGTTCGATGGCCGGCCCGGAAGTGGTCCGGACCTGGACCCCCATTTCATTGGCGATGATATGAGAAAGGGTGGTTTTTCCCAAACCCGGTGGTCCGTACAACAACACATGGTCCAGAGGATCCCTACGCATCTTGGCCGCTTCTATGTACACCTTCAGGTTCTCTTTCACCCGTGTCTGTCCGATGTAATCATCCAGGTAACGGGGACGCAAGCTGAATTCCATCGGTTCATCTTCCGTTGAAAAATGGGAAGAAATCATCCGCTCTTCCATCCCGTCCCCCCTATTCCTTCATGGAAAATTGCAATGCACGGCGAATCCATTGATCCAATCCCGGTTCTTCCTCGCCAAAATCTTTCCTGGCTATCGCCACGGCCTGAGAAGCTTCTTCTTCATTATATCCCAGGGCTTGCAGAGCTTCAATCGCCTCCAAAGATCCGGCTCGCGCCACCTGCCTAGAGGTGTCGACTCGGACAGCGGAAACAAAGCTTTCATTGAGGCCTGATTTTTTCAATTTATCCTTCAGATCCAACACGATCCGCTGGGCTGTTTTCTTCCCTACCCCCGGCAATTTGGTGAGAAAACGGAGATCTTCCTGCTCTACTGCCTCCACCAGGCGCCCCGGATTCCCGGCGCCTGTCACCGCCAGCGCTACTTTGGGTCCGATCCCGGAGACTTCCAAAAGGAGGCGGAACAGATCCCGTACCTGTCGTTCGCGAAAGCCGTACAGTGTATGGGCATCCTCCCGGATCACTTGATGGGTGTACACCGTCACCTCTTCCCCCTCTTCCCATTCCAGAGGATGGACACAAAAGAGCAGATACCCCACCCCTCCGGTTTCCACCACGATCGTTTCCGCCGTTCGATAAGCTACGATTCCCCGGATAAACTCGATCATCCCTTCACCTCCCCTTCCCAAGCCGACGGGGCAAGGTATTGGAATGAGCCTCACAGATGGCTACTCCCAGTGCATCCGCCACATCATCAGGCTTCGGGATTCCCGGCAAATTCAAAAGCATTCGAACCATCTCCTGAATCTGTCGCTTTTGCGCTTGACCATAACCGACCACTGCCATTTTCACCTGTAAGGGAGTGTACTCTGTGATGACGGCTCCCGCCTCCTCCGCCCCCAGCATTAACACGCCTCGCGCCTGCCCGACAGTGAAGGCCGTGGTCACATTCCGATTGAAAAACAACTTCTCAATCGCCACCACATCAGGGCGGTACTTTTGATACAGTTCAGTCACTTCATCATAAATCTGTTTCAGCCGGGTCCCTGTCGACAATCCTGCCTCGGTCTCGATACTACCGTAGTCGACGGCTTTCAATCGATTTCCCCGCTGATCGATCACACCATAACCTACAATGGCGATCCCCGGATCAATCCCTATAATGCGCACACCTGCACCTCCCAGGGGGTCGAACCCACGTTTGCCATCAGCAGATGATTATACCATACTTTTTGCAGTCGCGAGGATGGGAGGCTTGTATGATTTTCCTTTTTCCAGCACATGACTAAGGTTGAAGTAGCGACCCTCTCTGAACTCTTGCCCCAAAGCGCAGAGCACCCAGGCGAGACATGCGGAGGCAAATTCAATCCTCCCTCTCTGCCCTTCTGCGATTTTCCACCCTCATTCGTACAGGGCTAGGCTGTTGATTGGCCATATTTTTGTGGGTAACCAGAGTCGAGATGGTAGGGCGGCGGAGATCCTTTGCGCTCTTTGCAAGATCCTAGCCGTCTCACCCTCCCCCCACAAGCCATATTCTCGCTTGGGGGCAAGTAGGGTGGCGAAGGTCTGCCCCATATTCCGGGTAATCAACAGACCTGCGTACAGGGGACTTGATCACAACTCTTTCAGTCGGGAGTGCCAAAAGGATGAAAAAATACGGGATCCTGTTTCTCACCCTCCTGCTCGGCTTCGCCTCAGGAGGATGCGGTAATCATCTGTCCGGTCCGGAGAAGACTGCGGTCCGATTCTACAAAGAAGTCTGGGTGGAAGGCGACCTCAACCACTCCTCTCGTCTGCTGGCCCATCCACGCAACCGGAAGGAACTAGGTTGGCGGGTGGAACAAACCCGGTCTTCCAAACAGAAAAACCCACCCATCCTGATCACTGTTTCTCCCAGCGATTCGCAAATGATGTCCAAAACCATCTGGATTCACCGTCCATCGGACAAACGAGACTTCCGGGTCAAACTCCGCCGGACCGCCCGGGGCTGGAAAGTGGTCAACTTTCAGCAAAACTACGACAACCGCCGAGGCGGCTATATCGGGAATGATGCCTTTCAACGCTATGTCCGGGAATATCCGGGAATGAAATGGAAACGAGTGGAAAGTCCATGAGCCGTCAATGTCATGATTCTAACAAACAGCCGACGATGTGAGAACGTCGGCTGTTTGTTTTCACCAAGGGTGGAAACCAAGACTATAAAACACAATCACCAAATGATCAGACGGAAAGCCCAATAAAATCCTTATCGATTCATCAAGAATGCAACTAAAAATATAAAAGCGGTCAGGCGTGTTGATTAGCCGTATTTTAGGCAGGAACTAAGGTCGGGATAGCGGGATGGTGAAGAGCCTTTGCGCTCTTTGCAAAGAGATCGTAGCCGTCCCCCCCATCCCCGTCCCCTCAAGCAATATTTCATGATGGGGAAATGGGAAGAGCGAAAGATCGATTTAGTTCCCTCCACCCATTTACTGGTTAATCAACAGCCCTGAAAAGCGGTAACTTTCCTTTGCTAATATATCTGATATTACACAAATACTTAGTTTTTTTCACTCGCGAGTGTTCCTAGATGGTTACAAATAAAGCAATACATGCTAAAAAAATCGAAGATTCCTATATTGCAGAGAACGCTGGAAAAACAAACCCCATTGTTGAAGGTTTTTGTATTCCTTGTGTTTAAAATACACCCGCTTGTCCTATAAAAGGTTACTTTTTATATTGACTCTCAGGCGTGTTGGTTATCCATATTTTGGGTGGGGAGATCGTGTTCACCCACGCGACCGTTGCCATCCAGCAAGGAAGTGAAAACTGGCCGCTCCAAATCTGACCATCGGGCAAGGGCAAAGCCTTACGGAAGAGAATGATGCCCCTAAACCCCCTCTCGTAAGACTTCTCCGCTGGGCAGGATGGCTTCTTTAATCTAGAGCTTCAGCTCCTTTGGATTGTAGTGCCTATGGTGCTACCTTTATTCCAGGGCTTCAGCCCATCGAGATTGTAGTGCCTGTGGCGCATCCTTAATTTCAAATTGTAGTGCCCATGGCGCATCCTTAATTTCAAATTGTAGTGCCCATGGCGCATCCTTAATTTCAAATTGTAGTGCCCATGGCGCATCCCTCATTTCAAATTGTAGTGCCTGTGGCGCAAAGGTCGCTTTGGCAGCACACGACTCCCTTCCACCGCCCATTTGCTGGTTAATCAACAGCCCTGATTGACTCTATAAGTACTTCCCCCTCACATGAAGGCACTTCGAAACCGTTTAGATAAGATCTTAAAGTATCTTCGGTAATTGGAAAAGCTGCATTTGCATCAAATCTTTTACTCCGTACATCCAACCGTTTGCGAATAATTTCAGGACTAACTTTCAAATAAATAAGTTTCCACTCACCACCAGCTTCTTCAATTAGCTGTTTGTATCCATCTCGTTTGGCTTTTTGCCAAAAACTAAAATCAATAACAACCTTTCGTTTATCCTGAATTAGACATATCAATTGATTACGAAGCCTTCTTTCAGCTTCGATTTGATAATCGCCATATTTCTCAACAGGATAGTCTATTCCATAACGTCCATTAACCTTCCAAATCTCTTCATCAATTGAAAGACGTACAAACCCTTCTTTTTCCAATCGTTGTGCGAATGTCGTCTTCCCTGAACCTGCTACACCACACATCATAATAATTAATGGATTTGAAGTAATTTGTCTCAATATTTCCTTTACATTTTCTTCAAAATTCGACAATGCTATCACTCCTTAATAATTTCACCTTTTTCTTCTATATAATCGGGTTCTTGTTCCTCTAAAGAATCAAAATCAATATCATTCACAAGTCCATCATCTTTTATCATGAACAACAACAATTTATTGTTATATCTGAACTCAGGCGTGTTGATTAGTCATATTTTGGGTGGGGAGATCGTGTTCTACCACACTCCGGTTGCCATCCGGCAAGGAAGTGAAAACTGGCCGCTCCAAATCTTCCGATCGGGCAGGGGCAAAGCCTTACGGAAGCAACACAGGGAAGATGTTGCCCCTAAACGCCCTCCCTCCAGATTCTCCGCTGGGTAGGATGGCAAAGGTCGCTTTGGCAGCACACGACTCCCTTCCGCTGCCCATTTTCCGGTTAATCAACAGCTCTGACTTCTTAAATCAAATCTACTATATTTTCATAGGTTAAATTATTATTTGGTTTAGCTTCCGAATTTCCACATACTACTAGAACGTAAACCGAAAACCTGCCGTAGGGAATTTCTGCGGCTATTTTTAAGTTCACCTATGGAAAACCTATTCCCCGGCTTTTGGCACAGTCCTTTACTTTTCCGTCCTCCCTTTTCAACATCAGATCAGTGGGAATCCACTTTTCTGTTGACTTTTTTTCCAGAGTGGGCGTACAATGAAAATAACCATTTTGCATTAGGCCAACATTTGTTTCTCAAACAAACAATTTACACCGATAGAAAGAAAGATAGTCCGAGCCACATATCGCCGGAATGAAAAAGGGGAGAGTGAGATGTCTTTTCAAAAAAGGGGAGCGATCCAGTACCCGCGGATGAAAGTTTTTATCTCCATCCTATTGATTGCTTCGCTGTTGATTCTGTCGGCTTGCGGATCCGGGGGAGATACTGCTGTCCCCCAGGACCGTCCCATCGAGGTGACCGCCACCACAGGTATGGTTGCTGACATCGTCAAAAATGTCGGAGGGGATCGGGTCCACGTCTCCGCACTGATGGGACCTGGCGTCGACCCCCATCTGTATAAGGCGTCCCAGGGGGACATCGGAAGGCTGGCTAAAGCTCATATGATTTTTTACAGTGGAATTCATTTGGAAGGAAAAATGACAGAGATCTTGTCCAAGCTCAGTCAAGAAAAGCCGGTCATTCCCGTGGCTGACGCGATCGAAAAGAAGAAGTTGATGAAAACCGGCGACAACCAATATGATCCCCATGTCTGGTTTGATGTGCAACTCTGGATGGAAGCGGTCAAGTCCGTGGACCGGGAACTATCCAAAGCAGACCCCCAGCATAAGGACGACTATCACCGACGAGCACAAAAGTATCTCGCACAATTGGAAGAGCTGGATCAGTACGCCCGGGAGCAAATCAAAAGCATTCCCCAGGAGCGCCGGGTGATGGTTACCGCTCATGACGCCTTCGGCTATTTCGGACGCGCCTATGATATTGAGGTAGTCGGGCTCCAGGGAATCAGCACCGCTTCAGAGTACGGTCTGAAAGATGTTCGACGGATCGTCAACCTCCTGGCGGATCGTAAAATCAAGGCTGTCTTTATGGAATCCAGCGTGCCCAAACGTTCCATTCAGGCCGTTGTGGAAGGCACCAAGAAAAAAGGACACACCATTGACATTGGCGGGGAGCTATTCTCCGATGCGATGGGAGAAGATGGTACGAAAGAAGGCACTTACATCGGCATGGTCCGATATAATGTGGACACCATTGTATCCGCGTTGAAATAAATTTTCCAGGGGAGGGAATCCTTATGCAACCGTCACACGCCCCCGTCTCTGTACGGGATCTGTCTGTCGCTTATGACCGAAAACCTGTCCTCCGGGACATTCAGTTTCAGGCACCAGAAGGAAAACTGATCGGAATTATCGGCCCTAACGGCGCCGGGAAATCGACCTTGATCAAAGCCATCCTGGGTCTCTTGCCTCTGACTGGCGGAGAAGTGGAAATTTACGGAAAACCATATAAAGAACAACGCTCCATCGTGGGATACGTTCCCCAACGAGAATCAGTGGACTGGGACTTTCCCACCAACGCTTTAGATGTGGTTCTGATGGGCAGTTATGGAAAATTGGGTTGGTTTAGACGCCCTAAAAGGGAAAACCGGGAGTTTGCGTTGGAATGTTTGGATAAGGTGGGGATGGCCGATTTCGCCAAGCGACAAATCAGCCAACTCTCCGGCGGCCAGCAACAGCGAGTCTTTTTGGCTCGCTCTCTGGCCCAGGATGCCCGAGTCTATTTCATGGATGAGCCCTTTGTCGGTGTGGACGCAGCGACGGAGAAAGCCATCGTCAATATCCTCAATGAATTGAAGGGGCAGAAGAAAACGGTCCTCGTTGTTCATCATGATCTGCAGACCGTACAAGAGTACTTCGACTGGCTCTTGATGCTCAATATGAGACAGATTGCCATGGGACCGACTCCGGAGATCTTTACGGTGGAAAACCTGCAGAAAACTTATGGCGGTCGGCTGACAGTGCTTCCGGAAGTATTGGCTGCGAGGTGAAAGTCATGACTGAAATAGAGAACTTCTTGGCCGATCCCAATACGATTTGGGTCCTGGTGGGAACGATTTTGCTGGGGCTGTCCAGTGGAGTCGTTGGTTCCTTCGCATATCTTAGAAAACGCGGATTGATGGGGGATGTCCTCTCTCACGCCGCTCTTCCCGGTATTTGTCTAGCCTTCCTATTGACTGGGTCCAAAAATCCCTTTTTCTTTCTGATTGGTGCCACTGTCACAGGAATTCTCGCCTCCTTGGCGATCAACGCGATCACCCGTTTCTCCCGGATCAAGGAAGATACCGCCCTAGGATTAACCTTGTCCGTCTTTTTCGGCATCGGAATTGTTTTCCTGACTCATATCCAACACAGTGACCAGGGAAATCAGTCGGGACTGGATAAATTCCTGTTTGGACAGTCCGCCTCCCTGGTCGGGGAAGATGTATGGGTGATGGGGGGAGTCGCTCTCTCATTGCTCCTGTTGTCCCTCCTCTTTTTCAAGGAGTTCAAGATCCTCTGTTTTGATCCTGGATTTGGTAGAAGTTTAGGCTTTCCTACCGGGATTCTGGATACGATCCTGATGATTATGCTGGTGGTGGCTGTGGTGATCGGACTGCAAGCCGCCGGGGTCGTCCTGGTGGTCGCTCTCATCGTCACTCCCGCAGCAGCCGCCCGCTATTGGACGGAACGACTCGATGTGATGCTGGTCCTTTCTGCTATTCTCGGCGGCTTGTCCGGTGCCCTGGGGACCGTGCTGAGCTCCCTTTCATTTCATCTCCCCACCGGACCGCTGATTGTCGTTGCCGCTACCATCATCTTTGTGATCTCGATGGTTTTCTCCCCTCGTCGGGGATTGCTCGCGAAGGCGATTCGACTGACACGGGCCCGGAAGCAGTTGGCGCGAGAGCGCGTGCTACAGGTTCTCTATGAACGTCGGGAGCAGGGAGATTTTAGTGATGTGGAAACCCATACCCTCTTGCTCAACAATCCGATGCCCCCTCGCAGACTGAGAGCCGCCCTCCGTTATCTTCAAAAGAAACAGTGGGTTCAACTAAACCCCACCCAGGGGCGTCTCTACATTCAATTGACAGAGGAAGGGGCGGTGCAAGCCTATCAAACCGTCCTCCGCCATCGGATGACCGAGGTTTGGATCATGCACGAAAGTGAAATCGGAGGAAGCATTCGGGATCGAGAGGATGGAATGGTGGCCGACAATATCCCGCCGGCCTTATTTGCCCCACTTTGGGACCTGCTCCAGCGTCATGGCATGGAACCGAAATGGAACCCAGAATCCGGGGCTTCCCCTCTCAGGGAAGGAGGAATCTCTTCATGAGCATGGGATGGACGATTATGTTGACAGGAGCGATGGTGGCAGCCTCCTGCGGATTTTTGGGATGTTTCCTGATTCTGCGGCGTATGGCCATGCTAGGGGATGCGATCAGTCACGCTGTCCTTCCAGGGATCGTCATCGCTTTCCTTGTTAGTGGTAGCCGAGATTCCCTTCCCATGTTGCTCGGAGCTGCTGCCTTGGGTCTGCTCTGTACATTTTTGATTCAGAGTCTACGCTCCCGGGGTGTGCAAAATGATGCCGCAATCAGTGTCACTTTCACTTTTCTGTTCGCCGTTGGCATCATTTTGGTCTCTCTGTTCACCCGCCAGGTGGATCTGGACCTGGATTGTGTCCTCTACGGGGAGATTGCCTATGTCCCCTGGGACACACTTACCTTCTTCGGTACCAACATCGGTCCGAAAGCCCTTTGGGGTGTAGGCATCTCCTTCCTGCTCAGCCTGATCGTGGTGGGCCTATTGTTCAAGGAGTTCAAGATCGTCTCCTTCGACCCACAGATGGCTGCTGCTCTGGGAATTCCTGTCTTGTTGATCCACTATCTGCTGATGGGATTGGTCTCCATCACTACAGTGGCTTCCTTTGAAAGCGTCGGTGCCATTCTGGTGGTGGCAATGCTGATCGTTCCCTCCGCGACCGCCTATCTGCTGACGGATCGGCTGGAACGAATGTTACTGATCAGTGTGGTGGTTGGAGTGCTCAGCTCCATTCTCGGCTACGGATTTGCCCTTCTATTTGATGCTTCCATCGCTGGCTCAATGACCGTAGCCGCTGGCGGCTTGTTCACCCTCGCCTTCCTCTTCTCCCCGCTCCACGGAGTCGTGACACGCTGGGTGATCCGTCGGCGCCTGCGCACTGCCACGGAGTAAACAAAAAAATTAACTCTGATTCAAGATGAAGAGAGCCCCCAGATCCGGGCTCCTTCCAGAGTTAAATGAACGAAATCTAAAACCCGCCAAAAACCTTGAAAAATCACGGTTTTTGGCGGGTTTTTCATCTGATTTAAACATATTGGATCAGGAGGCAACTCATTCGTTCTCTGATTCGTCGTCATTGATCTCTACATTGGCATAGACATTCTGAACATCGTCGTGATCTTCCAGCGCTTCGAGCAATTGAAGCATGGCGGTCACCTGGTCTCCAGTTAATGTCACTGTGTTTTGGGGGACCATCGTCACTTCTGCTGTGGAAAATTGGAATCCTTCCCCCTCTAAGGAATCCTTCACCTCTTCAAACTGGTCCGGAGAAGTGGTAATCTCAAAGGTATCCTCTGAGGCTTCAAAATCCTCCGCACCGGCTTCCAACGCCTGCAACATGACTTCATCCTCATCCTGCCCAGAGCGCTCCATTTGAAGTAGCCCTTTTTTATCAAACATCCAGGCTACACAACCGGCCTCTCCCATACTTCCTCCCCGTTTGGAGAAGATGTGCCGCACATCTGCCGCCGTTCGGTTGCGGTTATCGGTCAAGGCTTCCACCATCACCGCCGCTCCCCCCGGACCGTAGCCTTCATAGTTGACAGCCTCGTAATTGCTTCCGCCTTCCGCACCGGTCCCCCGTTTAATCGCCCGTTCAATATTGTCATTGGGCATGTTTTGAGAGCGGGCTTTGGCGATCGCCATGCGCAGTCGTTGATTTTGATCGGGGTCCTCCCCCCCTTCTTTTGCCGCCACGGAGATCTCTCGAGCCAGTTTGGCGAAGAGCTTCCCCCGCAGGGCATCTTGGCGCCCTTTACGATGTTGAATGTTTTTCCACTTGGAATGACCAGCCATTCCGATCACCTCTTTATCAAGATCCGGATAGATGGTTGAAAAAAGTCCTGTGAAAAGAGGAGTCATCCTAAGGGACAGTCATCTCCGCAGTTCACGAATCCGTTCCAATTCCCTCAAAGTCAGATTCAAGTCTTCGTCCCGCAAAGCTGAAGGCATTCGCCAGCGAGCCTGCCGAAGGGTACCAGGGTCGATCTCCACAGTGAACAGACCTGCATCTAGCAAGGGGGCTTCCTCCACCCGATCTCCGAAAGGATCGAATACCGCGGAGTTGCCAAAAAAACGGACCCCCTCTTCCACACCCGCCCGGTTGACAAATACCGTATATACACAGTTCAACATGGAATGAGTCGACAACATCCGATGCCAAGGTTCGCGGGAAATCTCTGCTCCCCCTTCCTTCACCGGCCCGTTGGCCATAACCAAGAGGAACTTGGCTCCCTCCTGGGCCAATAGATAAGGAACAGAAGGATGCCAGGCCTCTTCACAGATGACCACTCCCACCTGTCCAAAGCGTGTATCCACCCCCTGGATGCGACTTCCGCGCCCAAAATAACGTCCTTCCTGAAACATCCCATAAGTGGGCAGATATGTTTTTCGGTGAACCCATCGGATCTCGCCTTGGCTGAGATAGGCAGCAGAATTGTAGAAAACGTGGTCTGGGCTTTCCTCCACAAATCCGATCACAACATCTGTTTTCTCCGCCAGAGAAGCCAGTGCAAACAGATCATTGTCCGTCACCATCCGGGCCGCATCCGGCGTTCTCTCTCCCAAGGAATACCCTGTCAAACTCAACTCTGGAAAAACCAAAAGATCCACCTGCTCAGAATCGGCACGGCGGATCATCTCTTCATGGAGCTGTAGGTTTTTTTCCACGCCGCCCAACTCCGGGGCGAGCTGGGCCAGACCTACTTTCATCACAACGCCCCCCGCCAAGGTTTTCAGACTGTATTTTATCATAACACACATGTCTGAACCTACCAACCCGCCCAATCCCGGAGGAAATCCTGCCACTGAGGGAGTGCGTGGGCGATTTTTTTTAGGTAGGGCAGGGTCTTTTCTTCAGTGTAACCTCTCTTCATCTGAGTTAAGCCCAGGGCCTCTCGGAAAAATTCATTGGGAAATCCGAGCAAAACGGACAAGGTGATTCGTTCCACCGGCGCCAGCGGACGAGTTTCCTCATAGGTAGCGACAGTTTCCTTCAGCACCGCCGGATCCCAGTCCTGCTCCGAAAGACCACGTGACAACAGTTGCCACAGATCCCCGATCTGAGCGTCATACTCCGCCGTTTCAAAATCGATCAGCCAGCTTTTCCCCCTCCTATCGATCAGAATGTTGTGGCTCGCCAGATCCCGGTGCGCCAAGCACCGCCCCCCTCGCTCCCATCGGATCCACTCCTGTACAGGGAGGGTATGCAAACGTTCCTTGGCAGCTTTTCCGTACCTTTTGTAGACAGCCCCATATTCCCGCAATAAATCTCCCAGTTCTCCGTCCACCCGGTTTACACTTTTCATCAATTGAGAAAAGGAGCGGTATCGAACTTCGACCCGCTCCATCAAAGTCTGAGTACTGGAAGAAGCGAGAGGAGTGAGTAACCCCCGCCCTGCCCTGTGAAAGTGGGAAAGGAGACCGGCCGCCTGACGAATTTCCTCCGAGTTCCGATAGGTGGCGGGACGAGACTCCACTCGTGAGGTCAACACCCATTGCTGACCGTCAGTCACAAAAGCAGGCATCCGATCAAATCCCCGATGACGAAGCTCCCGATCCACCCATACCCACCATCGAAGGTGGGAAGGATGGCGGGATCTTTTCGCCACCCATTCGCCAGACTCTGTCTCCAATAAATGGTGTCCGCGAAAAGTTCCCACTCGGTAAACTCGTGTTCCCAAGGTGGATCCCCAATGGTGGATCACTGTCTCCTCCATCTCGTCCCCCCCTTCCCGCCTCTTATTTCTCTGTGGAACTTTCCGCCCAGGCGCTTTCCTCCTCGCGAAGGAGAGAAGATATATCCCAATCGACTGGTGGTGGATCGGTATTTCCATCCTCTTCCCTCGCCGACGCTCCCGTCAAAGAACTTGGATAGGGATGGAATCCCTGCGTCTGTGGGAATCCCGGCGTGGGGTATGGCATGGGCCAAGCGGACTGGATCTCTCCTTGTAGCGACTGTCCTCCATAGCCGGGATAAGGGAACATGGGCATCTGCGATTGCTCCTGGTCGGGTTGCCCAAAGCCGGGATAAGGGAACATGGGCATCTGCGATTGGCCCTGGTCGGGTTGCCCAAAACCGGGATAAGGGAACATGGGCATCTGCGATTGGCCCTGGTCGGGTTGCCCAAAACCGGGATAAGGGAACATGGGCATCTGCGATTGACCCTGGTCGGGTTGCCCAAAACCGGGATAAGGAAACATGGGCATCTGCGGTTGCTCCTGGTCGGGTTGCCCAAAACCGGGATAAGGAAACATGGGCATCTGCGATTGGTTTTGGTCGGGTTGCCCGAAGCCGGGATAAGAAAACATAGGGGGCTGGGGCTGTTGACTATATTCCGGCTGTCCTCCGCCAGGCGGTGGACTGAAAGTGGGTTGCCCGGTGCTCGGATCCGTCCAAACAGGCCATCCCTGTGAGTCCTCTACTTCGGGTTGCGGCATCGGATGAGCATATGGATCAGGAACCGTCTGGGAGAATGGCTGTCCGGTATAGGGAAAACTCACGGAAGGAAAGGGAGACGGAAGGGGTTGCGAAGTAAAATAGGGGGTCTTCTCCTCTTGTTCTGGTTGTTCTGGTGTTTCCTCCTCTTCCATTCTCCATTGGTACTCCGGTGCTTTGGGCATGGGTGGCATCATCCCGACTGGAGATGAGTCCGGTCTTTTGGGCAACGGTTGCTCTTTGGGAGATTCCGTCCCTTCTTGAATCGTTTCGGAGTGTCCGGTAGATCCGGAAGATTCCGGTTTCCGATGGGGGGATTGCGGCTTCTCCCCCGTCAGCGTCGCTTTTCCCTTCCTCTGCCTAGCTACTGGAACCTTCCCTCTGGGAATTTTGACTTTCTCCCCAGGTTCCGGATGTTCCGGATCCAATGAAGGATTGAGCTCCAGCAAACGTTGCACAGGAATGTCAAAACGCCGAGCGATCTTCCGAAGGGTATCCCCCGGCCGAACGATATGCAATTTCAACGAGATATCCCTCCTTTAAAAAACCGTGCGTTCTATATATATGCGCCCATGAGCTGTTTGCACCCATTTGTCCCTGGAAAAGATATATGAAAGATGGAGGAGCTAAAATCTCTCCTGTGGTAAGATAGATTTTGTCGGACTTTCTGCGGCCGTCTTCCTTTACCACTTTGTCATCTATCTTCGATCATATGACTTAAAGGAGCGGACTATGAGGATCAAAGGAAACCCTGTATGGATCGCATTCAGTCTGTTTTTATTGTTCTCTTTGCTCTTTCTGATTGCCGGTTTTGGATGGGCTGTCACAGATATACTCGATTCTCCGTCAGAAGGGTTTTCTGACAAGGAACCCCAGCAAGCGAAAGGTAACGACTCCGAAACAGCACTTCTACTCACCCTGGGGGATTCCCTCACTCGAGGAACCGGTGATCCGGATGGACAAGGATACGCTGGTCGGGTCAAAGAACATCTCCGCAAGGAACACAGCCAGATCAGTGCAGTCAATCTGGCTGTGAAGGGGCAGACCTCAGACCAATTGAAAGATCAAATCCAGCAATCCCGGGTTCGCCATCTGTTGGGAGAAGCCCGTTGGATTACCTTGACCATCGGCGGAAATGATCTATTCCAAAACAGTGGACAAACGGAGACCATCGATTGGAAGCAATCGGAAAAGGCGCGAAAAAGGTATCAAAAAAACCTTGAATCCACTCTGTCCACCATCCGCCGGAAAAATCCAAAGACCCCAGTGTTCCTGTTTGGGCTCTACAATCCCTTCGGTGATCTGGGTCAAAAAGAAACCAGCAATCGAATCGTAGGCGAATGGAACCGAACCCTCACAGAAACTGCAGAAAAATTTGACCAGGTCGTGGTGATCCCTGTTTTCGATCTCTTTCAACTGAACCCACGGGCCTACCTATACAGTGATCACTTCCATCCCAATCAAAAAGGCTATGCAAGAATGACCGATCGTCTGTTGCAAGCGATGGAAGAAGAGGAGAAAGAGGTGTCAACCGATGCCCGCTGATGAGGAAAAAATCTTGCTTGTGGAGAATGTAAGCAAACGAATCGGTGGACAGGAGATCGTCACAGACCTCACCTTCGATGTGAGACCTGGTGAAATCTACGGTTTCCTCGGACCGAACGGGGCCGGAAAAACCACTACCATCCGGATGCTGGTCGGATTGATTCGCCCCACTCGAGGAACAGTACAAATCGGCGGCTACGACCTGCGAAAAGAGCCCTTACAAGCCCTCCGACATGTCGGTTGCATCGTGGAAAACCCGGAGATGTATCCTTATTTGACCGGACGGGAAAACCTGGAGATCTTCGGTCGAATGAATGACGAGATCATACCGGAACGGATCGGAGAAGTGGCCCGGCTGGTGGAGCTGGAGCAACGGATCGACGACAAAGTGAACACTTATTCCCTGGGCATGCGGCAACGACTCGGCATTGCCCAAGCCCTTCTGGGAAAACCCAAACTACTGATCCTGGATGAACCTACTAATGGACTGGACCCCTCCGGCATCCGCGAAATGCGCCGTTTCATCAGACAACTGGCCCGCGAAGAAGGGATTAGCATCCTGATCTCCAGCCATATTCTGCACGAAGTGCAACTGCTGTGTGACCGCGTGGCTATCATCAACAAAGGACGAATCATCCAATCCGGCCCCGTCGACCAGCTCTTGGAAGGAGATCCTCCGGTGGAATGGGAGCTTTCCCCTCTGGATCAGGGGGTTCAAGTGTTGGAATCCCTCCCGGGTGTCACGGTCCTCGAAAGTCGGGAGGAGGGTCACGTCTTCACCCGCATGCCGGAGGATCAGATCCATGATGCCAACCAGAAACTATTGCACGCGGGAGTGAGGGTGCTGACTATCCACCGCAAACATCCCACACTGGAGGATATCTTCCTTCAGATGACAGAGGGGGATTCCATTGCGTAACTTGATCGGCCTGATCTATAACGAGCTATTGAAAACCGTGAAGAAAAAACGGGTGCTGGTCGTCCTGTTGCTTATTGCAGTGTTAATCCCCATCTTTACCTTCGCCCAGTACCGTACTATTCAAACTACGGTTCAACAGATGGGGACCTCAGATTGGCGCTCCATTCTGCAACAACAGATCGTCGACAACCAAAATCGCCTTTCCTCCAGTCGCATGCCTGAGGAATGGAAGAAACTCGTCCGCCTCAACATCCAGCAACAACAATACTATCTGGACCGCGACATTAACCCGATGTCCCCTGGAGCACCTACCTTCGTACGAAAATTCATCGAGGAATCCATCTCTTTGTTCCTCCCCTTGTTGGTTGTCGTCATGGCGGCGGACATCGTCAGCTCCGAATATTCAGCCGGCACGATCAAGTTGCTTTTGACTCGGCCGATCCAGCGATGGCGTATCCTATTATCCAAGTATCTAGCGCTTCTCCTGCTGGTATCTTTGATCGTGGTCGCCACAGCGGTCCTCGGCACTCTCCTGTCGGGAATCGTCTTCGGATACGGAGGATGGGAATTACCTGTCTTCACCGGATTCCAAGAGGTAAATGGCGAAATGGTCACAGATCAGGTTCATTTGGTACCACAATGGCAGTACATCCTGATGGGGTGTGGACTCGCTTGGTTCACTTGTACAGCAGTGGCCACCCTCTCCTTCATGGTGTCTGTCCTCGTACGAAGTACCGCCACTGGGATGGGTATCATGTTAGCCTCTCTCATCTCCGGAAATCTACTTACCCAGGCGGCACCCAGTTGGACCGCCCTGAAATATCTGGCCTTCACCAATCTTCGCCTGACAGACTATCTATCCGGTACGCCCACCATGATCGAAGGAATGACTCTCCCCTTCTCCCTGGCGGTCCTTGGCATCTGGTCCCTGACCGCCCTGGTAGTGGCTTTCACTGTGTTTGTAAAACGGGATGTACTGGCATGAACAAGAAACCACCCCCATCTGCAGGGGTGGTTTTTCCTTTGTGATAAAGATTGCTCAGGTCCAGACGGAAGATATTTCACCCCTTGCCGCTTTCAACCCGCCGCTTCAGGGGTCTGTTCTTTTTTTCGTTTGTCGGCGGAAAGCACCCGCGATACCAGGATGGCTTGCCCCACCCCTGCCAGCAAGAGCAAGGCACCCAACCCGCCAAACAGAATTTTTCCACCATATTGTACCAAGACCACACTTCCCAAGACCGGCGCCGTCATTTTGCCCACACTGAGACTAATATCAAAGAGTGAGAAATATCGGGCACGTACCTGGGAATTCGCCATGATAGAGACAATCTGTTTCAACCGGGGCAACAGTAACATATCCGTCATCGTCCAGCAGAATTCGGCAACCACCAGTAGCCAGAAATAGGGCATGAACCCGTAGAAGAAACTGTATGCGATCAAGAGGAAATAACTAATCATCACCACCCGTTCTCCCCGCCACCGTTGGCTCCACAAAGTAACCGGCATCTGAAGCACTGCGGTCAGGATACCTGTCACCGTGCGCAGAGTTCCATAAACCAATAAGTATTCGACAAATTGGGTTTTCAGGTACAACGGCATAGTCGAATTCATCTGCATTTCTACCATATAGACGGGAACGGCAAATAAAATCAATAGATACAAGGGAAAATGGGCTCCGATCCCCAGCAAAACTTTCCTCTGGGTTGGTCCAGTTGAATCCTGCTCCGCT
The DNA here is from genome assembly GCF_050433445.1 of Kroppenstedtia sanguinis. Classification (NCBI taxonomy): domain Bacteria; kingdom Bacillati; phylum Bacillota; class Bacilli; order Caryophanales; family Thermoactinomycetaceae; genus Kroppenstedtia; species Kroppenstedtia sanguinis. The sequence continues at coordinate 108,941 of NZ_JBNPXF010000004.1, read as the reverse complement.
TGGGGCAACGTCTCGGGAATTTTAAAATAAACCACCGTCGCCGTCACCAACGCAATCCCAGCCTCGGCACAGAAGATCAACGAGGGATTCAAGTGGTAGGCGGCAATCCCCAGCAGAGGACCCAAAGTCGCTCCAATATTAATCGCGACATTGTTCAAAGCATAAGCTTCCGTTCTCTGTTTTTCGGAAACTATATCCGCCATCTGCGCATCCTTCGCAGGAAGGTATAGGTTTGAGCTCAAACCGTTCAGTGTTAATAGCACATAAAAGTGCCACACCTCATTGGCAAAAATCATTCCGATTAACACAATGAATTGGAACATGGGAGCCATGAACAGAACCGGCCGCCGTCCAAACCGATCAGAGATGTTGCCTGCCCACAGTTTGAAAAATATAGCGATAAACGACGGAAAGCTGATCGCTCCTGCCGCCGCTACAGCAGAAGCTCCCAACTGCTCGGTCATATAGACGACCAAATAAGGATACAGCATAAACCCCGTGATACAACTGGACATCGTAAGCCAAAAGTGAATCCAGACGATCGAATGGTATCTGTCACGCACCTTCGCCGCCTTACTCCGAATCCAACCACCCACGTTCCTTCGGTATGGAGGTTTCGACTTTTCAGTCACTACACTTTCCCCTTTACAGACATATTCAAATTTTCAAATCCACCTATTTTGCAAATTGTAACACCAAAATCAAGAGATGGAAAGTGGTGGATTCGAAAAAATTTCCTGGATTCAATATTCTTTAAGCAGACAGCATCTGTAAAAAGAATGAAATTACTTTATTTGCCTAGCTTTACTTGTAACCCTCTACAAAAAAACACGGCCCAAAATTATTAGATTAACCGAAAACGGATAAGGATCTGTTACGACGGTGAAACCTGGAGCGAAGGGAACACGGCGAGGCAGGTATTCTCCATCCATCTGAGATTCTCAGATACCCCTCAAAAAAAACAGCGCGGCCTTTTGGCCGCGCGGAATCCGACATGATTTGCAACGATAGGTTTATCTTGTATTCTCTTTTTCAGAACCAATTTTGGCATGCTTGTAACCATAAACCAAATAAATAACCAAGCCGATCAATAACCAAATGAAGAATCGTAGAATAGTAAACAGCGGGAGGCTAAAGATCAATGCCAGACATCCTCCGATCCCTACGATCCCAACAAGCCATAACGCGGGCACTTTAAATGCTCGGGGTTCATCCGGTTTGGTATAGCGAAGAACGATGACACTGACGGTTGTCAAAGCAAAAGCGGTTAAGCCCCCAATATTAGCAAATTCCGCTAGCTCTCCAATTGACAAGAATCCCGACAAAAGAATACCTGTCACCGTCACAATCACAATCGATAAGATCGGAACACCTGTTTTTTTATTCGTCAGGGCAATCCGCTCTGGAAGAAGTCCATCCCGACTCATAGCAAATAAAACACGAGTTGCACTGGTTGTATTCGCTATCATCGTAGCCAGCAATCCGAAGATCACCGCCACTGCAATGATCGCGCCGCCCCATTGAATCCCGACAGATTGAAGTGCAAATACAGTGGGATCCGGAACATCCAATTTAGAGTAAGGTAAGATCCCTGTCAACATGAATGCGACAAGTGCATAGAGAAGTGTGAGTACACTCAACCCACCAATTAAAGCGATCGGTATGGTTTTTTGTGGATTTTTTACTTCTTCTAACACAGTTGTCACACCATCAAATCCTGTAAATGCAAAAAATACCAATGCAGCCCCTGCCATAACTCCTGTCCATCCAAAAGGTGTAAAGGGTGTCCAATTTACAGGATCCACGTGAAAAGCACCGATGAGCAAAAATAGTATGATGGCTGCAACCTTAGCGATCGTAAATAATGTGTTGGATCGACCCACATTTTTAATTCCACTCATTGCAATCCAAGCGACAATCAGCCAACCCGCAACTGCCGGCAAATTTACAATTCCGCCATGAGCCATATCTTTCGTTAAAACCTCCGGCAAATGAATGCCGACGGATTGCAGAAAGGAGTCTACATAGCCACTCCATCCAACTGCGACAGTACTTGAAATCACCGTGAATTCCAAAAGTAGATCCCAGCCGATGATCCAAGCAATAAATTCTCCCAGCGCAATATATGAGTAGGTATAAGCGCTTCCAGCAACAGGAACCATAGAGGCAAATTCTACATAAGCCAGTCCGACGGCAATAGTCACAATTCCACCAATCAGGAATGAAACGATCACTCCTGGTCCTGCATGCAACGCAGCAGTCGTGCCCGGTAAAACAAAAATTCCTGCCCCAATCGTGGCTCCCAGTACATACAGCATCAATTGCCAAGGTCCAAGTTCCCGCTTAAGTTTGAAACGATCCACTTCAGTGATCCGATTGGCTTGCTCAATAGTGCTCAATAGATTTAGTTCTTAAAAAATTCGCCATAAACTCACCCCAATTCTTAGTCACAAGCTAACTTTCATACGTAGGGGGAAATCGCAGAAAGATTTGGGTAGCTTGCTTTTAAAAAAACTAGAATCGCGTTGTGATTTACCTTATATCTCTTAGACGGTCGGGATGATTGGTTCACTATCGTTTTCCGTTGTTCTGATCCCAAGTCACTCCATGGGAAACCCTAACCTTCCTGTGAACGGTTTTTCACGACATTTCTAGGGGGTATCCTCTTAAACCGACCTGCCATTCTAAGTAAAAAAGTATAAAGCCTTCCTTCCGTCGCCGCACATTGCCCCTAAGGAAAAAATGGCTACTAAAAGAGTATCACAATTCCCACCACCTGAACAGTCTAAAATTTTATTAATTCCTACAATTTCTACCAGGAATCATTTAAATTCTGATTATCAATATAAAAAAACACACCCAGTTTTGGGCGTGTTTGGTTTTTTTAGTGTTTAAGGAAGACGTTGTTGTGAATGATCCCCATCCCCGACCCCAACTGCGAATGGATCAGAACTACCTCAGAAGTTGGTCTTCAGGAAGGGTTGGTAACGTCTTTAGATCGCAAGAACTTTGGCGTCGGAATGGCGCTCCCATCCCGATCTCCCCTCCTCAACGAAGAGGACGAGGATTTGCTTCCCCCTTGCGCTCTGCAAGAAAGATGGAGCGCCTCCAACCTTCTGCTCCGCCTGGCTGAAAAACTAGATCAGTGATCACTAGTTGTTAACCGCTTTTCTCTTTTTCACCCAAAGGATCATGATATAGCCGCCAATGAGAAGAGCAAAGCTCCAGCCCAAGGGTTGAAGGTAAGGGGAAGCGACTTCTTTTATATCTTCATAGTTCTCCCCAAGTTGAATTCCCAAATAGATAAAAAAAATAGACCAGGGAATGATAGCTAAAGTGGTATAAAATAAAAACTTTCTAATGGACATCTTGGCGATTCCTGCGGGAATGGAGATCGCATGACGGACAACAGGGATAAAGCGGGCCCCGAAAATCACACCGGTTCCGTAACGCTGGAACCATCGCTCGGCAACATCCAAGTGACTTTTCTTGATGAGCAAGAACTTGCCGTATTTCTCTAAAACAGGACGCCCTCCGTAATAGCCCATCAGGTAAAGAAAAAGTTGCGCCAGTGTACCACCAATCGTACCTGCAATCACTGCACCAACCATATTAATTTTCCCCAGGCTTACAAGGTACCCACCATAAGCCAAAACAATTTCACTGGGGATCACTTCGATCATCAAACCTAACGCGACTCCAAAATAGCCCAAGTCCTCTAGCGACTCCAAAATTACTCGCACAAATTCTTGCATCTCCAGACTCCAACCTCCTGATCGGCCTGTTATATGTCCCAGCATACTTTATTTCTTCCATCACCTCCATAATGCAATAGAATTAATTTCTCATTTTGTTTAGTTCCCTTATTCCCCTCTTTCTCTCGCAAACCGGAAACAGTACACGCTTCAGCTCACGCCGAGATTTACCGAGGATACGACCTGATCCTCCGAATTTAGACCAACTCAGATGAGCCGGTATCAAACCGTTTTTTTCATTCCATCTCTCTTTTCTATTCTACCATCGATACCCAAAACCAAATGGGACTATTTTTTGTCCACTTCTTGCTTGGAATCGGAGTCATTCAGCCTCTGAATTTGAAGCAATACCACTTCCAAAAGAGAAAGTTCCCGAAAATAGCCTTCCACACCACGCCCTTTGCGGTCCCCTTCCCTCACCTTCATCCTCAGCTCATCGACCCGTCGTTTTAGACAATCCACCGCTGCTTGCCATTCTTTTGTCGATACATCCAATTTCAATCGCAAAGTTTTTTTCCGCCCCCTAGCTTTCATCTGCTCCATCCTATGGTGGATCGAGGGGAATCGTTTCTCAAACCCTTACCAGACATGTCTGCCCACCCATTGCCGCGGGTTAGGCAGTGTGAACAGACACACTCTATACGCGAAAGTAACCATAAAAAAACAACCCTCCCGTGACGGGAAGGTCGGCATTGGAAACTGATTACTCGCTCTGATTCATGTTGGAATTCCTTCTCGCATAGGCAAAGTAAAGGACGAAACCGACAATCAACCAGATCAGGAAACGAAGCCATGTTTGTCCGGGGAGTTGGAACATCAGATAACCACAGAAGAGAACGGCCAAGGCGGGGACAAAGGGAACCCCTGGACAGCGGAATTTCCGTTCCAGATCCGGGCGGGTTTTCCTCAACACGACGACAGCGATGGAAATCATGATAAAAGCGGCAAGTGTACCCATATTCACCAATTCCGCCAACTCATCGAGAGGTACCAAAGCTCCCACCAAACCAGCCACCAAACCGATCAGCCAGGTAGAAGCAAAAGGTGTCCGAAATTTTTCATGAACACGGGAGAAAAATTTGGGCATCAATCCATCACGGGACATCGCAAATATCACCCGCGACTGACCGTAGAGCATCACCAGCATCACCGTCGTCATCCCGAGGATAGCGCCCACATTGATGACCCCTACCACCCAATTGTGACCGGTCATACTCATGGCATAGGCGACGGGGCTGTCTTCATGGCCCTTGAAATCTCCGAAGGGGAGAACTCCCGTGAGGACAAGGGAAACCCCGAGATACAAGAGAGCGCAAATTCCTAGAGATAACAAAATCCCTTTAGGCAAATCCTTACTGGGATTGCGGGTCTCTTCCGCAGCCGATGCCACAGCATCAAATCCTATGAAAGCAAAGAACAGCAGTGCCGCTGCCTGTGAAACCCCGACAGCCCCGAAGGGGAGGAAGGGACTCCAGTTGGCCGGTTTTACATAAAAGGCTCCCACCAAAATGATAAGTAGCACAACGGCCACTTTGATAATCACCATAATGTTGTTAACTCTTTTGGACTCCTTCACCCCCAAGGCAAGCAATCCGGTGAGAATCATGACAATTAAGAAAGCAGGCAGATTGAAATAGGTCGTAACCCCTGAAACAGCCCCAGGTGCCGCCGTCAAGGACACGGGTAGGTCTATTCCGAAACCGCTCAGAAAAGATTTAAAATAGCCAGACCATCCTGCGGATACCGAGCTAACAGCCAATAAATATTCCAATATCAGATCCCAGCCGATAATCCAGGCAAAAAATTCACCCAAGGTGGCGTAACTGTAAGTATAAACCGATCCTGAGACCGGAACGGAAGAGGCAAATTCTGCATAGGAGAAAGCTGCGAAGGCGCAGGCCAAGCCCGCCAATAAGAAGGACAACGAGACTCCCGGGCCAGCTTTTAAAGCACCGAGCCCTGTCAGGACAAAAATCCCCGTCCCAATAATAGCCCCGATCCCCAACATGGCCAGGTCCCAACTGCCCAGTTCTTTATTCAACGCCCTCCCTTTCTTCGTACTGTTGATCAAATCAGCGATACTCTTCTTGCGTAACAGTCCTGTATTGGCCTTTCCAGGCATTTGTTGCACAGGTTCCGCCATCAACATCCCTCCGCAAAAATCTGACTTTTTTGACTATTGGGTAATTAAATCCCGCTTAATTCTCAGACGATTGTAACCAAATAAGCCTATGGAGTCAATCCCTAAATCATTTGAATATATTTCCTCTCAGGGCTGTTGATTAACCAGAAAATGGGCAGCGGAAGGGAGTCGTGTGCTGCCAAAGCGACCTTTGTACCATGGGCACTACAATCCAAAGGAGCTGAAGCTCTAGATGAAGGTAGCCATCCTACCCAGTGGAGAATCTGGAGGGAGGGCGTTTAGGGGCAACCTCTTCCCTGTGTTGCTTCCGTAAGGCTTTGCCCCTGCCCGATCGGAAGATTTGGAGCGGCCAGTTTTCACTTCCTTGCCGGATGGCAACGGTCGCGTGGGTGAACATGATCTCCCCACCCAAAATATGGCTAATCAACACGCCTGATTTCCTCTAATCCAAGTTAATTTATTCTCGTCTCCAGGGTTGTTGAGAACCATAAAATGGATGATGGGAACGAAACGACCCTTTCGCTCTTCCCATTGCCCCCCATCATAGGTTGAGGGGACGGGGAGGGTGGGACGGCTACGATCTCTTGCAACGCAAGGGCTCTCTTCACCGTCCCACCATCTCAACCTTATTCCCTAAAATATGGCTAATCAACACACCTGTCTCGTCTCCTATATTCACTCAATACCATCTTGACAGAATTCAAAAGCTATTACATATTGACACAATTGAATGAGAGCGGTTATATTGTTTTTGTCGAATAGTATAATCTATTCAGTATAAAATTAGTGTTTTGTATTTACTTTATAATGGGACTGAGGGGGGATCTGATATCATACAATTTACTCAAGTCAACAAGTTTTTTGGGGACTTTCAGGTATTGAAAGAGATTAATTTGGAAATCGCTTCCGGTGAAGTGGTGGTCATTCTGGGACCCAGCGGTTCGGGAAAAAGTACCCTGCTCCGTTGCATTAACAAACTGGAGTCGATCACTGATGGCGAATTGGTAGTGGATGGCACCACAGTCTCAGATGCTAAAGCCGATGTCAACAAGCTTCGCCAGGAAATCGGGATGGTATTCCAACATTTCAATCTTTATCCCCACAAAACTGCATTGGAAAATATTACACTCGCGCCCCTGAAAGTACGCAAGATGAACCCGGATGAAGCAGATCAACTGGCTCGCCGCTATCTGGAGAAAGTGGGAATCCCCGAGAAAGCAAATGCTTATCCCTCCCAACTCTCCGGCGGTCAGCAACAGCGGGTCGCCATCGCACGCGGGCTCGCCATGAAGCCGAAGATTATGTTGTTTGACGAACCCACCTCCGCACTGGATCCCGAGATGATCGGCGAAGTGCTCGACGTGATGCGGGACCTGGCCCAAGAAGGCATGACCATGGTTGTGGTCACCCACGAGATGGGATTCGCCCGGGAAGTGGCGGATCGAGTCATCTTCATGGATGAGGGGAAGATTCTGGAACAATCCCCTCCCGACGAATTCTTCAACCAACCGAAGGAGGAACGTACACAGAGGTTTCTCAGTCGCGTACTGAAACATTGACAAGGAAAAGAGGGATGTTCATGAATATGAAAAGGTGGCTCTCGCTTGCAATCGTTCCTATAATGGCATTCAGTTTGACTGCCTGTAATACCAACGATGCCGCCGAGACCAGTTCCGTAGATGCTATCAAAAAGCGGGACAAATTGGTGGCTGGGGTTAAATACGATACCAATCTATTTGGATTTAAGGATCCGGCAGACGGCCAAGTCAAAGGCTTTGACATCGATCTGATGAAAGAACTGGCCAAACGGATGTTGGGCGATGAGAAGAAACTGGAATTGAAAGAAGTCACCTCCAAAACCCGTATTCCCCTACTGAATAACGGAGACGTGGATATTCTGGCCGCCACCATGACCATCTCAGAGAAGCGGAAGAAGGAAATCGACTTCTCCCACGTTTATTTCATGGCAGGCCAATCCTTATTGGTGAAATCCGACAGTGGTATCAAAGGGGTAGAGGACCTCAAAGGAAAAGTGGTGATGGGCGCGAAGGGGTCCACCAGCGTGCAAAACATAAAGAACTTGGAACCCGGTATTAAAATGAAAGAATATGAAAACTATGCCGACGCTTTCACCGCCCTTAAAAGCGGCAAGGGAGATGTCGTGACGACTGATGACAGTATTCTGATGGGCATGGAACAGCAAGCACCGGACCAAGTCAAAATAGTGGGTGGCCATTTCACCCAAGAACCCTACGGTTTTGGATTGGCAAAGGGCAATAAAGAAATGACCGACTATGTGAACAAATTCTTGGATGACATCCAGAAAGATGGCACTTACGATAAGCTCTACAAAAAATGGTTCAAAAAAGATCCTCCCAAAAACATCCCCAAAGAAGCAGAGAATAAAGTGCTGAAAAAATAAGGAACTGGGAACGGGGAGATGGATGCCATGCCGCCATCTCCCCGCTCCATTCTCCGTGCCTAACGTCACAGGAAAAGAGGTGTACCTATGAGCTTTGATATTTCCTCTTTGGCAACGTACAAGCAAGACTTCATCGATGGTTTTCTCACCACTTTGTCCGCCAGCCTCCTCGCCCTGGCTCTGAGCTTGGTCATCGGCACTGTGATCGCTATCATTCGTTTGTCGAGGGTCCGGCTGCTGGAATGGATCGGAACAGTCTATGTGGAATTTTTCCGCAACACCCCACTGGTCATCCAGGTCTTCTTCTTTGCTATGGGGCTTCCTTCCATCGGAATCAACATCTCGGAATTCACCGCAGGAGCCATTGGATTGTCCATCTACACCGGGGCCTTCATCGCTGAGGCGATCCGGGCGGGAATTCAATCTGTCCCAGCTGGCCAGATGGAAGCCTCCCGTTCTTCGGGCATGACTTATTTTCAGGCTATGCGATTCGTGATCCTCCCCCAGGCTTTTAAACTGGTCATTCCGCCCTTGGGAAATCAGTTCGTCAATCTCGTAAAAAATTCTTCCGTGCTGGCGATCATTGCAGGGGGTGACCTGATGTATGCAGCGGACATTATCAGCTCCCAGACATTCCAGATCAACCTGACCTATATTTTTGTAGCCCTACTCTATCTGGTGATCACCTTGCCTCTCAGTTACGGAGTCAACTGGCTTGAGCAACGTATGGCACAAACCGCTTAATCGAAGGGAGGGAATATCATGGATTTAGAGAATACTTTTTCTTCTACCAGCCTTTCCTTTTTGCTGGAGGGTTTCCTGGTGACTCTCCAAGTGGCCCTGGTCGCCATTCTGTTCAGTTTCATCTTCGGAATTTTGCTCGGCGTCTGCCGATACACACGTGTTCCGGTGTTATCCCACCTGGCAACGGCATACATTGAGATCGTCCGAAATCTTCCTTTGCTGTTGATCATCTTTTTCGGATACTTCGGGTTAAGAGAGTGGGGATTGAAACTACCTGTCACTTTTTCAGTCATCGTCAGCATGACTCTGTTCACCTCCGCACTGCTGGCCGAGATCGTCCGCAGTGGCCTAAATTCAGTGGACAAAGGGCTGGTGGAGGCATCCCGTTCCCAAGGTTTCACATATATGCAAACCCTTCGCCACATCGTGCTCCCCTTGGGTCTGAAACGGACAATTCCTCCCTTGGTCAGCCAATTTATCAGTTTGATCAAGGATACCTCCCTGGCGGTGGTGATCAGTTTACCCGAGATGACACACAATGCGCAGATCATATACAACAAACACTACAATGCCACGATTCCCATCTTGATCCTGGTCGCTCTTCTGTACTTCATTGTCAATTACAGTTTATCCCGGGCGAGCCGCCGTTTGGAGAAAAAACTGGTCGGTTGATTTTTTCTCCCACACCTTCACATAAACGAGATGATTGCTGCTGACTTTTCCTCGTCAGCAGCTTTTAGAATACAAGTTGTGATTGTACAGTCTAATCAGATATAATCGAAATCACAAAATAATATATTATTTGATCGATGGATTGGAGGGACTGATCGTTGAAAAAGTGGATCTCCTATCTCGTCTGGGCCGCCGTATCCGCCGCAGGGGCCGCCGCCTTCGGCATCCTCGCCCTTTCCCGCGGCGAGTCGATCAACGCCGTCTGGCTTCTGGTGGCAGCGATCTGTACTTATGCAGTCGCCTATCGTTTTTACAGTCGGTTCTTAGCTCGGAAGGTATTTGAATTGGATGACCAGCGAAAAACACCTGCAGAAGTAAATAACGACGGTAAAGATTACGTTCCCACCAACAAGTGGGTTCTGTTTGGTCACCATTTTGCCGCCATCGCCGGTGCAGGCCCCCTAGTCGGACCGATTTTAGCCGCTCAGATGGGGTATCTGCCGGGCACCCTGTGGATTATTGTCGGGGTGGTGCTGGGGGGTGCGGTACAGGACTTCATCATCCTGTTCGGTTCCATGCGCAGAAACGGCAAATCCCTCGGAGAGATCACCAGAGAAGAGATCGGCCCCGTCGGTGGCTTCGTCGCCCTCTTCGCCATTCTGGGAATCATGATCATTCTGCTGGCAGTATTGGCCTTGGTCGTGGTTCAAGCCCTTGCCAACAGTCCCTGGGGGATGTTCACACTGGCGATGACCATCCCGATCGCCCTGTTTATGGGGATCTACATGCGCTTCATCCGCCCAGGCCGGGTGCTGGAAACCTCCCTCATCGGTTTCGTATTGCTGATGCTCTCCCTGTGGGCCGGTCAGTATGTGGCAGAGCATCCCTCCCTGTCCACCCTGTTTACTTTTGAAGGGACCACCATCGCCTGGATGATGATCATTTACGGCTTCATCGCCTCTGTCATCCCAGTCTGGCTCTTGCTCGCACCCCGGGATTATCTGAGCACCTTTCTCAAAATCGGGGTCATATTCGGCCTTGCCCTGGGGATTCTGCTTGTGATGCCTGAACTGAAAATGCCCTCCATAACCCGGTTTATCGATGGAACGGGTCCGGTCTTCACCGGAAATCTGTTTCCCTTTGTCTTTATCACTATCGCTTGCGGTTCCATCTCCGGATTTCATGCCCTGGTCTCCTCAGGAACCACTCCCAAAATGATCTCCAGGGAGAGCCAAGCTCGTTTTATTGGATATGGGGGCATGCTGACAGAATCCTTCGTCGCGATCATGGCCTTGATCGCCGCCTGCGTGCTGACTCCGGGCGTTTATTTTGCCATGAACAGTCCTGCTGCCGCCATCGGTGCAGATGTTTCCGCTGCCGCCCAAACCATCTCCTCCTGGGGGTTCGTCGTCTCACCGGAACAATTGTCGGGCCTGGCCAAGGACATCGGAGAGCAGAGTATCCTCTCTCGCACCGGCGGGGCCCCAACTCTCGCCGTGGGCATGGCGCAAATTTTCTCCAACATCTTCGGCGGCAAAGCCCTGATGGCCTTCTGGTATCACTTCGCCATCCTGTTTGAAGCCGTCTTCATCTTGACCACGATTGACGCGGGTACTCGGGTGGGACGCTTCATGCTACAAGATCTCCTCGGTCAATTCTCCAAAAAATGGGGAGATACCGAATGGTATCCGGCCAATGTCATCACCAGTGCTGTTGTGGTTGCCGGGTGGGGGTATTTCCTCTATCAGGGAGTGATCGATCCCCTAGGCGGAATCAACACGTTATGGCCTTTGTTCGGGATTGCCAACCAAATGCTGGCGGTCATCGCCTTGGTCGTCGGAACCACGATTCTGATCAAAATGGGCAAGGCCATTTATGCATGGGTCACCCTGATTCCCACTACCTGGTTGACCATTGTCACCATGACCGCTGGTTGGCAGAAACTGTTCCATTCTGATCCCCAGATCGGCTTTCTCGCCGCTGCCAACAAATATCAAGCAGCGGCGGCTAGCGGCGAGGTGCTTCACCCTGCCCAATCCTTGGAAGAGATGAGTCGGATCGTATTTAACAACCAGCTCGATGCGGCCCTTACCGGTATCTTCATGGTGATGGTGATCGTGATCATCCTAGATGCCGGCCGGATCTGGTACAAAAAGCTGGTGAAGCGAGAGTCCCTTCCGCTGTCCGAATCCCCCTACATCCCCTGGGAAGGAGGGAGTATCAAAGGATGAGCCACAGGATTCTGCAAACCTGTACCAAATCCTTCAAAGCGGTGGCCAACTATCTGAATGCCATTGCCGGAGTTCCTGACTATGCACGTTACCTGGAGTACTTCCACCGCAATCACCCCGGCGAAACTCCACTGACGGAAAAGGAATTCCACAAGCAAGCTACTGATGAAAAATACGGTGGAGGAACGATCCGCCGCTGTTGTTGAATTCTTACCCAACAGGTTGGCTGTCTTCGGACGGCCAACCTTTCTTTAGGTCATCAATTGACAATCCCTTCCGATCTGCATAGGATCACATTAAGTCAGCGTGGTTGAGAAACTTAACAAATGGATTCTGTAAGCCAAAGGAAACCCTCGCTTCCTTTCTATCGCATATAGGGTTTACGGGAACGAAGTCAGACGAAGTAGCAGCGATCCCTTGGCCTTCTACATCAAAACCAGCTCATCCACACCTGACATCAAGTACTTTCCGGCGGTGCTTGCGGTGGATCGCACCCCAACCACTCTGCGCCGACGGCAATCTTTATCAGGTGGTGTCCAGCATGATCCGTACAAAATCTTCGGATGAACTGAAAATCATGCGCAAAGCCGGCTCCATCGTTGCTGAATGTCACGCCTTGCTGAACCAAGCGATCCGCCCCGGAGTGAACACTCAAGAGCTGGATAGCTTGGTAGAGCAACATATCCGAAAAAGCGGGGCCACCCCCAGTTTCAAGGGACATCATGGCTTTCCCGCTTCAATCTGTGTCGCTCTCAATGATGAGATTTGCCACGGTTTTCCCCGCTCCCAGCCTCTGAAGGAAGGAGATGTGGTCACCATCGACATCGGCGCCCACTATCAAGGTTATCATGGAGACTCTGCCTGGACCTATGCTGTGGGTAACGTCGCCCCAGACATCCGCCAACTGATGGAGGATGGCGAGAAATCACTCTTCCTCGGCATTGAACAGGCCCGGTCTGGCCAAAAAGTCGGAGAGATTGGCCACGCCATCCAGTCCTTTGCAGAACCCCTGGGCTACGGTGTCGTTCGGGAGTTTTGCGGGCATGGTGTCGGTCGCGAGCTCTGGGAAGAACCCCAGGTCCCCCATTTCGGCCTACCTGGTATGGGTCCTCAGATGAAAGCGGGCATGGTTCTTGCCATCGAACCGATGCTCACTCTGGGCAACTGGCGCGCACAGGTGGACTCAGACGGCTGGACGGCCCGTACCGTCGACGGCTCCATCTGCGTTCAATATGAACATACCGTAGCCATCACCGACGAGGGTCCGGTCATTTTGACGAAACTCCTATAAATACCACAACATCCCCCTTTGGGGAATCTTACAGCACCCAACATGAAAAGCCCATGGAACCAGCTAGATTCCATGGGCTTTTCAATGACTCCACCTTTATCTACTTTACCTTAACTGGTTGTCGCTTTCTCAGTAGATTCCGGATAGACTTTGGACCCTTCGACCGTGACCAACTTGCGGAACTCTGCCAGCAGATGTTGGGTAATCGGTCCCGGCTTCCCTTCCCCGATCGGGCGGCCGTCCACCTGGACGACAGCGATCACTTCGGCGGCGGTCCCCGTGAGGAATACCTCATCTGCTACATAAACATCATGTCGGGTGAAGGGTTGCTCCTTCACCACATATCCGAGACGATCACACAGGTCCATAATGGCGCGGCGGGTGATTCCGTCCAGAGCCCCCACATATCCCGGGGGCGTGTAGAGGATACCCCGCTTGACGATAAAGATATTGTCTCCGGACCCTTCCGCCACATAACCGTCGCTGTTCAGCATCATGGCCTCTCCCACACCAGCCTGGTTGGCTTCAATTTTCACCAGGATGTTATTTAGATAATTGAGAGATTTGACCTTCGGATTCAGTGCATCTGGCACATTGCGCCGGGTCGGGACGGTGATGATCTTCACCCCATGATCATACTGTTCCTGAGGAAATAATTTGACTTGATCGGCAATGATGATGACCTGGGGATCAGAACACTTGTCAGGATCGAGAGAGAGTTCCCCTTTTCCCCGAGAGACCACTAACCGAATATACGCATCGGTCAGCCCGTTTTTTCTCACGGTATCCAGTACCGCTTTCTCCATCTGCTCTATTCCATCAGGGATGTCGAGCAGGATAGAACGGGCCGATTCGTACAGGCGCTCCAGATGCTCCCCTAGCCGAAACACATTTCCCTTGTAGACCCGGATCCCCTCAAATACCCCATCACCGTAGAGAAACCCATGGTCGAAAATGGAGACCTTAGCCTCCTCTTTTTTTACAAAATCGCCATTCATATACACCCAACGCTCTTCCATGGATGCCACCCCCGAAAATAAAATATTAGATACAACAAAAACCCCTCACGACAGGTTGAATTGAGATCAGAACCTGCCGCAAGGGGCTTTTCTCCCCACGGTGTACACCGAAGTCAGGTGTTGATACCGCTTGGACCAGGCCTTCACAACGCCAGCGAAGCGGAACCCTAGGTATCCTTCTGATATGATGCCAAAAACTGAATTTAACGATGATTATAGGCTCATCACCGACCGTTGTCAACTGGAAGGGGATCACCAATTTTATCGAAAGTGTAGCAAGGGTAGGAGCCCAGTTGACGCACCTGACAGCCCCAATGCTCCACATCTGCGATAGCCTTCGCTATTCCCGGATGGTCCAATCCTGCCTCCGCATCGATGAAAAAATAATAGGTTCCTAGTTTTTTCTTGGTAGGGCGGGACTCAATCCGGGATAGGTTAATCTCACAATCGGAAAAAGAGGTCAACACTCGATGAAGAGCACCGGGAAAGTCCGAGGGCAAGGTAATCAGAAGCGTCGTTTTCCATCCGACAATGGCCCGGGTCCGATGTGTCCAAGGCCGACCCACGGAGATAAACCGGGTAAAATTGTTGGGATAATCCTGAATGCCCGATTCCAAAATCGTCAAGCCATACAAGAGGCCAGAGCTTTGTGGACCGATAGCCACCCAGGCCTCCTCGGGATGGCCTGCCACCTGGCGGGAAGCCTCAGCGGTGCTATCCACATAGCTGATAGTAGCTCCAGGCAAAAGTTCCCGCAGATGGGAACGGCACTGTGCCACCGCTTGGGGATGGGACAATACCCGCGTAAAGCGGGACAAAGGCCATTGGGCATGATCCGGATGGGTCATCAGATTCTGATTGATCGGATGGATCAATTCAGCGGTCAGAGTCACGTCCACATGATGCACCAGCCAATCCAGTGTCAGATTAACCGATCCCTCAATGGCGTTCTCCATAGGTACCACCCCGTGGGCAAACTCCCCCCGGTCGACAGCGAGCAAAACATCCGGGATGGAGTCGCAAGGTGTATGTTGGTAGTCCGTCTCTGGAAATAACCTCCGAACCGCTTCATGGGTGAAAGTCCCTCGCGGTCCGAGATAGGCCACCGGATGTTTCATAAAGCTCTCTCCTTTAATGTTTCCCAACACTCTACTATGATCTCATCCCCTCTGTCAACCGGATGACAGCCCCTTCAGCCTGGGGGGACAGGGTCAATACCTGAACCGGAATCCCCTCCTCCTGGAAGACCTTCTCCACAAACTGACGGACCGACTTCGGATCAAAGGTGAACACAGCCATCGTGGGACCCGCCCCGCTCAAAGCCGCACCCAGGGCACCATGGAGGACGGATTCTTGCAATACCCGATTCAATCCCGGAACCAGGGCACTCCGAAAAGGTTGATGAAACCGGTCCCTCAAACCGATCCCGAAGGCATCCCAATCCCCGGAAAATAAAGCCGCCGTCAGCAAATTGGCCCGGCTGCTCCCCAGAACCGCTTCATCAAAGCGCAGTTGAGCAGGCAAAGCTTTTCGGGAACGGGAGGTGGCCAGGGGCAATTCCGGAATGACTGCAATCACGGAGAAGGGGGGAAGCGGCGCCGGGACAGCATGAACTTTCTCTCCATCCCAGGAGGCGACCACCACTCCGCCGAACAACGACGGACCCACGTTGTCAGGGTGCCCTTCCCGGTGAACCGCCCGCCGAAACAACTCCTGAACACTGAATGGATCACCCAATAGATGATTTGCCGCCATCAATCCACCTACTATGGCAGCAGCACTGCTTCCCAATCCCCGCATCAAGGGAATCTCGGATTCTACTTCCAACCGAAAAGGAGGCAACTGCTGATCCACTGCTTGAAACACCTCTTTCATCACCTCAAGGATCAGGTTATCCCCTTTTTGCATCACCTCTCGGAATGACTCGTCTTCAGCGGTGACAGTCCACTCTTCCGCCGGAGAAAAACGGAGGTGGAGAAAACGATTCACCGCCATCCCGATAGAATCAAAACCGGAACCCAGGTTGGCACTGCTACCGGGAACCGTCACTTCAAAGGATAGAAATGGATCCATCTTTAGCCCTCCCTTCCTGTCACCTCTTCCACCACCGCTTTCCGGTCACAGGGAAGCACTCGGGGTTTCACTGCAACTGCCTCCATAGCCGTTGTCGGATCTTTGAGACCATTCCCCGTGAGAATGCAAGCTACTCGGTCCCCCTCAGAAATCACCCCGGCCTGGCGCAGTTTTTTCACCCCTGCCAAGGACGCCGCCGAGGCGGGTTCGGCAAAAACCCCTTCCTTTTGCGCCAACTCCCGGTAAGCCTCCAGGATCTCCCCATCGGTGACACTATCGATTTGGCCGCCAGACTGTTCAGCCGCCATCACCGCAGTCTGCCAGCTGGCTGGATTGCCAATCCGGATCGCAGTGGCCACCGTCTCCGGCTGTTCCACCCGTTCTCCCCGCACAATAGCTGCTGCTCCTGCCGCTTCAAACCCACACATCCGCGGCAGTTTTCCACTGCGGCCCGCCACCCGGTACTCCCGAAATCCTTTCCAGTAAGCGCTGATATTGCCAGCGTTGCCCACAGGAATCGCCAATATATCCGGAGCCTCTCCCCATTGGTCACAAATCTCAAAAGCTCCTGTCTTCTGCCCCTCAATCCGGTTTGGATTGACGGAATTGACCAGGGTGACAGGATGGTGATCAGCAATCTCCCGGACAATCTCCAGCGCCTGATCAAAGTTACCCTGCACCGCCAACACTTCCGCCCCGTACATCACTGCCTGGGACAGTTTCCCCAGCGCGACGTAACCGTCAGGGATGACCACAATGCACCGAAGACCCATGCGGGCGGCATAGGCTGCCGCCGAAGCCGATGTGTTCCCGGTGGAGGCACAGATGACTGCTTGGCTCCCGGCTTCCGCTGCCTTGGCGATGGCGACTACCATTCCCCGATCCTTGAAGGAACCGGTGGGATTGAAACCCTCCACTTTAAAGCGGAGATCGATCCCCCACTCCTCCGACAAGCAACGGGCTGGTATTAAAGGGGTGTTCCCCTCATAGAGGGTCAAAGAAGGAGTTTCATCAGTGATCGGCAAAAAGCGGCGATATCGTTGGATCAAACCCGGGTTCATCATCCATTTCCTCCTTCCACGCGATAGTGGCTCATCAGCTGGCGCACTGCCGGCATCTCATCCAATCGGCGAAGGATCGTCTCCAACTGATGCTGACTAGCTGTGTGCGTGATTAGAACGATCTCTGCTTCTCCACCCTGGCTGATCGGCACCTGTAGCACCTTTTCCAAGCTGACCGCCGCCTCGGCAAAAACACTTGTCAGTCCAGCCATTACGCCTGCCTCATCTGCCAAACGAAGGCGGAGAAAATGTTTGGAGAAAATCTCTCGGGGACTTTTCCAACGTTTTTCACAATAAGGGGCCACCATTCCCCGGCCGTTGACCCCCAGTTCCATATGTTTCACCACCGTCACCAGGTCAGAGACCACGGCGGTGGCAGTGGGCATTTCCCCGGCTCCCGGACCGTAAAACATCGTCTCTCCCACCGCTTCACCATGGATGTAGACCGCATTGAACACCCCATCCACGGATGCCAAAGGGTGTTCTCCAGACAACAGTGCCGGTTGCACACTCACCTCCATCTTCCCCTCATTCCGCTTGGCGATCCCGATCAACTTGAGCACATAACCTAACTGATCAGCAAACTGAATATCCTCTGTAGTCACATCTCGGATCCCCTGTACCGGTATTTCATCTAAGGCAAGGTGGGTATGAAAGCCCAGATAAGCCAGAATCGCCATCTTTCGTGCCGCATCCAACCCTTCCACATCAGCAGTGGGATCGGATTCAGCGTAACCTTGATCCTGAGCCTTGGCGAGAGCATCGGCAAAGGGCGTGCCTTTCCGGGCCATCTCCGTCAGGATATAGTTGGTGGTCCCGTTGACGATCCCCATGATCGTCGAAATCCGATCCGCAGAGAGCCCTTCTGTCAAAGCCCGCAGAACGGGAATTCCTCCAGCCACACTGGCTTCGTAAAAGAGGTCGCACCCCTTGTCCCCAGCAATGGACAACAGCTCCGCTCCATGCAGGGCCATCAGATCCTTGTTGGCGGTAACCACGTGTTTTCCCTCTTCCAAAGCCTCCCGGATACAGGTGTACGCAGGTTCGATTCCCCCCATCACCTCCACTACCAGATCGATCCCTTTGTCTTGGAGAATCTCCTCCGGCCGTTCCGTCAGCAAGCCCGAATCCACCTGAACGGATCGCTCCTTTCCCTTGTCTCTCACCAGAATCCTCTCGATGGATATCCCGCGACCCGTCTGTTGCCACAGATCCTCCTGATGATTTTTCACTAGGCGAACCACCCCGGAGCCCACGGTGCCAAGACCCATCAGACCTACGCGTATCGGTTCTTGCTCCATCTTCTCCACTCCCTCTGATCTATTCTCCTCGACCTACGAGTTCTGCTCGAACCACACCGTCCATCTCTTTCATCCCGTTGATTAAATCTGTCAAATGAATTTGTACTTGAGCCGTGTCGAGAGATAGGGTTACCCCTGCGATTCCCTGCAGGGGAATCGTCTGGTGAATCGTCAACACATTTGCTCTGTTCGTGGCCAGATAGGCCAAAATGCCGGACAACATCCCCGCACGGTGCTCCAATGTCAGAGAGACCGTGACGATTTTCTCTTTCATCAAAGCATTGAAGGGGTACACCCCATCCTTGTATTTGTAAAAAGAACTGCGGCTCATTCCCACTCCATCCACTGCATCCTGTACCGTCTGTACCTCTCCCGAGGCGAGCATCGCTTTGGCTTTCACTGTCTTCTGAATCGCCTCTGGCAACATGTCGGAACGGATCAGATAGTAAGTCTCATCCTTTGGATTCATTTCCGTCCTCCTATAGGAGACAATTGTTTTTATATAACGGACATTATAGAAGGGGGCTTCCTGTTTTTCAACCTTTATTTTGTTAATATTTTTGAAGCGCTTTCATGATCGGGTGGATCGGGATGGGGAAACTCATGGTGGCACCCCAGTTCGGAGGAGACCAAATAGGCTTCATGGGAAAGCCCACCGTCCTTCCACCAACCTTTTCACCCTGCTTCCAAATGTAATCACAATACCCAGCGGCTGTGTTAAGATAGGGTTGATGTTAGATTCCGGATGAAAAAGGAGTGCTCTCACTTTGGTATCCGTTCTGTTCGTCTGCTTGGGCAACATCTGTCGCTCTCCGATGGCTGAAGCGGTGCTGCGTCACCAACTTCGTGAGCAAGGACTGGACAAGAAGGTACAGGTGGATTCAGCTGGCACCGGCAATTGGCACGCCGGCAAACCTCCCCATCAGGGAACCCGCTCCCTCCTTGCGGACCGCGGGATCTCCGACAAGGGTATCAAAGCCCGACAGATTGTGGAGAAAGACCTCATCGACTTTGACTACGTGATCACCATGGACAACAGCAACTATCAGGATGTAAAGAATATGGTAGACAGGGAAGTGGACATCCATCGGTTTGTCGACTTTATCCCCGGCACAGCATACAAAGAAATCCCCGATCCCTATTTCACCGGAAATTTCGAAGAAACCTATCGCTTGGTGGAAGCGGGTTGCCGAGAGATCATCCAGACCCTCCGAGAGAAAGAAGAGCTCTGATGCTTACTTCCCCCCTGCAATCCGCGGTGGAAGCTGCACTACACACCTACGGGGATCCCGGTCCTCTGCAGCGATCTCTTCCTGTCTCCGGCGGAGAGATCAATCAGTCCTTCCAGCTGGCAACCCCGGCGGGTCGTTATTTTTTTAAACTCCACACCAAAGCTCCCGCCGGTTTCTTCACCGCCGAGCGGGATGGATTGGAAACCCTGGCCCGAAACAGTCAGTCCCTGGGAATCCCGAAAGTCATCGCACACAAAGGGCCGGAGAAACCAGGGACGGGTTGGATCTTGATGGAATGGATTGAGCCAGGTCCATCTCGGTCTGATCATAGAATCGCGGAAGCCCTAGGTCAGGGCATGGCAGAGCTCCACCAACAATCCTCCACCGCCTTCGGCCTGGAACAGGATAACTTCATCGGTCGCCTGCCCCAGTCCAATCAGCGGCGAGAAAAGTGGGTCCACTTCTACCGGGACTGCCGCCTACTTCCCCAAATCGAGATCGCCAGCAGAGACGGGCGACTTCCTTCCCGTCGGAACCGCCTGTGCACCCGGTTGCTGGATCGACTGGACCACTGGCTGGAGGACTCTCACATCTCGCCCTCCCTTCTCCACGGCGACCTGTGGGGAGGCAATTGGATGGTTGGCCCTGGTGGAACTCCTTGTCTAATCGACCCGGCGATCTATTATGGGCATCGGGAAGTGGACTTGGCCTTTACCGAACTTTTCGGCGGCTTTTCGGACCGCTTTTATCAGTCCTACAGGGAAGCCTATCCTTTGGAAAGCGAATATCGAGACCGAAAACCTCTCTACCAACTCTACTACCTCCTCGTCCACCTCAACCTTTTTGGGGAAGCCTATGGCTCTGCAGTGGACCGAATTCTCGAAGAGTATGTAGGATAAAACCCACACCGTCTCCCTGTTACCGGGGGCGGTGTGGGTTTGGTTTTTTAGCGATTCACAAATGGTACTTTCGTAATTTATTATATAATGTGGCTCTGGAGATCCCGAGCAGTTGGGCGGCGGCGGTTTTATTCCCGTAGGTAGTGGTCAAAGCATTTCGAATCCGCATCTCTTCACTGTCACCAGCCACAGAGCGAGGGGACGGGGAGCTTGTGGTACTACTCTCTTTCACCTTTGTAAAGTTGCTCGGCAAATGATGAGGCTGAATCGCCTCTCCATCCATCAAGATCATGATCCGTTCCATCAGGTTGCGCAACTGCCTCACATTCCCTGGCCAGTCATGATTCACCAAGCGATACATCACCTCAGGGTCGAGCTCAGGAACCGGCTTGGAATATTTAATGGAAAACTCGTTCAGACAAAGCTGGATCAACTCCGGGATATCCTCCATTCGTTCACGTAAAGGAGGAATGCGGATGGAGACCACATGGAGCCGATAGTACAGGTCTTCTCTGAATCGCCCCGCCTCAATCATCTTCTCCAGATCCCGATGGGTAGCGGCGATAATCCGAACATCCAAGGAAATCGGCTCCGTGCCGCCCACCCGATAATATTGCTTCTCCTGCAAAACTCGCAACAACTTCACTTGCAGATCCAAGGGCATCTCCCCAATTTCATCCAAGAACAGGGATCCCCCCTTGGCGGCATCCAACTTTCCCTTTTTCCCCTCCCGGTTCGCTCCGGTAAATGCCCCCCGCTCATAACCGAATAGTTCACTTTCAAAGAGGGGGGCGGGAATAGCACCACAGTTGATATCGATAAAAGGCCCCTCTCTCCGAGAACCTGCCTTATGGATCGCACTTGCAAACAATTCCTTGCCCACACCGCTTTCCCCGGTGATCAAGACCGAAGCCTCCGTTGATGCCACTTTTCTCGCCAGCTGAATGGCGTGACGAATCGCTTCACCCCTCCCTTTAATTTTGTGAAAAGGATCCTCCGCCTTCTGCTCGTCGAACTGTTTCTCCAGATCTCGAATATATGCTGTTGTCGTGGACAATTCATCATTCAGCCGGACCACATCCGTGATATCTCTTTCCACGGAAATCCCACCGATCACTCGGTGATTCATCACCACCGGCATAGCATTGATCAGCGAATATACGTGGGGACTGGGGTGATGGTATTTGCGGAAGACCCCTTTCCCCCCTTTTCCCCCAGTCAACACCGACATCACCTCCAGAGCCTCCTGCTCAAAAAAATCAGTGATTGGCCTGCCCAGGATTTGTTCCCGGGAATAGCCAAAAATCGCCTCTGATCGATGATTCCAGGAAACGATATTTCCTTTTCCATCCACAACAGTAATCGCATCATCGGCGGTTTCCAGCAGGGTTTCATAGTAGGTGCGACAGGTATTCCACTGTTTCCATAAAACCTGTGTGATCTTCTGCGCGGGAATCCATCCGACAAACCCACCCTCTCGATCCTGCAGTGCCAGATCCTTGCCTAAAGCCGATTCATCCAGGTCGGCCAGTGTAGAATCCTCAGGAATTCTCTTCATACCAGCCGGGTCAAATATTTTCTTCCAAGGTGACGCCAAGGGAAGCAGAGAAACGGGTTGCAATTTCATCCCTTCTTCCTGTTTACACTTTTGTATATCATAATACACTTTTGTATTCATCTAAACATCCTTGGGCTTCTACTCCAGCCCCCCCCTTGGCCCTGTTGTGTAAAATAAAATAGATTAGGACTGTCGATAACCAGAAAATAGGCGTTGAAAGAAAGTCGTGTACTGTCCATGCGACGTTATTCCGTATCCCGCGTAGAATCTTAGAGAGAGGCCATCTAGAAACAGGATGAAAAGATCATCACAGGGAGGTTTCACATGAAGCGATTTTAGATCGCCAGAACTACGACGCCGAAATTGAAACCCCATCCCGACCCTCCAATCGATGGGTTTCACAAGGTTTCTAAGGATGGAGGAAACGCCGCACCCGCCGTTAGGGGTCTTTCGATTTGGAGGAGGAAGAGGGTGATGCAGTAAAGCGCCTAGCCCTTTTACAAGAGATCCGTAGTTGCAGGGAAC
This sequence comes from Kroppenstedtia sanguinis, assembly GCF_050433445.1. Taxonomy (NCBI): domain Bacteria; kingdom Bacillati; phylum Bacillota; class Bacilli; order Caryophanales; family Thermoactinomycetaceae; genus Kroppenstedtia; species Kroppenstedtia sanguinis. The sequence goes on along the minus strand of NZ_JBNPXF010000004.1, from coordinate 86,015 downwards.
AGATAGAGGTCCGAAAGAAAGTCTGAATTGGCATGAACATTGCATGATAATTACCCTTGAAAAGGGAAGAACTGATCTATTACAGTTGAGGGGGAAAGACCATGATAGAATCCATCTCAAAAAATTTCTTTCTATTCGCCTCTCAAAATAAAGCCCTCAATCGAGCCGCCCGAAAATGGGGCCTGAAATTCGGAGCTGCCCAAGTCGTGGCTGGGGAAAGTATCGAAAGTGCCATGAAGACAGTCCGGTCCCTGAATGAAAAGGGACTCGTATGCACCATAGACCACTTGGGAGAGTTTGTTTCCAGCCGAGAGGAAGCCGCCGAATCCACCCAGTACTGCATCGATACCCTGGAGGCGATCGCCCAGTTTGGGGTCCGCTCCAACCTCTCTCTGAAATTGACTCAACTGGGTTTGGACATCGATGATCAATTCTGTCTCGACAATATGCGTAAAATCCTGGATACCGCCCAAAAACACAACAATTTTGTGCGGATTGACATGGAGGATTACGCCCATTGCCAAATCACCTTGGACTTGCTCAAAGAGCTTCGCAAGGATTACGATCAAGTAGGAACGGTGATTCAGGCTTATCTGCACCGTTCTATGCAAGATGTGCAGGATCTGCAAGGAGTTCCCCTACGCCTGGTAAAAGGGGCTTACAAGGAATCTCCCGAGGTGGCGTATCAAGACAAGACCAAGGTAGACGAAAACTATCTAAAGATCATCCAGGAGCACCTCACCAGTGGTAGCTATACTGCAATCGCTTCCCATGACCATCAAATCATCGCTCAGGTGAAAGCGTTTGCAGAGAAGAAACAAATTCCCCGGGATCAATTTGAATTTCAGATGTTATACGGTTTCCGGAATGAATTGCAGCTCCAATTGGCGAAAGAAGGATACACCATGCGAGTCTATGTGCCTTACGGAAATGACTGGTTCGGTTATTTCATGCGTCGGTTGGCCGAACGACCGCAAAATGTCTCCTTCGCCCTGAAAGGTCTCTTTTCCAAGTAAGGAATGTGGAATCATTCATTCTACAATATTGTTAATATCCGCGAATACCCTTGACATTTTTGTAAAACCACCTGTCCACCGCACTCCGACAGCGTCACGGCGAGAGATTGTTCCAGACGAAGAACGACGTCCTATCTGACCCAGGAGAGACCGGTACGTGTCCGATGGCTAAAAGGAACTCAGGCGGCCACACCCATCTCTCCTTCTTTACATCTACCTATCAGGCTTATGGCATATTTCTTGCTTCTAATTAGTATTGAGATTCAGATGAGGAGAGGAGATACATTATGGCTACTACTTATAAGCATGAACCCTTCACCGACTTTTCCAAAGAGGAGAACCGTCGGACCATGGAAGCAGCATTAAGCCAGGCTGAAGCCACCTTGGGTCTGGACTACCCACTCATCATCGGTGGCGAACGGATCACCACTGAAGAGAAGCTAGTCTCTGTCAACCCGGCAAATAAGGAAGAAATCATCGGCAACGTCTCCAAAGCCAACCAAGCGCTGGCTGACCAAGCCATGGACGCCGCCTTGGAAGCCTTTGAAAGCTGGAGGAAATGGGACCCCGCCGCCCGTGTGGAGATTCTCTTCCGTGCCGCCGCCATCCTTCGCCGTCGCAAACATGAGTTTTCCGCTCTGTTGGTGAAAGAAGCCGGGAAACCCTGGAAAGAAGCCGATGCCGATACGGCTGAAGCGATCGATTTTATGGAATACTATGCCCGCCAAATGCTGGAGCTGAAAGACGGGAAGCCGGTCAACAGTCGGGAAGGGGAACTGAACAGCTACATCTACACCCCGACGGGTGTCAGCGTGGTAATCCCCCCGTGGAACTTCGCTTGTGCAATCATGGTGGGAACCACAGTCGCTCCCCTGGTTACCGGAAACACCGTGTTGCTGAAACCGGCAGAATCGACTCCGGTAATCGCCGCCAAATTTGTCGAAGTACTGGAAGAAGCCGGAATTCCTAAGGGCGTAGTCAACTTTGTTCCCGGAGACCCAGTGGAGGTCGGCGAATATCTGGTGGACCATCCAAAAACCGCACTGATCACCTTCACCGGTTCCCGAGCCGTGGGAACCCGCATTTACCAACGGGGATCCGTCGTCCATGAAGGTCAGACCCATCTGAAGCGCATCATCATCGAAATGGGCGGGAAAGATACCGTGGTTGTAGACCGGGAGGCGGACCTTGACATTGCAGCTGAAGCGATCACCACTTCCGCCTTCGGCTTCTCCGGACAGAAATGTTCCGCCGGCTCCCGTGCGGTCGTGCATGAGGATGTTTACGATGAGGTGTTGGAAAAGGTGGCCCAGCGGGTGAAGGAGTTGACCGTCGGCGACCCCCGCTCCCACCAGAATTATATGGGACCTGTCATCAATCAGAAGGCTTATGACAAAATCACCGGTTACATTGCTATCGGCAAAAAGGAAGGGCGACTGGTGACCGGCGGGGAAGCGGATGATTCCAAAGGTTATTTCATTCAGCCCACGATCTTTGCTGACGTGGACCCTCAAGCCCGCATCATGCAGGAAGAGATTTTCGGTCCAGTGGTCGCCTTCTGCAAAGCCAAGGACTTTGATGAAGCGATTGAAATCGCCAACAACACCGAATACGGCTTGACCGGAGCAGTCATCTCCCGCAACGCGGAGCACATCGAGCGTGCCAAGCGTGACTTCCAAGTGGGGAACCTGTACTTCAATCGCAACTGCACCGGTGCGATTGTAGGATACCAACCCTTTGGCGGATTCAAAATGTCAGGAACCGATTCAAAAGCTGGCGGGCCGGACTACTTGATTCTCCATATGCAAGCTAAAACCATCAGTCAAATGTTGTAAAAATAGCGGACGGTAGTCTCTGCTCAGGAGATTGCCGTCCGTAAAATAGATACAAGCAGGGCTGTTGATGAACCCTAAAATGGATGATAGGAATGAAACGACCCTTTCGCTCTTCCCATTGCCCCCACCGTAAAATATGGATAATCAACACTCCCGTGATACAGGCTGCATCCGCTTGATGATTGTTGTAAAATGGCGTTATATTCTGAATAATTTAGGAGGGGACCTCATGGAGTCTGCTGTTTTTATTTCCATCGGCATCTATTTGATAGTCATGTTATCCATTGGTTACTACGCGTACAGAAGGACTTCAGACTTATCTGATTACATGCTGGGAGGACGAAACCTGGGACCCGCTGTGACCGCATTGAGCGCCGGGGCATCGGATATGAGCGGATGGTTGCTGATGGGCCTTCCAGGTGCGATGTACGCCTCCGGGTTGAGCAGTGGCTGGATCGCAGTCGGATTGACCATCGGTGCCTGGCTCAACTGGCTCTTTGTTGCTCCACGTCTGCGGACCTACACGGAGATCGCCAACAACGCGATTACCATCCCGGACTATTTGGAAAATCGTTTCAAAGATCACACCCGACTGCTGCGGATTGTATCAGCACTGGTAATCTTCATCTTTTTTACATTCTACACCTCCTCGGGAATGGTTGCCGGTGGCGAATTGTTCAAAAGTGCCTTCGGCATGGATTATCTGTGGGGGATCTGGCTCACTGCAGGAGTTGTCATCCTGTACACCCTATTTGGCGGTTTTCTCGCTGTCAGCTGGACCGACTTTGTCCAGGGAACCATCATGTTTCTCGCCTTGGTCCTGGTCCCGATCGTAGTACTCACCCAAACCGGTGGAATGAGTGCCACCTTCAGCGAAATTCGCTCCATCGATCCCGCCTTGATGGATGCTTTCAAAGGTACGAGCGCAATCGGCATCTTCTCTCTGTTAGCTTGGGGATTGGGTTACTTTGGTCAGCCTCATATTATCGTTCGTTTTATGGCGATCACCTCCGTCAAAGAGATGTCAAAAGCCCGCCGCATCGGCATGGGCTGGATGATCTTCTCCGTCGGGGGAGCGATGTTCACCGGTCTCATCGGCATCGCTTACTTCCATCAAGAACACATAACTTTGGAAAATCCGGAGACTGTCTTCATCATGCTTGCTAAGATCCTGTTCCACCCCTTGATCACGGGCTTCCTGCTGGCAGCAATCATGGCGGCGATCATGAGCACCATCTCCTCCCAATTGCTAGTGACGGCTAGTGCATTGACTCAGGACTTCTACCGTGCCTTTCTTCGCCGCTCCGCCTCGGACAGAGAGCTAGTTCTGGTCGGTCGTCTCTCTTTGCTAGGAGTGGCCCTGATCGCTCTCTACCTGGCTTTCAATCCCAATGAAACGATCTTAAATCTGGTGGGTTACGCTTGGGCCGGATTCGGCTCCGCCTTTGGACCGATGGTATTGCTGAGCCTTTATTGGAAGCGCATGAACAAATGGGGCGCACTGGCAGGCATGATCGTCGGCGCGACCACGGTGATCATCTGGTCCAATATCGATGCCGTCAAAGAGATCTACGAGATGATTCCCGGATTTATCGCCTCCACCATCGCCATCATCCTCGTCAGTCTGCTAACGAAAAAACCAGCTACGGAGATGAATGCGGAGTTTGAGCAAGCGATTCAACAGGTGAAGTCTTAAGCTTGGGTTCGTGATCATGATGGGACTGCTGCAGGAGGTATCCCTCCATGACAAGGTAAAATTCAAAAATCCCCTCTGAGTGAAAAAAAAGGACTTTACTGTCGATAATGAATAATTGTAAACTAAACATAGCTTAATGCACTTTTGGCAGAGTTGGTTTGTTCTGCTAATTCACTAAATGACAGTAAGGAGATTGCAACATGGAAGAAAGAATCGAAACCTATGCCGAAGAAGTTCCCGCAGAGATTAAAAAATGGAACTGGGGCGCTTTTTTCCTCAGCTGGATCTGGGGAATCGGAAACCAAGTCTGGATCTCACTGTTAGGCCTGATCCCCATCGTCAATATCGTTATGATTTTTGTCCTAGGAGCCAAGGGCAATGAGTGGGCCTGGAAAGCCAAAAATTAGGAAAGTGTGGATCACTTTAAACGAGTGCAACGTCTGTGGACCCTTTGGGGAGCCGGGCTCTTTTTTATCGGAATTGTGTTGGTGGTCCTGTTAGTATTGTTTTCCTTCATTCTTGCCGCCAGCATGTAATGAACCTCTCCCACCTGTCAAGGTGGGAGTTTCTTTCTATTAGAGTAAGACTAAAATGAATGAATCACTCAATAATCAACGTTCACAAAAGGTTCACTTACGAGGATATTTTTACTCTCCTATCAGGGCTGTTGATTAACCAGGAAATGGGTGGCGGAAACGAAATTGACCTTTCGCTCTTCCTATTACCCCCATAGTAAAATATCGCTTGAGGGGACGGGGATGGTGGGACGGCTACGATCTCTTGCAAAGAGCGCAAAGGCTCTCCACCGTCCCACCATCCCGACCTGATTTCCTACCTAAAATATGGCTAATCAACACGCCTGCTCTCCTATAATGAAAAACAGTCCAAGAAGGGATGATGATCTTGCCAACAACGAAGAAAGAGAGCTTCCAATTTGGTTTCATGATGTGTTTTGGAATGGTATTGGTGATAACGATTTATAACTTTTACCTCAATGAGGCGATGGGGGAACTGTCCTTCACAGAAATAACATCAGATTTTTTCATTGGATTTATTATTGCGTTTATACTTGATCTGCTTATAGTTGGGCCAATCGCTAAAAAAATAGCGTTGAAGTTCACTGCTCATACAACAAATCAATTATATACCATCCTGGCCATCTCCACATGCATGGTGATTGGAATGGCATTTTTTATGTCGATGTACGGTGTAATTACAACGAACTTTCACACTGGATCTCCTTCCCATTCAATCATGACTGATTATAACTCGATTTTTGGTAAAAACCTGGTGCTGGCATGGCCTTTGCAAATCTTGATTATGGGACCCCTCGTCCGTTTTGTATTTACTAAGCTTATCCAATCTAAACCCAGTGTGGAAAGTTAGAAAGCAGCCCCCTCCATAACCTGGACCACAATGATAAATGCGCCAAAAAGCCACCCGGCGAAAATTCGCCCGGTGGCTTTCTTAATCCTGAAAATCGAACTCCATCTCTCCGATCCGGATGGTGTCTCCTTCCTTGGCCCCTTTTTTCCGGAGCGCATCATCAACTCCCATCCGCTTCAAGGTGTGTGCGAAGCGGCGGATCGATTCATCGTACTGGAAATTGGTCATTTTGACCAACTTTTCGACCCTGGCTCCCTCCACGACAAAGAGTTCATTCTCTCTGCGAACTTGGAAGGCTTCCTCAGCGGCGGGACTCCGGTAAATTTTCCGTTCTTCCAGCTCCTCTTCTTCCTGGGGCTCATCGGGGAGTTCATCCAAACGATCCGCCACCGCAAATAGAAGCTCCCGCAAGCCCTCACGGGTGGCAGAGGAGACTGGAAAGATAGGAACTTTCCCGGCGGTAGCATTTTTAAACCGCTGCAGATGCTCCTCTGCTTCAGGCAGATCCATCTTGTTGGCGACGACGATTTGCGGTCGATCCGCCAGCTCTTTTCGATACAGTGTCAGCTCTTCATTGATTTGCAACCAGTCTTCGTAGGGATCTCTCCCCTCGGAACCCGCCATATCCACTACATGGATCAACAACCGGGTTCGTTCCACATGACGCAAGAACTGGTGACCCAAGCCCACTCCTGTATGGGCGCCTTCGATCAGACCCGGCAGGTCCGCCATAACAAAACTGCGGCCATCCTCCGTTTCCACTACACCTAGGTTGGGGTGGATCGTGGTAAAATGATAATCACCGATCTTGGGTCGGGCTGCAGACACCGCCGACAGCAAAGTGGATTTCCCCACACTGGGATAGCCCACCAACCCTGCATCGGCCAAGAGTTTCAACTCCAGTTCAACCCATCGCTCCACACCAGGTTCTCCATTTTCCGCTACATGGGGGGCTGGATTTTTAGAGGTGGAAAACCGGATATTTCCCCGTCCCCCCCGTCCGCCTGAGGCGATCACCGCTGTCTGGCCCTGGCGGGTCAAGTCAGCGATCCTCTCGCCGCGATCCGCATCAATGACGACCGTTCCTGGGGGAACCTTCACCACCAAGGATTCTGCCCCTTTTCCATGCTGACTTTTGGAACGTCCATGTTCTCCCCGATCGGCTTTAAATTGTTTTCGATAACGGAAATCCATCAGTGTCCGTAGGCCTTCATCCACTTGGAACACCACATCTCCGCCCCGACCACCATCCCCACCGGCGGGACCGCCGCAAGGCTCGTACTTTTCCCGTCGAAAGGCGACCATGCCATTCCCACCATCGCCCCCTTTGACAAACACTTTCACCTTGTCTACAAACATGCTCCCCACCGCCTGTTATGTATTTCTGCCACTGGGTACCTGGATGTCGAAAAACCTTCCGGAATCCCCAAGCATCGCTTCTCCCCCGTATGCTTTTATCTTTTCCCGAAGCTGCTGCCATTCACCCGTGGGATATTTCTCTTCTCCCTCTGGTCGGAATCGCAACAGCCATCCTTCCGGATTCTGGGAGAGCTGAAGATATAATTCCCTCACTTCACCCTGCTCTTCTGCAAATGGTTTCAGCCAAACCGCCGTCGCTTCCAGAATCCATCCGATTTGATCTGCGGCCTTCTCCTTCAGCGGCCCCAGTCCTTCTTCCACCTCCAGCACCCACTGCCACTCAGGATGATCCCGCCTCAACAAGGCAAGCCTTAAAGCCAACTGGGGAGGTTCCACCTGGGAGGTGACGCGTTCGATTTCCAATCGGTGGACCAGTTCTTGCAGATAAGAGGACATTCGCTCCGGTTTATTCAAGCTGGTAAATCCCATCAAGACCTGGAGGTGATTCAGCCAATCATGACGTTGCCAGCTTAACAGTTTCAACTGTTCCCGGACCGACCGCTCCCGATCCTGCTTTTCCAACCGGCGCATCCAAGTTCTCATCCAACCAGCCGCCACAAGGAGCCATCCCACTCCTAACGCCAAACCTACTCGCCAATCCCCAGAATACACGGATAAAAGGAGGACCCCCATCGCCAGGAAAGCTATCTGCAATCCAAAAGAGAACCCTTTCGGCACAAAACCCTCTCCCGTCTTTTCTGTCTATGGTAATCGATTTTTGCCCATGAAAAAACCCCGGCGATTCAGCCAGGGATTCTCGACACACACATCAGGCTTCGACCTGAGCCAATTCTGCTTGCGGGTAAACGCTGACCCGCTTGCGATCACGACCCATCCGTTCAAATTTCACAACGCCTTCCACTTTGGCGAAGAGGGTGTCATCGCCGCCACGGCCCACACCGATTCCAGGATAGATCTTGGTTCCCCGTTGCCGGACCAGGATGCTACCGGCACTCACCAATTGACCGTCACCGCGCTTCACGCCCAGGCGTTTGGCAATGCTGTCCCGGCCGTTTTTGGTGGAACCGACCCCTTTTTTCTGGGCGAAAAACTGCAAGTTCATTTTCAGCATGGATGTCCACCTCCTTCAAATGAGATTTAACGTTCTTGAATTTGAATATAAGCGGGATATTCATCCGCCACCGATTGGAGAGCAGCTGTCATCGCTTCCAGAAGGAAACTGACTCTCTGCCGTGTTTCAGGCATCAGACCGCCCGGGATCCGGCACTCCAGGTAGCCCCCCTCCTCTTGGTTGACATCATCCGAATGGATTTGCACCCCGAGGAGGGTTTCCGAAGCGTTGGTCAGACCGACTGCGATCCCGGACACCGCTGCACAAACCAGATCCTCTCCAGCTTCCCCGAAACCGGCGTGCCCTTGAAGGATGACTCGCTCCAAGTCACCTATCTCGTCACGATACAAGGAAATCCGTATCATGTGGTGAGAATCAGGCCTCGATCTTCTCGATGACCACTTTGGTAAAGGGTTGGCGATGTCCCTGTTTCCGCTTATAGTTCTTTTTTGGTTTGAATTTGAACACGGTCACCTTTTTTCCCTTACCGTGTTTTTCCACTTTACCGGTCACTTTGGCTCCATCCACTACGGGAGTGCCGACTACAGTCCCCTCTTCCTTGTTGACGAGAAGTACTTTGTCAAAAGTGACGGTTTCACCTTCAGCGGCGGTCAGCTTTTCAATGTAAATCGCTTGTCCTTCTTGGACGCGATATTGTTTGCCACCGGTCTCGATCAATGCATACATCCCGGAACCTCCTTCTCCTGTGAAGACTCGCCGGATTTGGGTGGGGAAAAATCCCCTTCCTGCCGATACCCATCCCGTGCGGTACAGCTACTCCGGGGGAGTAAGTACCTATGCGCATATTGCACAAAGGAAATCGTAACATAGCCCCTCTGGATTGTCAATGTAGCCTATGCAATCAGGTCTCCCATGCGACAGTCCGGTTTCTTCTCATGAAAGAAGCTGCGAAACAGCACCTCTTCTGGAAGAGGAGACCACCCCCCTTGGGAATCCCGCACCATTACCACATGGTAGGCCTCCTTTTGCAATCGTTTCAGCACCGATACCAAGGTTTCATCATGGTTGACCTGTAAGCGGACGATCCGAGCCTGGGCAGAGACCGTGGATTCACTCCGTTTCATCAAAAAGCGCATATATTGATAATCCCGCTGTTTAAACGCGATTCCACTGGAGTATAACAAAAACAGCGCGATCACGCAGAGATTGAGATTCCAACTCCCGCCCCACACACTCCACAGCAGGATCAGACAAGCCCCTGTCAGACTACAAGTCAGACTCAGGGTCAGTGTCCGCCGGTAAGAGAAGCGATAACTGAGCAAAGCCTGTAAGATTCTGCCCCCGTCCAAGGGATAGATCGGCAACAGGTTAAAACCTGCCATCAAGGTGTTTCCCTGCACAAAATATTGCATCCACTCCTCTGACCACCAGCCCATCTGAAAAAAGACGTATCCAAAAAGAACCATCATGACATTATGAAAAGGACCCGCCAAGGCGACCGCTACCTCTTCCCGGGCCGGTACCGTTCCCCATTCTTCTGTATGGGCCACACCTCCGAAGGGAAGCAACTGAATCCCGGACATCCGCCAACCATAGGAATGAGCCACAGTCACATGTCCCAGTTCATGGATCAGCACCAAGACAAAGAGGGTGATCACCTCCAGAAATTGGCCTGTCACCACTGAAGTGAAGATCACCAACCAGAACAGACTATGGATCCGGATCCGAAGTCCTTGCAGAAAGAGAAACCTACTCAAAGGCGACCACCCCCGTGGGGTTGACAAAATCGCCTCCCTGTCTGAGAGCGAAAAAGAGTAGAGGATCCCCCCCTCGCCCTCCCACTTCCCCCACCAGCTGACGCGGTTGTACCCAATCTTTTTTCTTCACCTGAATCTCTTTTAGCCATCCATACCAAGTCTCTTTGCCATCGGCATGGCGAAGGATCACGGTTTTCCCCAGCCCTTCCCGCTCTCCAGTCTCCACCACCCACCCTTGTGCCGCAGCAACCACCGGTGCCCCGGTTTCGGTGCGGATCACCACTCCCCGCTCTCCTTTTTTAAAGGGCTGGACGAGGCTGCCCTTCACCGGAGCCACCCAAGATAAAGGTTTTTTCTCTTTCTTCCCCGCATCTTCCCGAAAGGCAGGCAGAATCGCCGGGGCTCCGCCGATGTTCTCCTCATACCAACGAGCCACGCTCTGAAAGTTATAATCCCGGTTCATCACCTCAGAAATGAAGACTTGAGCCTGTCTGGCTGAGGGGGTATCCGATTGAAAGATCAACCAAGCCCCTGTCATCAGAAAAAATGCAAAAAAGGTCTGAATCAACAATCGGCTGTCTTTCCTCTTCTTTCTCTCCTCTTTCTCCCACACCCCAGGACGGTTCCAGGGAAGCTCGTCCCATTTGCCCTCCGGGTCTTTTTTGGAGAGCATCGGTTGACTCCGGTAACGTGAACCACTCCCGCCTCTGGGAAGCTCTTTTCCTTCCCTGATCGCCCGGATCCGGTCCTGTCGCCTTTTGCTGATGCCCCGGGACCATTCCATCATGGGATTCACCGCCCCTCTTTTCCACATCGGTTTTGGTACATCCTATGACTTGTCTCACCAGGTTATGCAAAAGGAAAAACCCTGACGAATCAGGGTCTTGTCTCCAAAGAAGTCTTACGAGCGCTCGTTAAGGATGTGACAGATCCGAAGAGGGTGACAAATCGAGTCACTGAAGCCTGTCCTCACTTCTGCACCGAAGCGAAATAGAACACAAACTCGCAGAGATCCTCCACGCCCTATTTCTATCGATATCCACACCGGGGCGAAAAGCAGAACATAAGATGTACTGAATATGTTAAATAGGATAGGAGATTGCTTATGCGTATTTTAATAGCTCCAGTAGACATCGCCGGGCAAGGAAATCTGCTGGCTCGTGAATTGAATCGTCGAGGTTACCACACGGAACAGCTGATTTATAACCAAAGCAAATTTAAATATCCGTTGCAGGGTTATCTTCGCCTTGAAAAAATGCCCCAGTGGTTCCGACAAAACTGGGGCCGCTTTGACATCTTTCATTATTACTGGGGAAAAACCATGTTTAAGGACCTCAGTGATCTAAATATCCTCGCTCAAAACAAGAAAAAAGTATTGATGCGACACTGCGGAAACGATGTACGTCTGTTATCTCTCGCCAAACAGAAAAACCCATGGATTCAAATCATCCATCCGCACCATCAAACGGAAACGGAAATGGTGAAACACCTCCAACGGATTTCAGCGGCCATTGAGGATGCAATCGTTCCAGATTATGAACTTTATGAACACGCCAAAAGATTTTACAAAAAGGTACACGTCATCCCTCGCATGATCGAGACAAAAAAGTATCGGCCCCTATATCCCGATCCGCACAAACGGGTTCCCCTCGTGGTCCACGCACCTTCCATCCCTTCCTTGAAAGGTACCTCCTATATCGAAAAAGCGGTCCACGAGTTAAAGAAAAAACACCATTTCACTTTTCGCATGGTCCAAAATATGCCCCACACACAAGCGCTTCAAATTTACCGACAAGCGGATATCATTGTGGACCAGTTGTTGATTGGGACACATGGAATTCTGGCGATGGAAGCGATGGCTCTGGGTAAACCGGTGATCAGTTATATCCGCGAAGATCTCCAAAGCACCTTTCCCCGCGATTTTCCGATTCTGTCGGCAAACCCGGACACGATCATAGAAAAGCTAGACTGGCTATTATCTCATCCCAATGAACGGCGTCGCTTAGGTAAAATCGGACGAGTATATACGGTAAGAGTACATGATGTCAGTCAAGTGGTTCCACAGATGATTCGCGTATACAACCAGTGCTCCCCTGCTCACCCACTCTCATAGCCCTTGACGCAAGGAAGTGACTCTTCAGCCATTTATAGGATCATGCTCTAGCCCAGTTCTTCCGAGATGGCACGGCCTGCCACTCTTCCTGTAAAGAGACATCCACCCAGGAATGTCCCTTCGAGAGAGCGATACCCATGAACGCCTCCCCCGCCAAAACCCGAGACTTCGCCGGCTGCATAAAGTCCCGGAACGGGCTTCCCTTGAACATCCAACACCCTCCCGGACAAATCCGTCTGCAATCCTCCCAGGGTTTTTCGACTGAGGATATTTAAGCGAACAGCGATCAGAGGGCCGTTTTTTGGATCCAGCATTTGATGGGGAGCGGCCACGCGAACCCATTTATCCCCCAGATAATGACGTGCTCCACGGAGGGCCGTGATTTGAAGATCCTTGGTAAATTTATTGTCCATTTCGCGGTCCCGTGCCTGTATTTGTCTTTCTATCTCCTCCAGATCCAATAAATCCTCACCTGTGAGCCGATTCATCCCCGAGACCAATTCAGCCAAGGTATCAGCAATGACAAAATCCTCCCCCTCCTCCATAAAAGCTTTAACCGGCCCAGGGGCTCCCGGCAAAACTCGACCTAACACTTGTTTTATACTTTTACCGGTTAAATCCGGATTCTGCTCTGAACCGGAGAGAGCAAACTCCTTTTCAATCACCTTTTGCGTCAATATAAACCACGAATAGTCGTAGCCCGTCTCTCGGATTGCTTTCAAAGTGCTCAAGGTGTCAAATCCAGGGAAATTAGGTGCCGAAAAACGCCTTCCCCGTGCATCCAACCAAAAGGAAGAAGGTCCTGGGAGAATCCGTATCCCATGATTTTCCCAGATGGGGTTCCAGTTTTTCAGTCCCTCCGTGTAATGCCACATGCGATCCCGGTTTACAATCCGCCCACCGGCGGCTTCGGTGATAGCAAGCATCCGTCCATCGACATGTGCTGGTACACCGGAAACCATTTGCTTTGGAGGTTTTCCCAACCACTTCGGCCAATGCTCACGGACTAGATCGTGGTTGCCACCGATTCCCCCACTGGAAACCAGCACCGCTTCTCCCCTGTATTCAAAGGAAGCAATCTCTTCATCGGAGCTTTTTTCGCCTCGTGCCGCTGAACTCGGCACCAAGACGGAGCCGCTCACTCCCACCACCGCACCATTATTTTTAATCAACTGCTTCACACGATGGCGAGGCCGATAATCCACCTGACCCTTTTTGATATGTTCCCGCACACGCTCTTCAAATGGAGCCACAATGCCGGGACCTGTCCCCCACACGATGTGAAAGCGGGGCACCGAGTTTCCATGTCCGTCAGCCAAGGGCCCACCCCGTTCCGCCCAACCCACCACCGGAAAAAAGCGAATTCCCATGCTACGTAGCCAGGCGCGCTTCTCTCCAGCGGCAAAGTCCACATAGGCTTCCGCCCATTTTCTGCCCCAGACATCTTCATCCTCTTCCCGATCAAACCCCGCTGTCCCCAACCAATCCTGCCACGCCAATTCCCTGGAATCCCTGATCCCCATCCGCCGTTGCTCTGGAGAATCCACCAGAAACAGACCGCCAAAGGACCACCAGGCCTGACCTCCGAGGGAGCTTTCCGGTTCTTGATCCAAAAGCAGTACTTTCTTCCCTGCATCCGCCAATTCCGCCGTAGCGACCAGACCCGCAATTCCCGCTCCCACCACAATCACATCCACATGATCACCTTCTCGATAAGAAGAATATGTTTGTTAATTGCGAAAAATCATTCCGCTATGCAGTTCTGAATAACGAAATTGTACTCCTGATTACCCATTGGCAGGACCTCATCTTTACTGTAACATAACCAAACACAACAAAAGCAGTAAACCTCCCGCTCCAATATGAAGGGAAGCGGGAGGTTTAAAGTGATGATGGTAAATGACAGTTCTAATTCTGCTATTCACTTGTGGCTTTTCTCTTTTAGGGAAAGCCACTTTCATCGCTCCTATTTACTCTCATTCTTCTTCAAATACTCGTCCAATACCTTTTTGGCATAACTATCTTTTGGAACAAGTCCAAGATAGTTATACTCCCATGCTAAGCTTCTTTCATAATAATCGGTTTCAGGTGCAGACAAGTCCTCATAACCAAACTCAATCTTAAACTTGTCCCGCTCCATCATCATAGTGAGAGTAGACCACAACTCTTCTCCGCTTCGTTTATACTCGTTCCACAAAGTTTCAAGATGTTCATACAGTTGATCCTTTAATTGGTCAAACTCTTCTTCATCCACCTCGTACAACTCTGGAATATCCAAGCTATACACAGGCTCTTTACTTGATACAGGGTAGTAGAAAAAGAAAGAACCCTGTCTTTCTTCCTCCACTTTCCCATAAACATACACCTTGTCCCATTCCTCAAGTATCATATCAATCACCGTTTGCAATTTGTTAATACATATGACCCACTTTTTCATCATTCAGCATTTGATTATCCTCCCGGGAATTCCTCGTCTGTTCATCTGTTCTTGTATCTTATTTCAAACTTGCTTGGGCGCTGAGAATCCTCGATATATTAGGTTCCGGGACCCGGGTTTTCATACGGATACCAAAAGTTGACCGTTCTTCTGCAAAGAGGGTTTGGTGATCAATCACAAGAAAGTCTATCGTTTGTGCAGGCTTTGGGAATCCTTCGGCCCCAACACTATGGAAAAGAAGCAAACACCCGCACGAATCGCCCAAAAGAATAAAAGCCTAAATCAAATTTTCAATCGCATTTTCAAATTGATCAATTAAGAAATAATAAAAATTGTCTATTTCCTTATAACCCTCTCCCCGAATATCCCAATCGACTACAGGACATTCTCCATCCTTCATCTTGCTGGTATCCAGACAATAAATCCATTCATCCACATCGTTAATTACTACATAAGAATTTGGTAAACCATTCCTTCTGCAATCAAGAGTATACTCAATAACAGAAGGGGGATGACCCAAATCTATACCATAGATCTCAACACCCGTTACTCCACCATAACCATAATCCCTCAAAAACCACTTATAACTTTCTGGAAAAGATACATCTAATGCCTTTTCCGCTTGTAAGATCTTATTTACATCCACTCCTCCCGTGAAATGAGCATCGGGATCTCTTTCCATCAATTTAACAATTGCCTCTTTTAACTTGCCTTCATCATCCATCTTGATTCCTCCTGTAATCCTACCTTGAAAACGCAACACACATACCACTTACCTACCTAAAACTCCCATCCCAAAAAGATTTTTAGAACAAGGGCATAAGTTCACGAGTCAGTGCCGCCTGTCAGATCCGGGTCGACGCATTCAAAAAGGCCTTTATATTGACCCTTCGGGATGCAGCGGAAACTTTCTTTATATCCCACTACGTTCATCTAAAACCTTCAATCAGGGAACAATCAGTATTCAGCGCATCCTCCCTTTATATCCCACTACGTTCATCTAAAACGATCGCAAACGGGACGGCAACCATACAAATTTTTCGTTCTTTATATCCCACTACGTTCATCTAAAACGCTTCAAGAATGGCTGACCATCGCGGTCAATCGTCAGGCTTTATATCCCACTACGTTCATCTAAAACACACCCTCGTTTTCTCCTCCCACCCATCCTTCATCCTTTCTTTATATCCCACTACGTTCATCTAAAACGATATCGGGTTTCGGATGTTTTCCTTAACCCTTCTTCCTTTATATCCCACTACGTTCATCTAAAACGACGATATCCTGAAGAGTACGGAGGCACAACAGGCTCCTTTATATCCCACTACGTTCATCTAAAACGCGGTAACACCGCCAGCTTTCGCTTTACTTTCTTCTTCTTTATATCCCACTACGTTCATCTAAAACGGAGGACCCCCTTCTTGCGTAGGGCCCGCTGCCAGCTTTATATCCCACTACGTTCATCTAAAACCCACTACGATTCCCGCTGTATTTGCGATGATTGCGGGCCTTTATATCCCACTACGTTCATCTAAAACTATAAGTGCGCCCTCGTATCCATTTTGAAATGGATCCTCCTTTATATCCCACTACGTTCATCTAAAACAATTGACAAGGCACGATCCAGATCGGACGTTTCTCCAAACTTTATATCCCACTACGTTCATCTAAAACGAAAAACAAAAGAGTGTTGTTGTTGAAGTACAATCTGCTCTTTATATCCCACTACGTTCATCTAAAACAAATGTCTTCATCGGAATTGTGGTGTCGATCCTTGCACCTTTATATCCCACTACGTTCATCTAAAACTCTTTCTCTGTCGCCCTCCATTTTCCATAGTATTTCTCCTTTATATCCCACTACGTTCATCTAAAACCCCTTAAATCAGAAAACAACAATCCCAGTCCTAACGGGCATTTTCGTGGACTCAATCCTATCTTATCTTTCATGATTTGCAGTAAAGTGGAAGTCCTTTTTTTGAAAGCTTACGAAAATATGCTGTGGGCCCTTATTTGATGCAGACTTTGGCGATTTTCGCTTTGTCAGAGGCTTACTGCAGTTTCCCTTTAAAGTAGCAGATCGTTAAACCCCTTCTCTCCACCGAATACTACCTTTTTTGATTAATCCAACTCGTGCATGCACTAAGTTCATCTTCCTTCCCCCATCACTCCTGCAAACACAGAGTTCTGAGTTCATATTAAATATTCCCTCAGTTATTTACAAACTATAGATTCCGCAAAATCATGGGTATCATACATCTTCTTCAGCGAAATCACAAAGATACGATTGCCAGCGATGGGGTTTGTAAATTCGAATACCGTCACATCCAAAAGTGTGCCTCACTCGCTGATTCAAGTTATCGATCACCGATTCTGACACCCGATCTTCCACTTCCAATTCAGCGACCAAAGAGCACTCTATTTCAGGGTAGTTGGTAGGTTTATTGGAGTGGAACATAATTTTAGCCTGTTCATTTTCGTATCCCCGGATTCCTTTTAACTGGACAATAACCCAGTCCATCACGCCGTCTGCTGCCTCGTATCGTTTATGAGTGACATCTCCCAGGCCTTTTACCGCCTGCTGAATACGTTTTGCATCATAGGAAACCGGATAGCCTACCACATACCTAGTTTCACTTGCTACCAGTTGATCCACAAAGGACTGAAAATCCGGGGCCAATAGGGTAACCTCTCCTTCTTCTTCGCCGGCTTCCATATCAACGAATACGACGGGTGGTTCTTCTCCATCTGGAAGATCACGATAATCCAAAAGCACAGCGGTATGCCCATCGATACAGGAAATACAAACGCTAGGGTGAGGATAACCCCATTCCTGTATGTAATATTGCCCATCATTCTCAATACCGCCCTCATATCCAATCCCCATCAGGTCAATTAATTGGACATGGTCTTCTGCCCAACTGGTGGGTTCCTCTGTTGGACAAGAATTTCGGCGCAGCTTACCCCCATTACAAAATTTTAACGTATCAACATAGGGTGCAGGCAGTTTCACCCCCAGAATTTTCTCGGCTTGACGAACCTTATCATCCGTCAATTGAGGTCCATAGGCTTCATTAGGATTGTGAAATAGCGGCATAGTCCGATATGTTACGGGAATCCCCCCTGCTTTCCTATTTTTACATGGGTCCATAAGCAGCTACCCTGCTGACATAAATAACGGTGAAAAAATTTGTTTTTGTATCAACCTCTCTTGTCAATATACCAAAAGACCTTGGCCAAAAATGACCCAGGTTAACCGCCACTAACAGTTTCGAATCTATGACAATACCTGTCACTATTGTACTCTGCAATAAAACCAAGCCCGAAAGATCGGGTAACACATCTATGAAGGAGATGTTGAACATGACATTTCAAATGACTCCCTTTATCATGCTCGATGGACAAGCGAACAAGGCTATGCAATTTAAAGTGATGATAGTATATGACAGTTCCAATTCTGCTACCCACTTGTGGCTTTCTCTTTTAGGGAAAGCCACTTTCATCGCTCCTGTTTACTCTCTTTCTTCTTCAAATACTCGTCCAATACCTTTTTGGCATAACTATCTTTTGGAACAAGTCCAAGATAGTTTTACTCCCATGCTAAGCTTCTTTCACTTAGATGTCTTCTCCTATATAAAGCTTCTCCAACAATTCCTGAAATGTTTTACTTATATATCGATTTTCATCTAAAGCCTCGTTAAAGCTATCATCTGTATTCCTAAAAAAGATTCCTGCGGGTTCTTCTAGATTGTCTTTTTTGTAAAAAAAGAAGTACTGACTAATAACTGAATCAAATGCAAAGGGAACAACGATCCCATCTATATCTTTCAAATCTTCATCTTGGGTGTAAATGTAATTGACCTCTTCTGCAACCATTTTCAAGGTATAAAATCCAGATAGCTCGTTAGTATCACCGTTTACATCATCTATAAGAACGTACTCCAGTGGTGCATCATATCGTTCGCAAAATGAGATGAAATTCGATGGGAACTTAACACCAAGTTGCCTCTCTATTTGAGCTAACTCTTCGTCAGAAACTTTATCGATCTCCGCATTTTCAATCCAATTTATTTCGACCATGTTTTTCTCTCCTTTAAATGAGTGAGTGGACTCAGATGGTATTTACCTGCACTAGAACCCTGCCACCCTATTTATTTCGTAAGGTCCAAATTCGAATAGGGGCTTAAGAGAAACCTTTCCGGGATCTGTCCCTCATACAATGTGAAAGCGGGGAACCGAGTTGCCATGTCCGTCAGCCAAGGGGCCTCCCCGTTCCGCCCAACTCACCATCGAAAAAAAGCGAACCCCCATGCCGCGTAACCCCTGTTTATAGCGGGACATGGCGGAGCAAGAGTGCAGCCTTTGGAGGTGACGTGAATTGGGAGTGATTATAATCGAAATAGTGGCAGTATCTCTACGAAAGTCCGGAACTAACGTTGAAGATGTGTTAGCGAATCATTTTCAAACTGGACGAAAAACGCATACCTGTGCTATTCTTCGTTCCGGGCTGCTTTCACACACCCGATGGATGAAAAAAGAAAGGGAGGTATACAAATTTGATCTATGTTATAAAACCGGTGCAATATTTTTTGTTTTTTATTTTAGTCATCTATTTTCCACACACTGCCGAATTGTTTCTTCAAAAAGATTTCGGTGTTGCATTTATCTTATCAGCGGTACATATCTATTTTGTATATCTTCTTTTAAAATGGATGAGTAAATACGACATTTCTTCTCCGGGAACATACTTTATCAATGATATGCTCAGTATACTTTCCATCGTGTTGATCATCCTGTTATTAATAACGGTAACCGGAAAAACAACTTTTTCAGAAATATCGGGAACCATCTTCATGCTTTTTTGTTCAATAATTCCGCCATTTTTTTGGTTCAACTTTGATGTAATCGGCAAGTTGAGGGAAAAGATATTAAAAGAGGAGAAATTGAAAAGGAAGAAATTGAGGGGAAAGAACAAATCATAGTCTCGGGGGTGATCAAAAGGTATGGGAATTGGAATTGGAATTGGATCACCTCTGTTCGATCATAACAAAATGCGATGGAAACGGTGTAAAGAAGAAGAAACATCCAAACAAACCTCCCGACCCAGTCGGGAGGTTTGTGACGGGAAATGTTCCAATTCTGCTACCTGCTTGAGGCTCTCCTCACTGTTACCCAATCCATCGTTTGGAGAAAGAATCTTTCATCACTCCTGTTCACTTTCGTTCTTCTTCAAATACTCGTCTAATACTTTTCGGGAATAACTCCCCTTTGGAACCAGGCCAAGCCGATGATATCTCCAAGCTAATCTTCTTTCGAAAGAACTCACTTCCGACAAATCTTCATAACCAAACTCAATCTTAAACTTACCTTGATTGATGATCATTGTGAGAGTTGACCACAACTCTTGTCCGCTTTCTTTATACTGGTTCCACAAGTCCCTTAGGCAAGGAAACAGTTGGCGATTTAATTGTTTAAACTCTGCCTCATCTACTTCAAACAATTCCGAAATGGCAAGCTTGTGTACGGGTTCCCTCCCTGTCTTCGGGTAGTAATAAAAGTCGATACACCCACCATCTTCTTCCATCTCCCCATAAACATACACCTTTTCCCATTCCTCTGGAATCATGTCAATCACCGTTTGAGCAAACTGTTGATATATCGCACCCACTTTGGTGTCATCCAACATTAGATTACCCCCCTGGAGCATTTAAAAGCATATCATCTTCCCCAGGGCTGTTGATTAACCACAAAAATGGATGATGGGAACGAAATGATCCTTTCGCTCTCCCATTGTCCCCATCGTAAAATATCGCTTGAGGGGACAGGGATGGTGGGACGGCTACGATCTCTTGCAAAGAGCGCAAAGGCGAATCAAAGTCCCACCATCCCGACCCTATTTGCAACCCAAAATATGGCTAATCAACACGCCTGCACCTTCCCACCCTTGATCATCTATATTATACCTTACCCAAAATCGGTTTGGACGCTGTGACTCCCCTAGACTGCTGAGGATTTCACTGTATTTCAGGACATCGTAGCCCTCTTCAAGGTGCTTCCCGTCCGTTTCTTTTCACGATAACCATTGTTCTTGCCACCAAAGTCACTTCATGTAAAACCCAACCCTCCCTCGTATGTTTTCACCACGCTTCCTGGCTTGGCTTGCTTTAAGGTACCGGGGGGTATCATCTTTCCTTCAGCATTTGAATTGACCTGTCACGCCCAAAAAACATTAAATCAGATTTTCAATCGCATTTTCAAATTGATCGGGAATTAAGTCTTCCAAAATAGATATATTGAAACATAGACTGTTGCCGAATTTGTTTTCCGAGCATCTGCATCTCCTCCGTCCCTTTTTGAAATCTCCTTTGATAACATTAACAAGCAAATTCCGCTAAAAATGAATGACTTTTTCAGAACGCTTCTAGCCCGGTCACGAAAGGAAAAAACGTAAAAGTTCGATGGTAGCGATCGGGCTTTATAGCACCCCATTTTAAAATAAAACCGACCCTAGAACACTCGGCTCCTAAGGTCGGTATATTTCTTTCAGAACCAATTCTTAATGCTTAATAAAATTTGGCCTGAAGTTCAGTGAAGTTGTTACATACATACTCCCATTCCGGCTCTTCATGGTCGAAAAAGATGATGGAGGGGTTCTGCTCATTTTGAGTGAAATCAAAACAGAATAAATTTCCTGCTGGGTCATCAGCAAAAGGAACAAAACCTTGTGGTATCCCGTCATCATCATCATATATCGTATGATAGGCTTTGACTAAGTTCCATTTTTCGTTCAAATCTAGATTTAGGAGTGTACCAAACACTCTTTTCTTATAGTTCCCGAAATCAAGGAAGTATTTTGTTGGACGTGCCCCGTTATATTGCAATACATGGCTAGAAAAATCCGACGGAAATACATACCCAATTTTATTTTGAACTTGTATAATTTCTTCTTCTGTGAGCCTCTTTTTAGCGTTTTCCCACTTTACAGACATGACATAAGTAACCTCCTAACGGTACTTGCCTCCACCACCCCAGATAGCCCTGCCACCAGTGTGTTTTGTTGGACCATGTATATCACTTGGTACTAATTGCATTTTACCAGGTTCTTGATGATGATGCCAAGTTAAACCTTCAATCTGGTCACGGTGATTTCTAATATCCTCCAATTGTTTCTTAGTAAAATTTTTTCCTTCTTCGGGATGTTTTTTCAAATGGGCATCTAACGCTTCTGTAGCCGTTTTAAACTGATTGTAATCATTATCTAAGTACATCTTCTGATCCAGATGAAACTCGAATTTGCTCCACTCATCAAAAACAGGGAACCCATCTTTATTATAAAGAACTCCTGTATCAGGGTGTCGCTTACCCGCCAATTCACTTTTGGTGATTTTTCTCTTCTTTCCATCCGCATAAGTTATATACTTTACTGTTCTTCCTTTGGAGTCAATTCCATCTTCAATACTTACATCCAACTTCAATACTTACATCCAATTTATATTTTTCCACTCTCTCCTGCAATTCAGCACGAGATAGTTTTTTTCCAGATTTCTTGGGTGGGTCTTTAACCTCTCCACCAAGGGTATTTACTACAGTGTCTTTACATTTATCTGTAGCTGACCCTTTGTTCAGGTAAATAATAGTAGCATAAGGTGATGATATGGGTTCATAACCGAACCAACCACAGTAAACATCTGCTGCCTTTTTTCTGGCTGGATCAATGAATTTCTTGGCGGATTTAGAAGCGTGTTTGGTAAATTGATCTCCGAGCTCGCCGATGAGTCCCTTGAGCGGCTTTTTAGCAATATTTAAACCGCCCTTTACAATATTTCCGCCTTCCGGTATTAAACCGAAGATATTTAATCCACGATCAAACCAACTCAACTTTTCTTCGGTTACTCTGTTTTTACCTGTGAAAATTTCCTTTACGGACTTGAGCGGGTTAAAATCGAAAATAAAATCTGCTACTTCTCGCTTTGTTATGTCATGACCAAAAATACTGAACGCTTTCTCGTCTTTATCCCATTGTTTCGAGAATATTGTACCTGTGTTATCAATTAGATTGAAGAAAAAGGTGGCCGGACCAAC
Organism: Kroppenstedtia sanguinis; assembly: GCF_050433445.1. Taxonomy (NCBI): domain Bacteria; kingdom Bacillati; phylum Bacillota; class Bacilli; order Caryophanales; family Thermoactinomycetaceae; genus Kroppenstedtia; species Kroppenstedtia sanguinis. The sequence goes on along the minus strand of NZ_JBNPXF010000004.1, from coordinate 63,242 downwards.
ATCGTAGGAGATCTCCATGGCATTTTCCCAAGGAGTCGCATCCTTATCAATGCCAAACACCTCTCCTAATAAATCCAACCAATCTTTACCCTTTTTACCTTTGGAACCGGTGGAAGTGGTATCCGCTTTGTTAGGCTGTTGAGGTTGTTTTTCAGGACGTTTTTCAAGTTGTTGAGGTGGTTGTGGAGATGACTCGACATGATTTTGAGAGAGGGTCAACTCGCCCCGGATCGCTTGCTCTATTTTTTTCTTGATTAATCCTTCCTGATCCGCCAATGCAGTATACAAAACACTTGCGAGAATTGCACCTGCAACCAAAATAACGACGTATTCCAGCGTGGAAGCACCTTTTCGGGACCTGATGGTTCCACTTAACTTTTGGATCCAACTATGTATCTGTTTCCTCAAGGCAATCCCTCCTCAGGAGATTGCCCCAAGGATTGTAAACAAAATCAGCAGTGGGAATACAAATACAAGCTTGGATACAAGATAGACGGCAAACCCTTTCCAGCTTGATTCAAATCCATGTGCCTCTGCCAGCATTTTTGAAGTAATCACTACGTAGTAAATAAATACTGCAATCCACAAAGGATAAAAAGTCAAACTAAAAATAGCTTGGAGAGTGCTTTGAGGCATTTCAGTTTGAAACAGGCTTCTCCCATATACCAAAATCATGGGAAACCAGAATGTAAAAAGGGTCAAGAGTAACGGAACTTTAGACCAAGCAGCGGTTACCGATGATTCACGCCAATCACCCATCCCCCCAAACAGCCGTCCCAGACCCCAAAACAAGAGAGAATCGAATGCCCAAGACAATGGCCCAATCAGGGCTGTTGATTAGCCAGAAAATGGGCGGCGGAAGGGAGTCGTGTGCTGCCAAAGCGACCTTTGCCATCCTACCCAGCGGAGAATCTGGAGAGAGGGCGTTTAGGGGCAACATTCTTCCCTGTGTTGCTTCCGTAAGGCTTTGCCCCTGCCCGATGGTCAGATTTGGAGCGGCCAGTTTTCACTTCCTTGCCGGATGGCAACCGAAGCGTGGTAGAACACGATCTCCCCATCCAAAATATGGCTAATCGACACGCCTGTGGACCAATAATAACTGCAAAAATAAACGAAAGGATGATGATACTTGGAAGAGTGACTGTATCCCCTGTGTTATTACGTAGTGACAAACTAAACATGTCGTAAATTCCTATCAGATAAACTATAGGGATCAACCACACAAATGAAGACCAGCGTGAGTCCAAAATTTCTTGAAGTGTCTCCCGAGGATACCTCCAAATAGTGAGCAAAGGATTTCTCATCATATATAACTCCTTTCAAAAGTATATTTCAAACATACTGGAAATTATTATAAACACAAAGAAAAAGATATAGGAATAGGAAAAAGGGTTTAATTTTGCAATCCTTAAGATCCTGAAACTTCTTATTCTCGTTATTCTATCCGATCAGATTTCACACCCACCAACCAAAAAAGCACCCGTCTCCAGGTGCTTTTGTCTATGCGAAGCCCAGCCAGCGCTTCATGCGGTGGAAGAGTTTTCGGTCTGGGTCGAGGGGGAGGAGGGGGACTATTTCACCCTGGATCCGACGGGCGATGTTGCGATAAGCTTTGGCTGCGAGATTTCGGTGATGTAAGACGATGGGCTCTCCCTGATGGCCGGCCCGGATCACTTCCTCGTCATCGGGAACCACCCCCAGCAGATCGATGGACAAGACGGAGAGAACTTCCTCCACATCCATCATCCCACCCTCTTTCACCATCTGGGGGCGAAACCGATTGACCACCAGTTTGGGTTGTGGAACCTGCTCCTTTTCCAAAATTCCGATCACCCGATCCACATCCCGGATCGCCGTATTTTCCGGAGTGGTGACCACAATCGCCCGGTCCGCTCCGGTGACGGCGTTCTTAAAACCCATCTCGATCCCCGCCGGACAATCGATGATCACATAGTCAAAGCGTTCCTTCAACTCAGCGATCAGCCAGCGAAGTTGTTTGGCATCCACTGCGGACTTGTCCTTCGTCTGGGCCGCAGGCAACAGATAAAGAGTGTCGCAACGTTTATGTTTGATCCATGCTTGTTCGATGTTGCACTTTTGTTGTGTCACATCCACCAGATCGTAGATGATGCGGTTTTCCAGCCCCAGCAACACATCCAGATTTCGCAACCCGATATCCGTGTCCAGCAAGCACACCTTTTTGCTCGACAAGGCCAGGGCTGTTCCGATATTGGCGGATGTGGTCGATTTGCCTACACCGCCTTTCCCGGAAGTGACGACGATGGCTTCCCCCACTCTTTACCCTCCTCCCGGCCATTCTAGGATTTGAACTGATTCTCTTTCCACTCGATTTCCGGACGGATCCGAGTCAAATGGTGCATTTTATCCACGGCGATCTGCCCATTGACTAGGTAGGCAAAATTCATCCCTGTCACGGCTGAATCCCCCCACTCATCTGGGGGACGGGATACGACACCGGCAATCCGGAGTTGAGTCGGGTACAGACTGGAGGCGGCGATGATCGCCTCTTCATCCCCTTCGCCCCCTGCGTGAGCCAAGCCTCGCAGAGCCCCCAACACATAGATGCTCCCTGTGGAACGCACGGTCCCTCCGGGGTTCACATCTCCCAAGAGAAGCAGGTCCCCCCGATGTTCCAGGACCTGACCGGAGCGGACGGTCCCTGTCAATATTTGAATTCCCCGATCATCTACCAGATAGGGTCGCCCATTGGATGTTTCGATGGAATGGATAATCAGGTTTTTGTGGGAGGAGAACAAGCTCCTCATTTCCTTTTCTTCCTCCCGTGTGATCTGTCTTTTTCCCAACTTGATCAGGACACGGGTGTCGGGGCCCTCCCACAGATTGGATCCATTTTCCAGCTTGAATTTCAGTTCGTTCAAAACGGCGGAAAAGGGACGTGATTCATCCAGCAGAAAGAGAAGCCCCCCCTTGGTTCCCTTGATATTCACACCCGGTTTCATCACTTTACCCATGATCCAGTTCACCCCGTTCTCTCTATGTTTTCGGCACACACCCTAAAAATCCTCCCCCTTGGATGGGACCGGATACATAGGCAAACTTCATTTATTCAAACAACTGTACCGATCGAGGATGAAAGCGACGGACAATCCACCGAATCCCCCGATAAACTGGATAAGCGACTACAGTGTTGATCAAAACCGAGGGGAGGATATGGTAGATCATTGACTCACTCCAAGGCATCTGCGTCACGTTAAAGAGACGGTACCAACCAAATACCATCAACAAATGGACCGCCTGACATATCCCCGTCGCAAACAAAGCAACAATGGGACCCGACACCATTTGACGGGAGATCTGTCCCGCCACATAACCGATCGCAGCCGTACTGAAGGCGTAGACCCCGATCACTTGTCCAAACACCAGATCGTGGATTAAACCGAAACAGAATCCATAAATCAGTCCCGCTTTTCTGCCTTGTATCAGAGATAAAATAATAATTCCGCTGGTTACCGGTTGCGGAATCCAGATAAAAGGACTCCCCCAAGCCTGGGGAGTCACATCCTGTAACACCGTTCCCTCCAATAAAAAAAGAAAGGAGAGGAAACCGGTTAGTATCCAGGCCGCCATGGCTTAATCCCCTCCCTTTCCTCCATCTGGATTCTCCAATTGATGCCGGTGCTTGTTCAGTTGAATCTTGGCTGGATCGCGAACCACCATCACATATTGAAGCCCTTCAAACCTAGCGGCGGGTTTCACATAAACCATCTGATCCACTCCAAAATCCCCCGTGGTCACCTGATCCACGGTTCCGATCAAAAGATTGCCCGGGAAAATCTCCGACATGCCCGAGGTGACTACCAATTGCCCTTTTTTCAATTTCACCCCGGAAGGAATCTTCTTCATCAACAGGCGCTTACTTTTTTCGTCATACCCTTCGATCAGACCAAATATTTCTTTCCCGGTCTGAACGTGGGCGGCGATCCCCGGCGAACTGCCCGAGTCCGTCAGAAGTTGAATATCCGCCATCTGATCGGTCACCGCCGATACGCGTCCGATCAAACCCTCATGGGTGACGACGGGCATATTCTTCTGGATACCATCCTTTTTTCCTCTGTCGATGACCAGCCGATCATTCCAGCGGTCTGGACTACGGGCCACAGTTTGAGCCGTGATATAACTTTCTTTGTTTTTATTAATATAATCGGCGGCCTCTTTCAGTTGACGGTTTTCCTGCTTCAACTGGCTCACTTCCGCTTTGAGTTGAAGGACTCCCTCGCCTTTCTCATCTTCCCCCTCCGCCAGTAGACGGGAGGGGGCAGGGATCCAACTGCTCAGCCAGGCGACTGTATTCTTCACCCCAGCTTCCACCCAGGTCACTTTTTCCCGTTCTCCCCGGGTGATTCCGACAGAGACCGTCAACAAGATCACCGCTAGCAACAAGACAAACAGACGACGGTTGGCAAACAGGCGTAAAAACAAATTCATCACCCTTAGGACCGGCGACGGTCACGGGGAGAAGAGATCCCGATGCCGGATGTGAACAGATGGATATTTTCAAGGGATTGCCCCGTCCCGATCGCCACACAATCCAAAGCATTTTCCGCGATCATCACCGGCATTCTCGTCTCCTCTGCCAGTCTTTGATCCAGTTTTCGCAACAAAGCCCCACCACCGGTCAACACGATCCCCTGCTCCATGACATCCGCTGCCAGTTCTGGCGGGGTCTGTTCCAGAGTCAGTTTGACCGAGTCAATGATGGCACTTACGGTATCATCCAACGCTTCCGCCACTTCTGTAGAAGTGACTTCGATGGTCTTGGGCAAGCCAGAGATCAGATCCCGACCACGAATTTCCCGGGTGTCTTCCGGATCTGTCACCAGCGCCGATCCGATCTCCAGTTTCAGTGTTTCGGCGCTCCGTTCCCCGATCATCAAGTTATACATACGTTTGATATATTGGATGATCGCCTCATCCATCCCATCTCCTGCCACACGCAGGGATTTGGAAGTGACGATTCCACCCAAGGAGATTACGGCCACCTCCGTCGTCCCGCCTCCGATATCCACCACCATACTCCCCGTCGGTTCCCAGACGGGCAAGCCGGCACCGATGGCGGCAGCAAAGGGCTCCTCGATGGTATGAGCCTCCTTGGCCCCCGCCGCGCGAGTCGCCTCTTCCACAGCACGTTTCTCCACCGGAGTGACTCCCGTAGGGACACAAACCATCACATTGGGACGCCGGGGAATATAAACCCGTCGATTTTGTGCCTGTTTAATAAAATATTCCAACATGGTGGCTGTGGTATTGTAATCGGCGATCACTCCATCTTTCATCGGACGAATCGCCACAATGTTGCTCGGAGTTCTGCCGATCATCCGTTTGGCCTCATCCCCTACGGCCTTAATTTCCTGGGATGCTGTTTCCAATGCCACCACAGATGGCTCTCTCACCACAATCCCCTGGCCTTTCAGATAGACCAAGGTGTTAGCGGTTCCCAGATCGACCCCCATGTCTCTCGTGAATCCTCCGAATTTCTGGAACAACGTCTCATTTCCTCCGTCTTTTCCTTTGCTCCCAAACCAGAATCCCATGAACCATCTCAGTCCTTCGCTTTTAGTATTCTTATTTTTTTTGGACACGGAGAATCAGGCAGGAATAATCCCCTTTTCTTTCATGCTGTAATATCGATGATCCCCGATAATGATATGGTCCAACAGCTCAATTCCGACAATCTGTCCCACCTCGACGAGGCGTTCCGTCACATGGATGTCCTCCCGGCTCGGTGTGGGATCCCCACTGGGATGATTATGTACGCAGATCACCCCCGCCGAGCTCCTGCGGATCGCCTCACGAAACACCTCCCGTGGATGAACCACCGACGAATTGAGACTGCCCACAAATATGCATTTTTTATCGATGACCCGGTTTTTGGTGTTCAGAAACAGACAAAGAAAATGTTCCTGGGACAGATGCCGCATCTCATCCATCACATAATCAGCGGCATCACCGGGAGATCGAATCTGGGTCCGCTCCGCAGGCAATGCTCGGTAGACCCGGCGCCCCAGCTCGATTCCTGCCAGGACCTGAATCGCTTTGGCTGGGCCGATCCCTTTAATCTGGACCAACTCGTTCAAGGTGGAATCGGCCAGTCCCTTCAATCCTTCTGACTGGGAGAGAACCCGATTGGCCAGTTGAATCACGGACTCTGAAGAGAAACCCGTGCGGAGCAGAATAGCAACCAGCTCCACATTGGAGAGTGAGGCAGGCCCTTCCCGGGACAAACGTTCCCTGGGCCGGTCTTCTACTGGGACATCACGAATCATCAATTGTTCCGGCGCACACAACTTCTAAAAAACCTCCCATGGACCGGTTAATAAGGAGGACCTGTTGCCTAATCTCAGTTGTTACGCCTTATTTTCCGGAGCAAATGATTCCTGGAGAACAGGGTAACCCATCTCATTCATCATGTCATAAAGCAGGGGAAGTGACATCCCCACCACATTGGAATAACAGCCGTCGATCCAATCCACCCAAAGCGAACCGATGCCCTGAATCCCGTATGCTCCCGCTTTGTCCACCGGCTCCCCGGTGGCAACATACCATTGGATCTCATCCATGCTCATGTTTCGAATCATCACTTCCGTCACCCGGTGTTTGATCAAGCGTTGGGATACCTTGCCGTCGTCAACCCTCACCAGAGCAATCCCGGTATAGACCTGGTGGGATTGCCCTTGAAGGCGTTGGAGGGCACGACAAGCGTCTTCCTCATCCTTCGGCTTACCCAGAATCTCATCACCTAGGGCCACGACTGTATCTGACCCGATCACCAAGGCCTGTTTTTTTGTATGAGCCACTGCCAGTGCCTTTTTGGCGGCAAGGATCTCCACCAGTTCCCCCGGCGCCGGATCTCCTGGAACTTCCTCCGTCACAAAACTGGGGTGAACCGAAAAGGAGAGACCCATCATTTCGAGAAGATTTTTTCGCCGCGGGGAGCCGGAGGCGAGTACGAGTTCCGGTTGCATGGGCCCCGACCTCCTTCATGACTGCCATGTTTCAATGGATGGTTTTCCATATATTATATTCGAACAACGATCGCTGCGAGGTGAGGAAGGCTTACCAATCATCCCTCTCACATTGTAAACAGGCTCTGATTTGAAGGAAGTCAGTCCGTGGCGAACCTGTTCCAACTAGATTGAACGTGTCGATAATATATGCAATAGAGTTGCAAACGAAGAAAATCGACCCTGCAAGGTCACCGACGGGATTCCCGGCCGGCCGTCCCGAATCCGGACAGACAGGATCGCTGCAAAGCTTATATCCATGTTCAGTTTAGCAAAATCAACGGAGGGGAACAAGAAAGAATCCCCTGTTAACGTAAAGCCTCCACAAATTTTTCATAAGCCAAGGCATAGCGGATCAGACCTTCCTGCATTTGCCACAACATGGCGCTTTCCAGTTGCTTCGGATTGGTTTGCCCACTTTGTACTACCTGATCCATCCCCCGTACCATCTGAACCAGCTGTGGCTTGGCTTTTGCCGGGATCCCCTTTTCTAGTTGGGGAGCTGTCTGCACCAAACGATTGTAATGTTGGAGAACCTCACTCCAGACCGGTTCCAGAGAAACTTCCTTTTTTTCCGAGACCAGCCCCTCTGCAGTCTTTTTTCCCAACAATTGGAACACTTGATGCCCATGGTTCAACCAAGTGACGAGGTTCTTCCCGTGAGAGTCCGGGATGGAGGAGCGGGGGATGGCTCCCTTCCCGAGCTGAACCGATTTTACATAGGTTTTCGAATCCTTTTTCTCCAGTACCTCTGTCAGCTTACGAGAAGCTTCTCGGTCCAGTCCCACTCCGTGATAGATCCGGTACGGCGGATCTTCCGTCGTAACCGCAGCCCATCCTTCGGATCGGTATTTCCGGACGGTCTCCAAAGCTCCTGCCTTTTCTTTGAAATTGCCACCTTGGACCAATACGGCTTGGAGTACGGGCAACTGCAAGGATTTTGCGGAGGATTTCTTCTTGGACGCTTGCTTTTTCTCTTCCACCTGGGCTTTAGACTCTTGGGCTCTGGACTCTTCTGCGTCCACAGGCCCCCGTCTCATATGGGAATCGATACTCCGGGTGGACAGATCCGGCTCCTCGGAAAAGAAGAGGTTGAGGATCAGTCCTCCCATCAAAATTCCCAACAGCACCGCGCTTGACACAGCTACTAGAATCGATCGGAGCCGCTTGTCCTCCCCCCCTTTTCTCGGCCTGCGTCCGGAATAAGGGCTCCCCCAACCGATCGGATCTCCTTCCTCCACTTCCCGGAGTGCCCACTCCAAGGGGCGTTTCCACCCTGGGGGCCTCCCCTCGGGTAACAGTGCTCCTCCTTCACCCCTACGTCGAAAATCTCGTCCCCCGGTCTGCCGATTCTCCCGATCGGTCTCCCTCTTTTGATTTAGCGGCTCAGTGATCGTAGCATCCTTGGCACGTACATTGATCCGGGGTTTCATCATCGGTTCATCGTCTCCTTCTTCCAACTGGTACTACCATGCCTATGAAATGATAGATTGAGATAGAACCGTCGAAAGACTGCTACAGAAGGAGAAGCGCCGATCCTTAGCTATACAGAGACAAGTAGCTATGGACTAGCTCTTCTCCCCACAGCCAGGATACGTAAAAACCGATCGCCAGATGAGGAGCAAAAGGAAGAGGGGTTTTACGATCCACCTTTCCGGTCAGCAGGAGAAAAAAAGCCCAAAGCCCACCAGATAAAACCGCAAATCCCAACCCCGTCGCCACCTTAAACCCGCCCAAAGCCAGGCCGGCAGCCGCCGCCATCTTCACATCTCCTCCTCCGATCCCTCCTCGAGAAAGAAGTGAGATGATCCCCAGTATGCCACCTCCGAGCAAGCCTGCCCCTAGCAACGGGAGAATCTCCGGACCAGACCAAAGATGAACCAACAAAAATCCAAGGGCCGCCATTCCATTCAGACGATTGGGAATTAAACCCCAAGACAGATCCAAAGCAGCCGCCGCCATTAAAAAGAGGAGTAACAACCCACCTATGAACTGCTCCTCCAGGGGTAAAGAAGAGGCCCCCAATAAATAGAAGCCCCCTGCACTCACTATCGCCATCCCAGGCCGAATGCCCCTCTTCCCCCTGGCTTCCGATAGAAAAAAACGACCAGACACCTCCGGAATCCACCATCCCACGAGACCACCTACGAACCCCATCAGCCATTCCATCGGTTCCCCTCGACCTCCGGCGCATGTAAGAAATTGGATTCCATCGATTTTATTATATTACAAATTACGACAGAATGGAAGCCCCTTTTTGAAAATTCAGCTTGGCCTTTCCCTGGATTTTCTCTGCTAATGGGATCCGGTAAATACATAGAGGATGGATTGCGAGAAAAGCAGAAGAGTGCAAAGCTAGAAAGGCTGGAGGCGATATGGAACCATGAATTGACGAAGGAAATGAATAAATAAGAGATGGTTTCAAATGAAACTGGAGACCCTAAAAGAGATCACGGTTGAAAAGGAAGAATCATTTTTGGAATGTGCCCAACAACTTAAAGACGGGAATTTTTCATGGGACTTATCTAGTCTTATAGCTTCAGATGTAAAAGTAATGGCGATCCAATCGCTTTGGGGTGACAAAGATCATAGAATTTAATCGTCGTCTCTACTTAGCAGCAAAATGTACTGAGGTTAACATCGGCGCGGAGACGAGATTATACGAATGTGGAAAAATTGTGCGCATCCCGACCATCGAATTGGGTTGGCTGACCCGATCGAGAGGGCTCAATGTAAGGATGGATCACCGCTCCCGAGGAAGTCTTTGCATCCCACGATTTCAGCTATCCAGACATGGATTTCCTCCCCAAGGAGATTCGGGAGCGAACGTGGCAGGATGTTGTAGAAGGTTGATGAATGGGTAAGGGGTGTCATAAATACATTCATCAGCCTGGGATTTTCCCCAAACTTTTTCTATTTCCCTCCGTATTTCCTTCGATAATGAGACAGAGCGGTTAGCGGCCAGACATAGCGATAACTGTGATAATGGATGTAAAACTGCCCTGAAAGCCCGCCACCGGTGGGATACTCTGCTTCCTCACCGGGATGCTCACACAACTGCAGGAGGCGGCGAATTCCGGCTTCAAGCGCCGGAGTCGGAGCCTCGTGAAGCTGGATCAAAGCGTCCACAGCCCACGCAGTTTGGACAGGTGTACTCATCTGCAGAGGAATATATTTCTGTTCCACATCGCTGGCACAGGACTCTCCCCAGCCCCCATCCTCCTGCTGCACAGATAACAACCACTGGATCCCCTTGTCGATGGTGGGATGCCCCTGGCGAAACCCTACGGAAGAAAGGCCCGTCAAGGCGGCCCACGTTCCATAAATATAAGTGATCCCCCAACGGCCGAACCAGGACCCATTGGGCTCCTGCTCTTTCATCAGAAAGGAGGCGGCACGATCAACAACAGGATGCCCCCGTTTCCAGCCGAGGTGGTTGCCGATCCACTCCAGTGTGCGGCCGGTCAGATCTGCTGTGGAGGGGTCCGTCCAAACCGTCTGAGCATCGGACTTGGGCAACAATATTTTCGGCCACTTTTTGTCCGTGTTTTTTTCAAAGGCGGACCACCCTCCGTCCCGGTTTTGCATGGACAACTCCCAGCGGGCACCTCGAGCCCAAGTCGGATATACCTGAGCGTTCTTTCGGGCCCAGGGACCAAGAGCCCGTAGGTTGTAAGAGGTGTCATCCACATCGGGATTGATCGTATTGATATCGGAGAACCCCCAGCCCCCGGGAGCCACCCCGTGATTTCGCAAGGCCCAATCCCCGGGACGAGTCTGCTGACGGCTGAGAAGATAACTTCCCGCCTTTTGGATCACCGGGTCCTCGGCAGTCATCCCCGCTTCCTGGAGGGCATAGCTGATCAGTGCTGTGTCCCAGACAGTGGAAGAGGTCTCCTGAAGGTGGAGCCCTCCCTTCACCGGTAAATAAAAACGTTCCAAACCGTTGAGGGCCCGCTGGAGGATCGGGTGGTTCCGTCGGTAACCCATCGCCATCAAAGCAAAGAACATTAAAAAGGTCGTGCTGAAATAACTGTACAAAGTACCGTCGCGTTCGATGCGATCCAGAATGAAGCGGAGGCCGCGTTCTTCGACCAATCGATCCCGTCTGCCCCCGCTGACGCTCAGGTTAAGGTGGGGCAATAATTCCTCAATCTTCTGCTCCAATGCGGAGGTCTCCCCATGTTCACGGGTCCCCCCTGCGCCGATCCACTGTGTCAAGTCCTGGGGACCTCTAGGCAACCGAACAGAGAATTTCCGATGAGACGCCAGTAAAATCGGAGCGATATGGGCCCGGGTAAACCCGACAAAATCGAAAAAATTGATGGGAAACCAGCGGGGGAGAAGAAGAATTTTAATCGGAATCTGGGCGTTCTCTGGCCATTTGTGCAGACCGGTCAAAATCATGGCCACTTTGGTCAGAGATCCCACCCCGTCGATTCCCCCCTGTTCCCGGACAAAAGCCTGGCTGTTTTGGATGAGGGGATCGGAAGCCTCCTTAAATCCAGCGGCCACCAGCGCAACAGACGCTTCCATGGTGGCAGAGGCACTCCCCTCTTTTTCATCGGGATAAGCTCTCCAGATTCCATGATCTGAAAGAGACAGGAGTCGCTGAGCCATCCCCTCTCGGTATTCGGGTCTTCCCGTTCCAAATATTTCGTATAGCAAGAGCATATATGCATCTGTCATGGCTCCGCTCTCAAAACAGAAGATCCACCGTCCGTCTGACTGTTGCTGTTGGACCAACTCTTCGACCAGCTGATTCATCCCCTTGGCTACCGCTTCCAGATGTTCCGGTGAACGCTGCAACTCTCTCCCCCCCTTTACCTCTCTTTACAACCATATGGAGGACTCCAACAGGGTATTCTCCACCTTGAAAAACCTGGACACCAGGGTACTCTCTGAGATAAGATGCAAAAGAGATGAATCGGGAAGGTGTGGTCCGTCTTTGCTGGAAATAACAAAACTGACAGGTGGGTACTCCGCCCGTCAACCGGTCATTCACGATCTTTCCTTTTCCGTTTCCCCAGGTGAGATGGTGGGGTTGATCGGTTTAAACGGAGCGGGGAAAAGCACCACCATCAAACAAATCATCGGATTTCTCCGTCCCAAAGCAGGAGAGATTCGCTTTAACGGTCACCGGATGGATGAAGATCCTGCCGCCTTTAAAAAGAAGCTTGCCTACATCCCGGAAACTCCATATCTATACCCTGAGCTGACCCTGCGTGAGCATCTAGAACTGACAGCAATGGCCTATGAGATTTCCCCGAAGGAATACGAGGAACGAACATCGCGGCTATTGGATATTTTTCAGATGAAAAATAAACTGGACTGGTACCCCGGTACTTTTTCCAAGGGAATGCGGCAAAAGGTGATGGTGATGGCGGCTTTTCTGGTAGAGCCCTCTTTGCTGATCGTAGATGAGCCTTTCATCGGTCTCGATCCGATGGCCATCCACAACCTGCTGGAATGGATGACGGAATTGAAAAAAGGAGGAACCGGTATCCTGCTGTCCACTCATGTACTGGCGACAGCAGAACAAAACTGTGATCGGTTTGTCCTGTTGCGGGAAGGACGCATCGCTCTAGCGGGAACCATGGAAAAGATGAGAAAAGAGGCTGGGATGCCCCAAGCCTCTCTGGACGAACTTTTCATCCATGCTGCAGGGGGGAGCCAACCATGAATCCCGTCGCATCCCTTTTTCAGCAGCGGAGCAAGCAAGCCTGGATCAAAGGGGCCCGTTATACCGCTCTGATCGCCAAGGGCCTTCATTTCCTGCCCATCGCGGTCTTGCTTCTCATCTATTTTGGCTACCGGGCCCTCCTGACGGGACTCCCTCCAGAATTTCCGATCCACCTGCTGTTGGCGATCCTGCTGACTTGGATTCTCTCCCGTACCGGAATCCGCACCTTTGTGAAAGCGGCGGACCCTGTTTTCCTGTTGCCAGCAGAGGAAGGACTCCGGGAGTATTTTCGGAAGAGCCTGTGGTATAGCGGACTTATGCAGTCATTGAAAGTCGTGTTCTGGATGATCTTTCTGTTTCCGCTGTTCTACACCCGGATCGGAGATGTGGGAGACTTTTTGGCAGCCTTGGCCCTCCTCCTCCCCCTTAAAATCTGGAATCTGTGGGCCCATTGGCTGGAGCTTCGGGCAGAGGAACGTCCCATACTTCACCTCCTCTTGCGCGTGGGTAGCAATGGGCTGATCACACTCTGGCTTTTCTCTGGAGGATTATTTGGCTGGCCCCTCCTGGTCGCCATCCTCTGGTTCGCCGCGCTCACTCTACATTATCGGCAGATGTATTCCCACAACCGGATTATCCCTTGGGATCGATTGCTCCTGCGGGAAGAACAGGCTGTCTCCGCCTGGTACCGGCTGGCCGGCCATTTCGTCGATGTTCCTCAGATCAGCAACGAAATCAAGCCACGTCCCCTGTTCAATCCTTTGCTCCGCCGCCTCCCTCGCCCCCAGCCGGAGAATACCTATCTGTATCTGTACTTGCGAACTTTCTTCCGTTATGGGGAACCCTTCGGTGTTTATGTGCGGTTAACGGGAGTGACGGCTCTGCTGGTCGCCTTCCTGCGGGAAGAATGGTGGCTGTCGGTACTGGTGCTACCCCTGGGCATGCTCCTCACTGGCATTCAACTTCCCTGGATTCGTCGAATCCACCGCTTTCAACCCTGGTTTCGTCTCTACCCTCGCCCGGACAGTCAGAAACGAACCGACTGGTCCCGGCTCGCCTTTGCTTTGTTGGCGGTACAAGCCACAGCAGTGGTGATCTTACAATGGTGGTTGTGGAGCCAACCTTTGCCTCTCCTCCCCCTATTGCTCGGGATCGGATGGGGTACAGCCTGGATTCTGGGCCGTCTCTGGTTACCCAAACGACTTCACAAACAAAGCAGCTCTCTCCTGTAGAGGAGAGAGCTGCTTTGTTTGTCATCATTTTTCCAGTTTGCGAATATCTTTCACCAGTTGGTCCAAATCCGGATTCAAACCGTCATAGCGCTCATAAACTTTTCCCTCTGGGTCCACTAGGAAAAAGGAGACGGGGTGACTGATGGTAAGCGGATCTTCCTTGGATTCGGGTTCATTTCTCTGAATACTGCCCTTAAAACCTTCCCGGACCAAAGTTTGGATCTCCTCATCCTTGTATCCGGTCAGAAAATGCCAGTTTCCAAAGTCGGCATCAAATTCTTCCCCAAAGGTTTTCAATTTTTTAGGAGTGTCATGGGCAGGGTCCACACTGAAGGAGACGATCTCTACATTCAGTCCCTCTTTTTTCAGCCGATCCTGGACTTTTTTCATATTAGCAGTCATCGGTGGACAGACATCAGGACAACGGGTGAACATCGCATTGGACAGCCATACCTTCCCCTTCAAATCGGACAGGCCGAAGGATTTCCCGTTCTGGTCCTTATATTGAAAATCGGGAACCTCCCAATTCAATGCTTGCTTCTCCTCCTGCTGTCCGGAATCATCGGTCCCTTTTTCATCTTCCGTCGCGGCTCCGCAACCTGCTGCCACCAGCAGAACCAGGGCCATCAGGAGTGAAATGGGCAAACGAAGCCATTTTGCATCGGACATCGTACGCTCTCCTTTCGGCAGTCTGTCCGCCATTGGAAACGTTGTGATTTAGAACATATCTGATAGGTCTCCGTTTCACATTCCATTGGGGTTGTCTACCGATCTAAAATCACTCCATGTGAAACCCAACCCTTCCTGTGACGGTTTTTCACAACGCTTTTAGGGCCAATCGGTGCAGACTGTCATGGAAATGCCTTTTCTACAGTGTAGCCCAAAGAAGGAACCCATGTCCGCCTCCTGGCAAAGTCGTCACAAACCTTTCAGACACCGATCATATTCCAGAACCCGATCTCCCGGAATCCCAGACGGCGGTAAATGGCCCCTGCCCGAGGATTATCGTAAAAGAGACACAAACTTTTTCCTTCGTCCCAGACTTCCCTACACAAGCGGATCATCAGCTGGGTGGCCAATCCCTGTCGACGGTATGCCGAGTGGGTGCCCACTCCCACCACCATCGCTGATGCGGGGTTTTCCGCCGCAGTCCGAACCATCGCCACCGCTTGATCCCCGTCTTCCACCCAGTATCCCCGAGCCGCCCCTGATTTCAGAGAGGCCCGTAGCTCCTCTGCCTGCCCCCCTCTGTCAAATTCCGCGATCTGTTCCGACAGGTGGGACAACATAGGGACATCTTCCAAGGTCATCCGTCGGATCGAGAAGGGGATTTCTCTCTCCATCTGGCCCCACCCGTCAACGTCTGTGAGGCAGGCAAAATGAGTCTGCCGCCGCTTCTCCCAGCGAAAGGGTAAACCGGGAATCCCCTGAAATTGCTCCGTCACCCGATCCACCCCGGAGAGCATCTCGATCTCTTGTCCGGTGCTGATTACCTCGGCAAATCCCTCCACATCCAAGGCCTCCGGTGCCCAGGGAATCCAGTTGCCCCGATACCGGTGCAACACACCCCGTAGTTGGCCCGTCGTATCAAAATCCCCCCAAAACTGCTGAAATTCCTGATTCAACCCCTGATTATAAATATTCCCGATTAAAAATAGATTGAGGGCACTTTCTGCCTGCAAAAACTGCAACGTCTGCTCCCGGTCTGCCTCCGTCAATTGCCGAATACCCATCTGGATCTCCTCTTCTCCATTGGAAAAATTGGATCTATTATACCGTCAGGAATGGAAGATTGACAAGAGAGAATCAGAACACCGCCCCTCTGCCTTCCTTATCGGACTTCCCCCGCCTCATCCCCGAAAAAGGAGTTTGAGAAGCAACTGATGAATCACACCGACAGGGGATTCCACATTGCTCACTATCACAGGTGGGTCCGGCCAAGTCCATATATGATTCCAACCCTTTAAGAACGCACTGATGCCAACATTTCCAAATGACGCCATAATGGAGGTGGTGTGATGCAGATTCGTCCGATCCGGGAGACCGATTTGAATGGTGTACGAGAGGTGGCAACAACCGCTTGGCTTCACACCTATCGTGGAATCCTGCCGGAGAGAGCTATTCAAGCCTTCCTGGCCCAAGCCTATTCCTTGGACAGCCTGAGAGCCTCCTGGAAAGCAGACTGCCACAGGCCGCAACGTCAGTTTTATGTAGTGGCTGACAAAGACCGAATGATCGGTTATGGAGAAGTAATGGAAAGGGAACCAGCCGTCTACGAATTGACCCGTATTTATCTTCTGCCCGACGTTCAAGGGAATGGCATCGGCAAATGCCTTTTGCAGCAATTGATTGATGCCGTGTCCCCCCTTCGCTCCCTATTTGCCTGGGTGGAAAAGGAGAACCTCGGCGGACGGGCATTCTACCATTCCATGCATTTTCATGCGGAAGAAGAGATCGCAGACCCCTTTTTCGGTACGATTACTCACTTGGTGAAATACGTCCGCGGTGGGAGAACGGGTAACCACAGACAGACTAGTAAAGCACTAAATTTGTCTGGTGAATTTTATGATAATGAGCAGAGAGAAAGCGGGAGAGGGCCAGAGGAGGCTGTTTGCCCCCGGGATTACCGCTCGCTGTAACAACAAGCTGATGTACAGCAACAAAAATCATTTAATAAAATATAATAATTCTCTTGACTGGATTGTGAATTATTGTTACATTTTAAATTGAATTTTAATTAATCTCTTGCTGGATGATAGAGTGGAATCTATGATGACAAAACAGTCAGGGGTCAAAGACATCTTTTCACCTGATTTATATCAATCTGTACGCCTGCCTTGTACCCAAGCAGAAACTCTTCCAACCTGGTGCTACACCTCTGAAGAATGGTACCAACGTGAATTGGAGAAGATCTTTCTCCCTGCATGGCACTTTGTTGGTCGCTTAGAGCAGATTCCGAATCCTGGTGATTACCTTACCGAATCCTTTTTCGGTAAATCGATGATTATCATCCGAGGAAAAGACCATCACATTCGAGCATTTTATAATAGTTGCCAGCACCGCGGCTCGAAATTATTAATCGGTAAAGGTAATTGCAAATTCATACAATGTAAATACCACAATTGGACCTACAAATTAGACGGAACTCTTAACGGGACACCATATATGGGAAAGGTCGAAAACTTTAATAAATGCGATTACAGCCTCGATACCCTCGTTGTGAGGCCATAGAAGGACTGATTTTCATCACCTTTAATAACTCGGCTCCCAATCTAGAAGATTACTTGGGGGATTACAGTACTCTAGTGGCCAAGCCCTACCGATTAATGGACATGGTGTGTGTACGGGAGAAGGAGTACAAGCTTAAGTCTAATTGGAAGTTTTATGTTGAGGTGGACATGGAAACGATACATACTCCAAATATTCACAAGAACTCTATTGGAGTACAGCATGTCGAGCGCCCAGCCACCCGTGGAGAGTGGGTATGCGTTTACCATGAATCTGAGGAGACTGTTGCACTTCATCCCGGAAAGCGGCATTTAGGTTTTCCTCATATTCAGGGTCTGACAGGTCAAGCTGCAAAGGGGACATTCTTCTCAATTCTGTATCCTGGATTTTTCATTGTCTCCACTCAAGATTCGATGTGGTGGATCCATAAAATTCCAGAAGAACCCGAAGAGACTCGTGTGAAAGTCGGGTTTTGTTTCCCACACATGACTGTCGAGCGAAATGACTTCGAAGAAGTGGCCCAGCGCTACTATGCACGGTGGGATCAGGTAATTGAGGAAGACAATTGGATTACTGAATTTCAGCAGGAAGTTATTCGTTCCAGCCGACCAGGTCGTTATTCACACAAAGAATTTGTAGTCCATGAGGTAGACAATTGGATTTTGGATAAAGTACTGGATTAAACAGGACGGCTATCTTGATACGCGACACTGGAAAGGGGGTTCCTATGACTGATCTCTCCAAATTCGGCTTCAACAAGATTCGATGGACCGTTTTCACTCTCCTCACCTTGTCGTTTATCCTCGGTTTCTTTCATCGGTTTGCTCCCGGCGCCTTCGCGGAAGCGGTCCCGGGTGAATTCAACATCTCCGCTGCTGCATTAGGGACCCTGGCCTCCATGCATTTCTATACCTACACGGTGATGCAAATTCCTTCAGGTATTTTAATCGATCGGTATGGAGCCCGAGTGAATGTGAGTATCGGGGCTGTCATTGCCGGTTTGGGTTCGATCCTGTTCGGATGGGCTCCCACTTTTGCCCTAGCAAGCCTGGGCCCTTTTATCGTTGGATTGGGAGTATCGACGATCTTTGTCGGAATCATGAAAAGCAACACCCTCTGGTTTCGGGAAAACCAGTACGGTTGGATCAGCGGCATCACCATGTTACTGGGAAACCTGGGATCGGTTTTGGCCGCGGGGCCTTTGGCAGCCCTCCTCGGATGGTTCTCCTGGCGAAGCATTTTCATCACCGCCGGATGCCTGTCCATAGTCCTCTCCTTTTTCACCTATATATTGGTGCGAGACTCCCCGCAACAAGCAGGGTTTCAACCGGGAAAAGGCTATCTGTCATCTCAAGGGTCTATCTCAACCAACCATTGGTTACGGGATTTAAAAGAAACAGTGGCCAACAAGGATATTTGGTTTACGCTTTGGGCAGGTGTGGGAACCAACTCTACATTTTATGCCTTCGCCGGACTATGGGGCATCCCCATCCTGCGGGATGGATTTTCCCTTTCCAACAACGAAGCCTCTTGGTATACCACATTGGCACTGGCGGCTTATGGATTAGCTTCCCTCGGGATCGGATGGTTTTCCGATAAAATCGGGTTGCGCCGTCCCTTGATCATTTGGGGAAACCTGCTCTCTTTTTTGGGTTGGATGGGTTTGGCCGTCCTTCCCTGGAGCCCAGGATGGAGCGGTTGGCTACTGTACATCCTAAGTCGGACTCTCTGCCTCCCAGATCGTGGTCACCTTTGCGGTAGTGAAGGAAGTAGTCCCCCCTGCCATCAGCGGAATGGCTTTAGCTTTTCTGAATACCGGCATTTTTTTAGGTGTGGCTTTACTACAATCCCTCTTTGGATGGATCATGGACTTTAGCTGGGCGGGATCTGTAGTGAACGGCATACCGCAATACACTCTCCAGGATTACACTTGGGGACTGATTCTCTTTTCCGGAATCAGCCTGATGGGAATCGTCTCCAGCCTGTTCGTCACAGAAACCTACAGTCAAAGTATAGAAGCAAAAGCGTCATAATTTAAACTCCAACCGTCGGGACTCCCCGGCGGTTTCTATTACCAAAATATAAAAAACAACCGTCCATTCCGGACGGTTGCTGTTCTTTCACTTGGCTTTCTCCTGCTGTCTCGCTTTCAGGGCGGGGACCAAATTGTGAGCTACGCGCCAGATGTCGCCAGCGCCCATGGTGATTACCAGGTCGCCGGGGCGGGCATGTTGGAGGAGGTGGAGTTCCACATCCTCCTTCGTAGCCCGGTACACCGTGTTGGGATTGCTATTCTCCCGCACCATTTGCGTCAATCGTTCCGATGTGACTCCAGGGATGGGAGGCTCCCCCGGCGGAGAATAGATATCTGTGATCACTAGTTCATCCACCTCTGGGAAAGCCTGGCTGAATTCCTCCATCAACAGATGGGTACGGGAGTATCGCTGGGGCTGAAAAACACCGAAAATACGACGATTCAAGGCCTTCAAGCCATTGATGGTGGCCTTGATCTCCGTTGGATGGTGGGCGTAATCATCCACAACCAAGATATCGTCCGCTTCTCCGATCACTTGGAACCGTCGCTTGGCCCCACGAAAACGGGACAATCCCTCTGCGATGGTATCGAAGGGAAGACCCGCTTCCAGACAGACGATGATCGCCGCCAGAGCATTGGCTACGTTGTGACGGCCCGGCACCTGAATGGTCACATCCCCGAGGGGGGTTCCCTGATAATTTACGGTGAATTGGGTCCGGTTGAGCACTTGATGGAGATGGGTGGCAGTGTAATCCGCCTCCCGATCCAGAGCGTAGGTGATCACACGGGCTTTGCATTCCCCGACGATCTCCGGGAGATACGGATCATCCCAACCGAGAATAGCCACACCATCTTCCTTCACCTGACTGAGGAAACGGCGATAGGCCCCTTTCAAATTCTCAAAACTGCCCTCATAGTTCTCCAGATGATCCGGTTCAATATTGGTAACCACTGCAATTTGGGGGTAATACTCCAAAAAGGTACCGTCACTCTCATCGGCCTCCGCCACCACATAGGGACTGTTGCCCGCTTTAGCGTTGCTACCGAGACTGACCACCTCACCCCCGATCACGTAAGTGGGATCAGCTCCCCCTTCCTCCATGGTCTGGGCAATCATGGAAGAGGTACTGGTCTTTCCGTGGGCACCCGCCACGGCGATCCCTTGCTTATTGTTAAGCAGAACTGCCAGCATCTGGGAACGGTGCAAAACAGGCATCCCCTGTTCCCGCGCTGCCTTCAGCTCCACATTGTCCCCAGGGATACTGGAAGAGTACACCACCCGGTCTGCACCCTCGATCAATACCGCTTGATGGCCGATATGGATTTCAGCCCCCCGTGTCACCAAGCTCTGCGTTAACTTATTTTCCGCCACATCCGAACCGGTCACCCGATAGCCCATCTCCAACAGGACACGGGCAATAGCGCTCATCCCGTAGCCACCGATTCCGATAAAATGTATATGTTCCTTCGGTTTCAACCAACTCACCCACCCTCAAGGCTTATTCCGACAACATGCTTTCTCTAATCTCTGATACCAAAAACAAGGTGCCAGCCACCACGATACAATCTCGCTCACCAGCTTCCTCCAGCAGACAATGAAGTCCTTCTTCTGCCCGGCTTGCCTGACCGATCTCCAGATCAGGGCGCAAACGGGCGGCTACTTCCCGCAGTCGGTCTGGTTCCAGTCCCCGTGGTTGATCCACTTGGGTCACGATCACCCGGTCCACCAAGGGAAGCAGCGGTTTTAAAATCCCTGTCGCATCTTTATCTTCCAACACGGCGGTCAACAACAGGAGGCGATCACAAGGGAGATCACGAAGGGCTTGGGCCAAAGCCTCCGCCCCTTCCGGATTGTGCGCACCGTCCAACCACACCGACGGCCGTTGTGAAATCTCTTCCAGGCGGCCCGGCCAGCGGACTTTCTCCATCCCTTTCAAAATTTCCGCTTCTTCTAACACCGTGGCATAATATTTCCGCAAAATTTCCAGGGTCATCAAGGCCACTGCCCCGTTTTTTACCTGGTGCTTCCCCCGCAGAGGAATCTGCACCCGATCCAGAGGACGGAAGGGACTGCTGAAAGAAAAGGATTCGCCCTCCTTCCCGCTGATACGGGAATTCACATCAAACTCCTGGTGAAGACGATACAGTCGGCACTGTTTCTCCTCAGCAACCGTGGAGAGGACAGAAAGTGCCTCCTCTTCTTCGCAGGCAGTGATCACCGGAACCCCCGGCTTAATAATCCCCGCCTTTTCCTCGGCGATTTGGGTCAAAGTTCCCCCTAATATATGGGTATGGTCATGCCCGACATTGGTGATGACCGAAACCAGCGGGTAAACCACATTGGTAGAATCCAGACGACCGCCTAATCCCGTCTCCCACACCACAAACCACGGAACCGCTTCCTTGGCGAAATAGAGGATCGCCACCAAGGTCCAGAATTCAAAGGGGCTAATACGACCGACACCTTCACGGTCCATCTCCTCCACCCATTGTGCCACCTGATCCGCCCAATAGATAAAGGATTTCTCCGGAATCGGTTCTCCATCCAGGGTGATCCGCTCCCCCCAATGGTGAAGATACGGGGACGTGAACATCCCCACCGGATAACCCGCCTCCTGCAGTACGGAGGAGACCATCGCCGCCGTGGATCCCTTGCCGTTGGTACCAGCGATATGGATAAACTTCAGACGGCGTTCCGGATGGTTCAGCCGCTCCAGCACCCATTCCATCCGCTCCAGCCCCGGACGGATTCCCTGAGTGCACCCTACCTCCATCCAATCAAAAACCTCTTTCGTTGTGGAAAAAAACGGTGCGTCAGCCATTTTTGTTTCTTCCTTTCCGGGCGCGTTGATTACTCCATGGGAATCGTGGTCTGCCGCGCAACCGTTGTACACCTACTCTCGACTTCCGTTGCGGCGGCGCACGATTCTCATACCATCGTTTATTTCCGCCTAATCAACAGGAGTCTTTCAATGGCCCTTCAGTTCTGCCAGTCGGTTGCGTACTTTTTCCCTTTTTTCCCGATACTCCTGACCTTTTGCTCGCTCTTCCTCTACCACATGGGCAGGGGCTTTGCTGGTAAATCCTTCGTTGGACAATTTTTTCTCCACCCGGTCCACTTCTTTGTCCAGCTTTTTCAACTCCCCTTCCAGTCTGGAGATCGTCTGCTCCAAGTCGATTAATCCTTCCAGGGGGAGGAAGATCTCCGCACCGGTCACGACTGCGGTCATCGCCCGCTCAGGTCGGCGGATCCCGGTGTTCGCTTCCAAACGGCGGACTCCGCACAAACGGCAAATCGCTGCCACGTTATTTTGGAAAACGGGGAGAAATTCTGTTTCCGCACGGATCAGGAGATCGATCTGTTTCTTCGGTGGGACGTCCATCTCCGCACGGATGTTCCGGACCGAATGAATGGTCTCGATCAGGACCTCCATTTCCTGAACCGCTTCCGGAGCTACAAAAGCGGAATCCGCCTGGGGCCAGGAGGCCACCGTAATACTCTCTCCTTCTACCGGCAGATGTTGCCAGATCTCTTCCGTGATGAAAGGCATGAAGGGGTGTAAGAGACGAAGGGAGTGATCCAACACATGGGCCAGCACCGCCTGAGTACTACGGCGGGCTTGCTCATCTTCCCCATACAGTGGCAGTTTGGCAAATTCAATGTACCAATCGCAAAGCTCATCCCAGATAAAGTGATAGAGTGCCTGCCCTGCCTCCCCGAAATCATAACGGTTCAAGCTCCGGGTGACTCTCTCTACCGTCTCGTTCAAGCGGTGAAGGATCCAACGATCTGCCGTGGACAGTTTTCCATCCAGGGAAATCTCTCCTGGTTTCACCCCGTCCAAGTGCATCAGCGCAAACCGGGAAGCATTCCAAATCTTATTGGCAAAGTTGCGGGCCGATTCCACCCGCTCCCAGCGAAAGCGCATGTCATTGCCAGGTGTGATTCCCGTGGACAGCATATACCGGATAGCATCGGCACCGTACTTCTCGATCACTTCCATCGGGTCCACACCGTTACCCAGAGATTTGGACATCTTGCGTCCTTCTGCATCCCGCACCAAACCATGGATGAGAACATCTTTAAAGGGTTTATTGCCTGTAAACTCCAGGGCGGTGAAAATCATCCGGGCCACCCAAAAGTAAATGATATCATATCCGGTCACCAGCACATCCGTCGGATAGTAACGTTTCAAGTCGTCGCTTTCCTCCGGCCATCCCAAAGTGGAGAAAGGCCATAACCCGGAACTGAACCAAGTGTCCAGCACATCCTCATCCTGTCGGAGCTTCCCGCTCCCGCACCGGGAGCAACGGTCCGGAGCTTCCATCTCTACCATCGTATTCCCACAATCGTCACAGTACCAGGCAGGAATCCGGTGACCCCACCAAAGTTGACGGGAGATGCACCAATCTCGGATGTTCTCGATCCAATGGAGATAGATCTTTTCAAAGCGATCCGGCACAAAGCGGACTCCTTCACCAGACCGGGTATCCTGGATCGCCTTCTCCGCCAAGGGCTGCATCCGGACAAACCACTGTGTCGACAGGTAGGGCTCCACTACCGCACCGGAGCGTTCGCTGTGCCCCACAGAGTGAGTGTGCTCTTCGATCTCCGTTAAGATCCCCTGTTCCTGCAGATCGGTGACAATCTTCTTCCGGCACTCAAACCGGTCCAGCCCGGTGTATGGCCCAGCTAACTCGTTCATCAACCCGGTCTCGTCCATCACCAGAATCGGCTCCAGATCGTGCCGTTGACCGATTTCAAAATCGTTGGGATCATGGGCCGGAGTGATTTTCACCGCACCGCTCCCGAATTCCGGGTCCACATGCTCATCGGCGACGATAGGGATTTCCCGGTTCACAATGGGCAGGATTACGGTTTTTCCAACCAGATGCTTATAGCGATCATCGTCAGGGTGAACCGCCACTCCGGTATCCCCTAGCATAGTCTCCGGACGAGTGGTAGCCACCCGGATCTGGCCTGGGCCTTCTTTGAGGGGATAGTTCATATGATACAGTTTTCCTTGAACCTCTTTATGGATCACTTCAATATCTGACAGGGCCGTCCGTGCTACGGGATCCCAGTTGATGATATATTTGCCCCGATAGATCAGGCCTTTGTTGTACAGCTGTACAAAAACCTCCCGCACCGCTCGGGACAGGCCTTCATCCATCGTAAACCGCTCCCGGGAGTAGTCAAGGGAGAGCCCTAACTTCCGCCACTGCTTACGGATGGTCTGGGCGTAGAGCTCCTTCCACTCCCACACCTGCTCCAAAAACTTCTCCCGGCCGAGTTCATGCCGACTGATCCCATCTTCCCGGAGATGGGCTTCCACCCGGGCCTGAGTTGCAATTCCGGCGTGATCTGTTCCCGGGAGCCAGAGGGCATCATACCCCTCCATCCGTTTCCAACGGATCAGGATGTCCTGCAGAGTCGTATCCAAGGCATGACCGATATGTAGATTTCCGGTCACATTAGGCGGCGGAATCACGATGGTGAAGGGCTCTTGATCCGGGTTTTTCCCCGCCTGAAAAAAACCTCCCTCCAACCAATAATCATACCATTTTTCTTCCGCCCGTTTCGGATCGTAGGCGGTGGGCAGTTGGGACTGTTGTTCAGCCATGATTGAACCCCCTCGAAAAATAAATAAAACCTTCCATCCCAAAGGACGGAAGGTTCCGCGGTACCACCTTTATTCATCGAACCCCCTTCGCTGATCCGCTGAGGGAGTCGATACACTCCATCCCTTAACGCGGGAGGACGGACCGCCCTACTCTTCACTTCAGGCGGACGGCTCTAGGGTGACGTTCAGCGGATTGCACCTGAAGACCTTTCAGCCAGGGGTCTTCTCTCTGGAGAGGATCCACCGCCTACTCTCCCCGTCATCACCGGTTCTTTGGCGGAGACTCCTTCTTCCGGCAGCCTCCGATGGCTCTTTTATTCTAACTTGTCAACCCACTCAAGTCAAATGATTCAAGCCCAAGCAGGCGGACAACCCCGTCCCCGCAAAGAATGATTCGGTCGTACCTTCTGACAACACAAAGCTAGACGGGGATGCCACCCACCTGTCTCTTCCACTCACCTGTGGTGAATTTATGGGCATCCCCTTCAGGAGACCACTCCCGACTACCCATTTCAATGAAATAATAACCTGGATCAGATCTGACACCTGCTCTCTCAGCACCTGGTTATTTCGCCATGCCGAAAGCCTGCTGTACAGTTTCCCACATCAGCTGCGGGTTCGCCAAAAAGGCAAGCAACAGCACCGTGCTGAGAAGCAGGAAGCTGAGAGCGAACAATATCAGAAATCCCCGATACACACTCCGTACCGTCGATTTCACCACGGCCAAGACAAAAACCCCCTTTGCCCACCGTACTCTATCGTTTATTTTGCTCCTTTCCCGACAGATTGTCCACCCTTTTTATTCACATTGTACGGGAATCATCCTTTCCATTCCTTTTTTATCGGAAAGCCCTCTTCTTTTCTCGCTGTTTCCTATTGGCAAATCCGAGAAACGCCATCAGTGGATCGTAAAAACTAATCGCTTTTTTCAAAACGGACACATTGTAATGGAGATGAGAAAAACCAACATAGATCATCCCTCGCCCCTTTTCAACCCTCAAGCCCGAACTGGGAAGAGAGAGACGGCATATAGTTGTGTTAAGGAAACTTTGTTGCCTGGGGTGAATTATTTTTTTATAAGAGGGTGTTTCCATGGAAACCATCTGGGCTTTGCTACTCTCACTGATTCTTTATCTTCCATTGCGGGGGATACAAGGGTGGCTGGGAATCTGTCCATACAAAAAACGCCGGTAACTACCGGCGTACCAGAGAAAAAAATAACCAGACCAAATGCATTCTTATCGGTTTTTTCGTCGGCTAGAACGGACACTCGCTGTCTGGCGTTGTTTTTGCGACTGGGGCTGTCTCTTGTTTGTGTTCCAGACACTTTGCACCCAATCCCGAAACAAGCGAAGCCGATCCATCTCTTCTGACAATGTGCGAACCGCCACGGCTTCCTCCCATCGATCCGGACGGGCGTAATAGGAGGAAATCGTCCGGATCGGGCCCTCCGGATACGCCAGATGAAGCGCTAGAAGTTTCTTTTCCTTTGCCTTCAGAGGGTATTCCGCTTCGTATTCTTTCAACAGGGCAAAGGGATCCACCACTTCATCCCGATCAAAAGGGACAAACCGCCGCAAAAACATCGCCAAGTCAGAAACCGGACTGCCGACATGTGCATGGTCAAAATCGATCCACCGCCAACCCGATGTTCCCACCAACAAATTATGAGGGTGAAGACGCCCATGCACCAGTGTGGTCCGAGGCAAAGCCTCCCCTGTACTTTTTTGCTTGCGCCACCCCTCCACAGAGAAGTGTAAGGCTTTTTCCAAATAATCCATATGCGAGAGTACCGCCTTTTCAAAAGGCGAAGCATACTCCCGTCCCCATGCCACCTCTCGCCATTGCCTCAACCGATCCCCGGCTTCCGTTTTCCCTTCCAACCCACTAGTAGCCACGGCGGAAGCCGGTATTTTTTTGTCGGCAAGCAAAGGTTCACTTAGCTTATGAAGCTGGGCCAACCCTCTGACCAGCTCTTCAAGGGGCACCTCGTCCCCCTTTTCCGCCGCCTCCCCATACCAGGGCAGTACGTACCAGCAACTCCCTTCCTCCTCTACAAAAAGAGGGGCCTCCTCTTTCACTTTCACCGGCAACAGCACATGTTCATACCCCTTCTCCTTCAATTGGGAGAGGGTTTCATGGAGAAAGGTGAGTTGTGCTGGTTCCGCCGCTGTTTTTTTTAGGGCGAATACACCGTCTCCGGTATCCACCCGGAGTACTCCCCGGATATAACGGATCTGCACAGGGGACCAACCCAATGCAGCAAACACCCGGGGAATGACAGGGCCATCCGTTTGGGGATCCAGTTTCAACCGCCTTCCCTCCTCTCATTCGACAAAAAGACCACTGCCCGTGAAGGCACACGGCAGCGGCCGTTTCCGGTCCCATTCATTCTTTGGTGGTGGGAAGATAGAGAATCTGCCCTTGTTCCAACAGATTGGATTCCAGCTGGTTCATCGTCATAATTTTGCTGGCAGGTACCTCATAACGATCCGAGATCGACTCAATCGAGTCCTCCTGATGAACGATCACCATACGCATTTGGGCAAATTGCTCCTTCTCTTCCCCCAAAATCCAGCGAGTCCACTCCAGACCAGGCCCATCCGACTTTTCCTCGCTGTCTTCTTCCCCTTCCACTGCTTGCCCGTCAGCCTCTTCTTCCCCTTCGAAAACTGCGGTTTCCTCTTCCAGTTCTCTCTCGACCATTCTCTCGATCCCGAACTTATCCCGTTCATCATTCAATCCTTGAAAGTCAAATTCTTCTGCATAAGGTTGCCGTAAGAGACGATCGGATAAGTTCTTTTCCTCCCGATCCTGAGTCGGGTGTGCCGGTTTGAATACGATGGTCTTCTCATCTTCTTTCGGCTCGTCGGTCGTCTCTACATCCTTTGACGGCTCCTGATCCGTCAGCGTCTCTGGGGGAGTGTGCGCACCGACCTCATGATCCAGAACCGTCTCCCCATCCGACTCCACCTGTTCCGGAGCGAGAGAGGGATCCGACCGATTCTCTTCGTCGCCCTCTTCCTCTCCTGCCCCCGCTTCCGACGAGGCGATCTCTGCTGGCGACTCCAGCTCGTCAGAGCCGCTTCTGGCGACGTGGACAAACTGATATTCCCTTTGCTGAGGCTCTAAATCCTCCCCTCTGTTCATCCGTTCTTCATCTTGCTCCAGCTCTTGTTCCGAGGAACCCTCTGTCCCCATCCCACCCGGATCCGGAACAGAGAAGGTGGCTACCCGATCCACCGTTTCCACATCTGAGTCTGCATCTTTTGCTGTCTCTTCCAAAAGTCCATCGATGGTCAAAACCGCCTCAATCTGGAGTTCAAAGGGCGACAATACCTTGTAATCGAAAGTCTGAACCTCTGAGGAGACCTGATTCATATCCACCCGATCCGCCGGCAGGGTGATTTCCACAGGAATTACATAGGCGATCTCCTCTGTGCCCGCTGATGCAGATATCCGGTCCTGAATCTCCCCTTGACTTTCCTCCCCGTCGGACAACGGCTCCCCACCCACGTATTCCCCGTTCAGACGGAGATAGCCATGGAGTTTCAGGTGAGTTCCCTGGTCTTCGATCTCAACATCCGGATACAGATCCAGATCCAGCAGACTCTGGATCCCCGGCTGCTGGGGATGCAACCGGACCTTTTCCAGAATGTCAAACCGGAGTTGGCTGTGATTGCTCTCCGTCAAAAAAATCCCCCCTCTATTGGATGTCACCCTCGATGAAACCAACGACATCCCAACAGAAGATGACGCCGGTTACCGACTGTACTGTAACTATATGCGGGTCCCGCCGGGATATACTTATGCCCTGTCCGTCCAATTGGAAGAGGAAGCCCCCCTAACATCTAAAAAAAGCCACCGATGGGAATCGGCGGCTTTCATTCTATTTCACAGTTGATTCATCACATGACGGCTGGCTTCCAGGGTCCGTTCAATATCTTCTTCCGTATGAGCCATGGAGATGAACATTCCCTCAAACTGAGAGGGGGGCAAGGAGATCCCTTGTTCCATCATTCCTCTGAAATACCGGGCAAACCGGTCGGTATCCGCCTGTTTCGCCTGTTCGTAGCTGATGACCCGCTCATCGGTGAAAAAGAGGCAGATCATGGAACCGATCCGGTTGATATGATGAGGAATCCCCGCCTGTTCAGCGTTCTGGTTCAAGCCTTCCTCCAGACGGATCGCCCGCTGTTCCAACTGCTCGTAGGCCCCCGGCTTACCCATTTCCTGCAGGGTGGTGTATCCGGCAGCCATAGCCAGGGGATTTCCGGAGAGGGTTCCCGCTTGGTAGACCGGACCATCGGGAGCCACCATCTCCATGATCTCCCGTTTCCCACCGTAAGCCCCCACCGGCAGTCCCCCGCCGATCACCTTGCCCAGGGTGGTCAGATCCGGTTCGATCCCGAACAAACCTTGGGCACAGTGGTAATCCACACGAAATCCGGTCATCACTTCATCAAAAATCAGAAGGCTCCCATAATGTCGGGTTAAGCGACGCAAACCTTCAAGAAAGCCCGGTTCCGGAGGAACCACACCCATATTGCCGGCCACCGGCTCCACAATCACAGCGGCTATATCATGTCCAAACTTTTGAAATGCGACCCGAGTACTGTCCAAATCGTTGTATGGCACCGTAAGCGTATGTTGACCGGTGTTTTCGGGAACCCCTGGGCTGTCGGGCAAACCCAGCGTAGCCACCCCGGACCCCGCTTTGATCAGCAGGCTGTCGGTATGGCCATGGTAACATCCTTCAAATTTGAGTATCTTGTTCCGCTTGGTATAAGCCCGGGCCAATCGGAGAGCACTCATCGTCGCTTCCGTTCCCGAGTTGACCATCCGAACCGTTTCCATCCCGGGAACCCTCTGTGTCACCAACTGCGCCAGTTGGGTCTCCATCACGGTGGGGGTGCCAAAACTGGTGCCCCGAGCGGCGGCCGCAGTCACCGCTTCCACCACGGCTGGGTGCGCATGCCCCAAAATCAGGGGGCCCCAGGAACAGATATAGTCGATATAATCATTGCCGTCTTCGTCAAAAATCCGGGAGCCTTCTCCCCGTTGGACAAATACCGGAGACATTCCCACACTTTTAAAGGCGCGAACCGGGCTGTTCACTCCCCCGGGGATCACCTGTTTTGCTTCCTCAAAATATGCCGCCGACCGTTCAAAACTTCTTGTCAACGGTCCATCCCTCCCTTTTCCTCAGCCCGCTACAAAAGTTCAAATCCATCCAGAAATCCCATCCCATCAAAAACCGCCCGGGCTTGGGGACCCACTGCCAACGAACGGATCCCCACAATTCCACTGAGCTTTTTGCCTCCTTGGGTTTCCATCACCAAAGTCAAAGTTCGGCCCCCATAGTAATAACAGTCGTCCAGCAACTCCGCTCCTGAAGCCTCGATTCCCGTGACGATCACCGACCAGCTCTTCAGATTAAAAGGTCCCGGCATCTCCAGTGAAAGCCAAGCTTCCTCGAAAGGGATGACAACGGAACGGTGCTCCGTTTTTCCCCGCAACAACCGGAGAGAATAGGTTTCGGCCACTCCTCCGCCTCCTTGACATCCGCTGTGTCCAGTACAATCCTTCGACCAATGGTTCTGTCTTCCTATATGAGACCTCAAGGGCGATTCGTCAACCACCGTGCCGCATCTTTGGCGTGATAGGTCAGAATCAGATCTGCTCCGGCCCGCTTCATGCTTGTCAATGTCTCCAAAACCACCGCCTGTTCATCGATCCACCCCTTGTCGGCGGCAGCCTTTACCATGGAGTATTCCCCACTGACATTATATGCCGCCACAGGCAGATGAAAGTTCTCCTTCAACTGATGGATGATATCCATATAGGCCAACCCCGGCTTCACCATCAACAGATCTGCACCCTCTGCCACATCGGAAGTGGCTTCCCGGAGCGCTTCTTTGGCATTGGCCGGATCCATCTGGTAGGTGCGGCGATCTCCAAATTGAGGGGTGGAATGGGCTGCATCGCGGAAGGGGCCATAAAATGCGGATGCGTACTTGACCGCATAAGACATGATCGGGATGTGGGTGAAGCCCGCCTCATCCAAGGCTTCCCGGATCACAGTCACAAATCCGTCCATCATATTGGAAGGAGCGATCAGATCCGCCCCGGCCTGAGCTTGAGAGACAGCCGTCCGGGCCAAGACTTGCAAAGATTCGTCATTGACGATCTCCCCGTTCTCCACCACACCACAATGGCCATGATCTGTATATTGACAAAGACAAGTATCCGCCATCACATACAAATCAGGATACCGCTGTTTCACTTGGCGGATGGCCCGCTGCACAATCCCCTCATCGGCATAGGCTGAACTGCCACAGGCATCCTTCTCCTGGGGTACCCCGAACAGAATGATCGAGGGAATGCCCAGTTCCACCACTTCATCCACCTCTTCGTCCAGGCGATCGAGGGAAAAGTGAAACACTCCGGGCATGGAAGGGACTTCTTCTTTAATATCACTCCCCTCCACGGCAAAAATGGGATAAATAAAGTCATCCGGGGATACCTGGTGTTCCCGGACCATCCGGCGGATATTCTCTCCACTTCTCAGTCTTCGGTGACGGGCAAAGGGTTTCATATTGATTCCTCCTCCAATGAGATTATGGCAATTGAATCATGGCTTCAATCAGACCATCGATAGTATAAACCTTGGCAACCGCATCTACCTGCAACCCGTATTCTTCCGCTGTCTGTGCAGCAATCGGCCCGATACAGACCACCTGAATGCCATCGAGCCATGACATCCATTGGGATTCCACGTTACTGAGGGCCTTCACAAAATTGCGCACCGTTGATGCGCTGGTGAATGTTATAAAATGGATCTCTCTCCGTTTCAACATCCCGGCCACCTCCCCGATTCCCTGAGAAGCGGGGAGGGTATCATATGCATCCACATCGGTCACCTGACAACCACAGTTCGTCAGCTCAGTGGCCAACAGTTTCCGGGCAATGTTGGCACGGGGAAGCAATATCTTTTCCCCTGGACTTACATGGGGTTTCAACGCCTCGATCAGATTTTCGGCCTGGTATGTTTTTGGAAGGATGTCTACCTGGAGACCCTTCTCTTCCAACGCTTGTGCCGTCTGAGAGCCCACCGCCGCTAACCGGGCCCGATGCATTCGCCGGATATCGATGCGCAGACGGTTCAAATGACGAAAGAAAAAGTCCACTCCATTCACACTGGTGAAAATCACCCAGTCAAAGGTCTCCAGACGACGCAGAGCTTGATCCAATAACTCCTGTTGTTGCGGCGGACGAATCTCAATCGCAGGAAATTCCACAGTCTCTCCACCGAGCCGACTGATTTTCTCCCTCATGGACTGATTTTGACCTTTCGCCCGGGTCAATAAGATCCGTCGTCCAAACAAAGGCTTTCTCTCCAACCAGGCGAGATTCTCTCTCGATCTGACCCCGTCTCCGAGGATCCACAGAGCAACATCATGTGACTCATACTCCTTTGTCACCCCACCGAGATAACCCGTCCACACTTTTTGTTCCATTCGACTTCCATTTTCAATCAGGGCCACAGGGGTATCGGGAGATAAACCGGCGTTCATCAGCTTCTCAGCCACCTGTTGAACCCCCTGTCCCTCCGGAAAAATGATCTGGGTACCGGTCGAATCGGCGACTCTTTCCCAGTTGAGGGTCTCCATCTCCGCAAATCGGTACACCGTCCAATTACCGCTCCCCCAGGCTGGGGCGATCCCCGCATAGGCTGGAAGAGTCGTCTCCAACGGCAATCCGGGAACCGGCTCCGTCTGAATTCCCCTGGCTGCCAGCTCCAGAGCTTCAGAGACTGTGCCCCGGTCGAGATAAGGATCCCCGCTCACCAACCGGACCACTTGCTGCCCCTTCTGACAAGCCTGGATGATTTTAAAGCCAGCGGTTCCGGTCTCCGCCGCTACTCTTCGGGCTCCCTCTGGCAAAAATCGGAACAGTGCTGGGGACACCCTTGGATCGTAAAACAGGATGTCTGCCTGCCGCAGTGTATCCCGACCCTTCAGCGTCAACAGATCCGGATTTCCGGGACCTGCCCCCACCAATGGGATGACCTGTTCCCCTTTCATGCTTCCATCCCTTTCTTCACTTCCTCAAGTAGAGACCGGGCTCCTTTCTCCATCAGTTCTTGAGCCAGACGGCCTCCCAGCTCCACGGGATCTGTCCCTTCCGCCTCCTCTCTCAGTATCGGTGTGCCTGAGGGATGCGCTACCAACCCGCGAAGATGGATCCGCTCCCCCTCCACCTTAGCTCGACCAGCAATGGGCAAATGACACCCTCCCTCAAAGGCTTGAAGGAAAGTACGCTCTGCGGCGACAGCCCGTTCCGTCACCGGATCATTCACTTCTGCTAACAGACTCAATAGCTCTTCATCATCCCTTCGACACTGAACCGCGAGAGCACCTTGGCCTACCGCCGGTAGCATCACCTCTTCAGGAACCACCTGGGTCACTTTGTCGGTCCAATCCATTCGCCTAATCCCTGCTTGAGCCAGGATGATGGCGTCGAATTGACCTTCCATCAATTTTTGATACCGGGTGTTCAAATTTCCCCGAACCGGCTCCACCCGCAAATCAGGCCGATAAGCCAAGATCTGGGCCTGGCGACGCAGACTGCTGGTTCCCACGCAGGCATTCTCCGGCAAACCCTCCAATAGATCCCCTTCCCGAGACAGTAAACAATCCCGAGGGTCTTCCCGCCGGGTAACTGCCCCGAAGGTTAACCCCTCAGGCATCTCACCGGGCATATCCTTCATGCTGTGAACAGCGAAATCGATCCGGCCGTCCAGCAATGCCTGTTCAATCTCTTTGACAAATAATCCTTTTCCACCCACTTTGGACAGGGTGACATTCAGAATCTGGTCCCCACGGGTCACCATCTTCTCCAGTTCCATCTGCCAACCTTGCGGTAGCCGATCCTGTAATTGTTCCATCACCCATTGCGACTGAGTGATTGCCAACTGACTGCGCCGTGTTCCGACAACGATGGTACGCATGATCCTACTCCTCCTTATGGAAACAGTCCAATCGCTTTCCACTCCACTTTACGGGCTGGATAGAATCGCCATTATAACCACCGATGAAAGGAAAAACCCGCGTTGGAAATCAGGTAATTGATCACCACGGTGATAAAAGAGACGAAATTCCACCAAGCGAGACGTTGGCCACTCCAACCCCGGACCGCCCGCTGGTACAGATAGACCAAATAGGTGCATAACACGAGGATCGAGCAAAAGATCTTGGGATCATACCAAAAAGCGCCCCCGATCTGTTTATAGGCCCAGACCCCTCCCAACACCAGTGCTAATAGCAACAGAGGAACTCCGACCATCACCATCCGGTTTGAAAAATGCTGCAGACTACCCAGACTGGGCAGACGGCGAAGAGTCTGGTTCCAACGCTTACGCTTCAGCAACTTGCATCCGATCAGGTACAGCACCGCCGTCACCGCCGACAGGGAAAACAGGGCGTATGCCAGAAAAGCCAAAGTCACATGGACGAACACCAGTTCGGATGACAAGAACTTGGACAAAGGTGCCGATTCCGGAGCGATGTACAGATGAGCCGCTAGAAATGCAAGACCCGGCAAATTGGTGGAAAAGATCAGGAAATCATTTTGATACACCCGATCCATCACCAGAGAGAGTGTCACCAGAACCCAAGAGTAAAACAGGAGGGAGTCCGTTCCCGAAAGTGCTGGAAATCGACTGCTCAAGATCCATGTCAAAAAAACCGTTTGAAAAAACCAAACGGTCATTAAAAGTAGAAGCGCCAACCGGCGCGAACGTCGGCTGGGCTGAAGCAGGTCTGAAAAAGCGAACAACAGGCTCAAAACATAGACATAGATGATTAAATCGTAAAACCACCCCTTGGCAAACACACCGGTCTCCCCCTTCACCCGGGAACGGACAGACCCCTCAACAGGTCCGGGGGGATGGCTTCAGTTGGATATCCCCCGCGGTTTTCCGCCGTGTCGTCTCGATCTCCTTCGCCTCCAGCTGTTCTTCCAACGCAAAAACATGGGCAAACAGCTCAAGCGCCTCATCCCGGTTCTTGGTGACGGCAAGCTCCTTGATACGTGCCAATGGGTCGCGAAGCATCTGGTTGACGATACTCTTGGTATGCTTGCGCAAGACCCGTTTCTCCCGTTCAGTCAGATCGGGCAACTTCCGTTCAATACTGTCCATCGTCTCCGCCTGAATATCCAGCGCTTTCTCGCGGAGGGCTGTAATCAGGGGAACCACACCAAGGGTATCAATCCATTCGCGGAAGTGTTCCGCCTCTTCCCGGATCATCCCTTCCGCCTTCTCAGCTTCCTGTTGTCGCAAGCCCCGATTGGTTTCCACAATACCCTTCAGATCATCGATATCGTAGAGAAAAACATTGTCCAATCCATGAATGGCGGGATCGATATCCCTGGGAATCGCGATATCGATCAGAAACAAGGGGGCGAGGCGCTTATCCACCGCTTTTTCAACCGCATTTTTGGCGATCACCGCCTCTGGTGCTCCTGTGGAACTGACCACGATGTCCGCTTCCCGAATCGATGTCACCAATTGTTGAATCGGTCTCGCCTCTCCATGGAAGCGATCGGCTACTTCCTTCGCTTTTGCAAAGGTACGGTTCAGCACAATCACTCGATCCGCTCCGGATTCAACCAAGTGCTTCGCTGTCAACTCGCCGGTTTCACCTGCGCCGAGCAACAGAACCGTTTTCCCGGTGAAAGTGCTGAACATCTTTTTCCCCAGTTCCACCGCCGCATAACTGACAGAGACTGCGTTTTGGCCGATCTCTGTCGTCGATTGCACCCGTTTGCCCAAGGTGACGGCCTGCTTAAACAGCTGATTAAAGACGGTGCCTGTCACTTGTGCCTCTTGAGCAGTCATGAAGGCATCCTTCACCTGGCCTAAAATCTGCGTTTCGCCCAACACCATGGAATCCAGACCAGACACCACCCGAAAGAGGTGAGAGACCGCCTCGTCATCTTCTTTTACATACAGATTGTCCACAAACTCCTCTTTTGGGATGCCAA
The DNA here is from genome assembly GCF_050433445.1 of Kroppenstedtia sanguinis. Taxonomy (NCBI): domain Bacteria; kingdom Bacillati; phylum Bacillota; class Bacilli; order Caryophanales; family Thermoactinomycetaceae; genus Kroppenstedtia; species Kroppenstedtia sanguinis. The sequence goes on along the minus strand of NZ_JBNPXF010000004.1, from coordinate 27,348 downwards.
ATTCACTCTCAAGAAACATCTTGGAGTAATATCGGCCGGTGTGAGGCTGATCACTGACCACATACAGCTCCATCCGATTGCAGGTGCTGAGGATCACGCACTCCAGTATGCTTTTGGTATTGCGGAGCCGCTGGAGGGAACGCCCCAAACCTTCGGCAGAAAAAGTCATCCGTTCCCGAAGTTCCACCGGTGCCGTCTCATGGTTAAACCCTGTTACGATGATGTGCATCAGACTCACCCCGCTCGATCCGGCTCTTCCTTTTGCCGGTTATCCACCTCCGACAGGCCGGTGCTGTCAGCACGTGTAATCCCATGGATTACACCCCGTGGATCGTGTGTATTCATCCCCCATTATAGCACAGGCTATTCTTCCATGAAAAAAGGAGGTTGTGAACAGATTTTGAAGCCGGGCATAAGATACATCAGCCCAGTGCTGTTGATTACCAGAAAACGGGCATCGGAAGGGAGTCGTGTGCTGCCAAAGCGACCTTTGCGCCATGGGCACTACAATCCAAAGGTGCTGAAGCTCTAGATTAAGGTTGCCATCCTACCCAGCGGAGAATCTGGAGGGAGGGCGTTTAGGGGCAACCTCTTCCCTGTGTTGCTTCCGTAAGGCTTTGCCCCTGCCCGATGGTCAGATTTGGAGCGGCCAGTTTTCACTTCCTTGCCGGATGGCAATCCGAGCGTGGTAGAACACGATCTCCCCACCTCAAATATGGCTAATCAACACGCCTGACATCAGCCCATTTTTTTACCGGAGGGAACCGGCATGCAATCTGTCAAAAAAAGTTTCACCCTGTGTCTGGTGCTGAGTCTGCTCCTGCTGATTACAGCCTGCTCGGATGATTCCAACTCTCGTCACGAGCGGGTACGAGTGATGGAAGTGACCCGGTCCATCTTTTACGCCCCCCAGTATGTAGCGATCAATAAAGGTTTTTTTGAGGAAGAAGGGATCCAAATCGAGCTGACCAACGGATTTGGCGGAGATAAAACGATGACTGCCCTTCTATCCAACGATGCAGATGTGGCCCTCGTCGGAGCGGAAACCGGAGTCTATGTCACCTCCCGAGGGGCTCAAAACCCCATCGTCGGTTTTGCGCAAGTGACCCAGACTGATGGCACTTTTCTTGTTTCCCGCAAACCGGTCAAGGATTTTCAATGGAAAGACCTGAAAGGAAAGAAACTCTTAGGGCAACGCAAAGGCGGAATGCCGGAAATGGTGAGTGAACACGTACAACGGAAAAATCATCTCGTACCTCACAAAGAGGTGGAGATTATCCAAAATATCGATTACCAAAACCTAGGCAGCGCATTTGCGTCTGGAACGGGAGATTATGCCCAACTCTTTGAACCCCTCGCTTCCAAAATCGAGCAGGAAGGAAAGGGATATATAGTCGCCTCCTTCGGAGAAGACAGTGGAAAGTTGCCCTACACCATCTACTTGGCGAAAGAGAGTTACCTCAAAGAGAATCCAGAGCTGATGCAGCGATTCACCCGTGCTCTCTACAAAGGGCAACGCTGGGTGAAAAAACATCCTCCTGAGGAGATTGCAGAGGCGATTCAACCTTCTTTCAAAGATGTAGACCGAAAAGTTCTGATCCAGGTGATCCAACGTTACCAGTCACAGGAGACGTGGGCTACAGATCCGGTGATTGACCGGAAGGAATACAACCACTTGCTTCAAGTGATGAAAGAAGCGGGCGAACTTCCAAGCCATGTCCCCTATGACCAAGTGATCCAAAGGGACATTGCCGACAAAGTGGTCAAAAGCTTGAATTGACTACAGTTGGACCGAAGGAGGGATCATTTTTGAGTGACAATCCCATCATGGAAGCCCTACAAGTGACCAAAGTGTACCTGAACCGAAAAGATGAGATCCAGGCACTGGAACCGATCTCTTTTGCCATTCGACCCGGCGAGTTTGTCAGCCTAGTCGGCTCCAGTGGATGCGGAAAGAGTACGATACTCTCCCTTGTTGCCGGTTTGCTCCAACCTACAGAGGGGGAGATTCGGATTGCCGGTGAAAAGGTAAAAGCACCCAACCGGCGTGTCAGCTACATGTTGCAGAGGGATTGTCTGTTGGATTGGCGCACAGTGGAGGAAAATATCGCCCTCGGTCTGGAATTCAGAGGAATGGCAGATTCGAACACCCGAAAACAAGCCCACTCCCTGTTGGAAGAATTGGGTCTGGAACATACAGCGAAGCAATTCCCCTCCCAGCTCTCCGGTGGGATGAAACAACGCGTGGCCCTGGTGCGGACATTGGCAGTCCAACCTGAAATCCTCCTGCTGGATGAACCCTTCTCCGCCGTGGACTACCAGAATAAACTCCACTTGGAAGAACTATTGATCCGGGTTTTAAAAACTCGTTCGATGACGGTTCTGTTGGTTACCCACGATCTGGAAGAAGCTCTCGCCATGTCGGATCGAATCCTGGTGATGGGTGGAAGACCGGGCAAAATCCGTCGCACACTGACAGTCCCTGATGAACTCCGATCCGCTTCTCCATTGGAAGCTCGAGGAAAATCCTCATTTCGCCCCCTGTTTGATGTGTTATGGAAGGAGATGGAGCTGTGATGAAATGGATGGATGCCCGATTGACCCGGGGGGCCCAATCAGAGATTCACGCCCGTTACCTGCGACGTCTCCGACTGATGGATAGATGGGTGAGCATCACCCGTTGGGTCATCCTGATTGTTTTTATTGGTGGATGGGAGATCAGTGCCCGGTTAGGCTGGATCGATCCTTTCCTCTTCAGTAGCCCCCTTCGCGTCTGGAACCTGTTTTTGGAGATGCTGACCGCCGGCGATTTGCTTCACGACATCGGGGTCACCATCCTTGAAACAGTGATCGGTTTTATCCTGGGCACAGCTGCAGGTACGGCTCTAGCCACGTTGATCTGGGCCTCTCCCTTTCTTTCTCGGGTATTGGATCCCTACCTGGTGGTTTTGAACAGTATGCCCAAGGTGGCTCTCGGACCCTTGTTTATTGTCGCCTTCGGCGCCGGATTCGGCTCCATCCTGATGATGGGTGTAGCCCTCACCATTGTGATCACTACTTTAGTGATTCACAACAGCTTTCAGAGTGTGAACACCGACTATCTTAAATTGGCCCGCTCCTTCGGAGCCACCCGGTGGCAACTGTACACCCGGATCATCTTCCCTGCCTGTATCCCGGACATGATCGCGGCATTAAAGGTGAACGTCGGCCTGGCATGGGTTGGAGTGATCGTGGGGGAATTTCTGGTTTCCAAAAACGGATTGGGATATCTGATCATGTACGGATTTCAAGTATTTAATCTCACCTTGGTCATCTTGAGCGTCGTGATTGTAGCCATCTGTGCCACAGTCATGTATGAAGCCGTCTTCCGCCTGGAAAAGCACTTACTTAGACATCGCAATTTGGAATCATGATCGACAAAATCAGAAAAAACCGGGCCAACCTCCGTTGACCCGGTTTTCTATAGAATCAGCGCGACTCCCCTCAATCCAACAACACCAACTCGTGTTGGATCGCATAGATAATCGCTTGGGAGCGGCTTTTGACGCGTAGCTTTTTCAATATGTTACTTACATGGATCTTGACGGTTTTGTCACTGATAAAGAGCTGTTCGGCAATCTCCTTATTGGACAGCCCTTTCACCATCAGATTGAGAACATCCAATTCCCGAGGAGTCAGGGAATCCTCGTTAGAGCCCCGATCCGTTTTTTTGCCTCCACTAATATTGTCCAGCAGTTTTCTGGCCATCACCGGATGGAGGGTAGACTCCCCCCGGAAGGCGGAGCGAATCGCATCGATCACATCAGAGGAGGGGGCATCTTTTAACAGATAACCGGTCGCCCCGGCCCGAATCGACTCATACAGGTATTCATCCCTATCAAACATGGTCAGCACCAGCACTGCCACTTTTTGATCTTTGGCCCGGATGCGCCGGATCGCTTCCACCCCGCTCATCCCTGGCATATTGATATCCATGAGCACCACATCAGGTTGCAATTCTTCGATCATTGTAAGCGATTCCGCTCCGCTGCTCGCCTGTCCAACGACCTCCATGTCCTCTTCCAGACTGATAATATTGGACAGACCATCTCGCAAAACCGCATGGTCATCCACCAATAACACGTTAATGGGCATGGACAGCCGCCTCCTCCTCTTCTCCAATCGGTATGGTCAGGATCACCCGGGTCCCTTCTCCCTCTTCACTATCAAACTGTAGGGCGGCACCTAAATTTTGCGCCCGTTCATTCATCCCCACGATCCCGTAACGCTTTTGCGCTTCCGCTTTATACACCGCTTTAGCCAGGGAAAAACCGACACCGTTATCCTCCACTGTCAACCGTGCCTCGTCGGATTGAAAGTCCAGGGAAACTCGAATGCGGGAAGCTTTGGCGTGTTTGGCGGCATTGGAGAGAGCTTCGTGGCAGACCATATAGATGGTTTCCACCGCATCATCTTGGAGGGAAACTTTTTCTCCCTGGGTTTCAAAGATACCCTCCGCTCCGGTTTCATTTTCAAATGCCTCTACACGCCTGCGCAGAGCCGGGACAAGCCCGATCCGGGCTGCTGGGGAAGGACGGAGTGCCGTGATCGAGTGGCGAACTTCTTTGAGACCGTCTCGCAATTCCACTTGACTCTCCTCCAACCACTCCCGTACTTGCTCCGGTCGGGAATCAAAAATCTTAAGAGATGATTCCACTTTCATCAGTACACCTGCAAAGGATTGAGCAATCCCATCGTGGATTTCCCTGGCCAAGCGATTCCTCTCTTCCGCGACGCCCCGCCGTTCTCTCTCTTCCACCAAGCGCGCGTTTTTGATTGCCACCACCGTCTGACTAGCCAATACTTGCAGAAAGGTGAGATCCACTTCTTCAAAGGCTCGTTGCTCCATTTTCCATAGGGTGATCACTCCCAACACCTCTCCGTCCATCTTGAGAGGGACAGAGAGGACCGAACAGACTTCATCCATCTCCTCCATATCCTCCAGACATCTGGGATCTCGTCCAGCATGGTGGATCAGAGCGGGAACCCCATGGGCCGCGACCCATCCACTGATCCCCTGATTCAACGGAGGTTGCCACTTCTTCAGATGATCCGATACCTCTCCCGCCGTCACCGCGGGATGAAGCCGGCCGTTCTTCAACAGATAAAAGAATCCACGATGGTAGGGAATCACCTTGGATAAGGGCAGAATCGTTTTTTCCATCACTTTGCGCAGATCCAGATTCCGGTTAATTTCTGTGGCTAGAACAAACAGCAATTTCAATTTCTGTTCTTTTCGCGCCAGCCGCACAATGACATTGGACAGGACGGCAAAAGCCGCCAGGGGCGCATAGAAAAACAAAAATGCCAAGGGGTCGGACTCCCGCCCTCCATGGAACATTCCATAGTTTGCGAGAGAGTAGATCAAAGATAAGAGAGCCGCTCCCGATTCCAATTGCCAATTGGCCCACCAAAGCCGTGTCCGCCGCGGATGGGGGCGGATCAGTTCGATGCCGTCGCGAACGCCTTTGCTGATCGTTTCATAGACCAGCACACTTCCCGCAATCGCCAGAAACGGCATTGCCATCCCACCTTGATCGATCCAGCTTGTCCCCACTTCATTCAGGAACCATTGGATCCCGAACAATCCCAGAATGGTATACCCGGTCCGGAAAGCTGCCCGGTACAGGGAGTGCTTTTTGATCAAGGTCACCGTCAGGACGATCGCTGTATATACCACTCCTGTCAATCCCGGAGAAAACATGGAGGTCAGTGTAAACAGAAACGGGAAGTGAACGGTAATCCTTCCCTCCTGACCCGGAAACGGGAAAAATTCCGTAACCATCAATAGAGAAGCCAACACGATCAAGTGCAGCGGACTCCATTGGATATCCAACGGTTGCATCAAAACCGTGAAAACAGAAAGAAACCATGCAAAAAACACCACTGCCCATCGACTGGTTCGTTCTAACCAATTCTGCCATTTCATACAGATCCTACCCGCCAATCTTTTTGTACTCTTGCGAAAGCTTATGTAAATCGATACATCCGGCCATAGAGAGGAACGCCCGAAGTTATGGATCCGACTTGAACTCTTCCCAACCTCCTTCCCCGCTTCTCCATCGGCCGGATCAGCGGCCCTGCGTAATAGTTCTTTGGTCAGAATAAAACTCATTCAAATGTCTTATTCAATCTTAACATAATTTTACCGTAGTTATTAAGACAGGAACCATGGAAACAGCCGGATTCTCCTCGAAAAGTTCTTGTCTGTCCGGATTTCAATCTGTGATACTATGAGATTTGAATCAATTTTTATATATCACCAGATGGTTCCATGACCGGATGGAGTTTGTCTGGAGGTGTTCTCCTCTTTGTCGGGACACAAAAAAACACTGATTGATCGTAAAGGAGAGCCGACATGCGTACAAAAACCATCGGATTATTAATTGTCCTTGCTGGCATATTTTTGTTACTTCGGGAACAGGGAATCGAACTCTCCCTCGACACTCTCTCCTGGGAATTGATTCTGGCATTAGCAGGTTTGCTGATGATTTTCTTCTCTCGCCACAAGCCCAGGCATTCCTATGGGATGATCTGGGGTGGAATCGCATTGGGCTTGGGCGTCCACGCTTGGGGAATGAAGCAGATCAAAGATTGGCCTGCTCATTGGAGCATGTTCCCGGCCATCATCGGTGCCTCTCTTCTCATCTTCGGCGGTCTGCTCAGAAAAAACAGAAGCCACGGCACCATCGGTGCTTTGCTGTTGCTACTCGGATTATTCGCCTGGCCAGGTGTGACGGAAATCCCAGGACTCCATCCGATCGCCCAATTTTTGAACAGCTATTGGCCCGGTATTTTAGTGATATTGGGTACTTATATGGCCTTTAAGAAATAATCCGTCGGTCTCCGGCGATTTTTTACTGCTTCTCCGTGCTAAAAATCCCCGTATCGCGTTGCATACGGGGATTTCAACACCTTACTCCACATCAAAGGTGGTGATCGATTTCTTTTTCTCTCCATGGCGCTCTAAAGCCAAATCGATCAATTTAGAAATCAACTCTTTGTAACTGATGCCAGAATGCTTCCACAGATTGGCATACATGCTGAAAGGAGTAAAACCAGGCATGGTATTGATCTCATTGATCAGAACCTTCGAATCCGAATTTCTGATGAAGAAGTCGACTCGGGCTAGACCGCTACAATCGATGCTCTGATAGGCTTTCAATGCCAATTGGCGGATTTTTTCCTGCACAGGCTCTGGCAGTTCTGCAGGAATCCGCATCTCCGATCGACCATCGATGTATTTCGCACGATAGTCATAAAAATCGTTGGAAGAGACGATCTCACCGGGTACAGAAGCGACTGGCTCATCATTTCCGAGAACAGCTACCTCCACTTCTCGGGCATCAACAAACTCTTCCACAATCACTTTCCGATCATAACGGGCCGCCAATTGAAGGGCTGCCTTCAACTCCTCTCGGTTTTTCGCTTTGGAAATACCGACACTGGATCCCAGGTTCGCTGGCTTGACGAAGCAAGGATAGGGAAATTCGGCTTCGATTTTGGCGATGACTGCCTCCATGCCCTGTTCCATCGACCTCCGCAAACAGAACGTAAAAGCTCCCTGAGGAAGCCCTTCCTGGGCAAAGATTTTCTTCATCAACACCTTGTCCATGCCGACAGCGGAAGCGAGAACACCTGCGCCCACATAAGGGATGTCGGCGAGTTCCAACATTCCCTGAATGGTCCCATCTTCACCGAAAGTACCGTGAAGAACCGGAAACACCACATCGATCTCCTCCCATTTCAACGCCGGCAAGGAGGTGGTCACAGGAAACTGTTCCTTAGTTTTCGTCCGCTGGCCCAATTCCTCCAGCAGTTTGGGTTCCATCTTCCCTTCCAAGGCGGGAAGAGCATAGGCTCCCGGTTGCCAATTCCCCTCTGAGCTGATCCACACCGGTAGAACGTCCATCTGTTCTGGATCCATGGCCTGGATCACCGACGCGGCAGATTGAAGTGAAACTGCGTGTTCTCCGGATTTGCCCCCGAAAAGCACCGCCACGCGAATCTTCTGATCCATCCTGTTCCCCAACCTTTCTCCCAAAGGTATCTGTCTACTGCTCCGGCTCATCATCCTGTCATATGTAATCTATTCAGTCCTGTCCTCATGGGTTCCCTTGTAATTTACATCGGTCTTGGACGATCGGGATGGGTTTCACATGACCTTTTCGTTATTCTTACGCAGGGCTGTTGATGAACCATAAAGTGCATAGGAACGAAACGGCCCTTTCGCTTTTCCCGTTGCCCTTTCACAAAATATCGCTTGAGGGGACGGCTACGATCTCTTGCAAAGTGCGCATAGCGAGACCCGGGAGCGGAAAGCGACCCTGGCGAGACTTGTGCCCTATGGGTGCAAAGGCTCTTCACCGTCCCCCCATCCCGACCTGATTTCCTGCCTAAGATATGGCTAATCAACACGCCTGATTCTTACGAGTCAAAGACGCTCTATTGAAACCCAACCTTTCCTGCATAGTGACCTGGTGTCCTGTAGGTATGACGACTTTTTCACAATGCTTCTAGTTGGAGGATGAATGCTGCTCTGGTATTCTTTTTCGTATTTCCGCCCAAACCTCTTCTTTCCCCTTTCCGGTCTGAGCAGAGAATAGAATCAGAGGGACATCTGCCTCCAGCTGAAGACCCTCCCGGACCTGTTTCAAGTGTTTCTGCCAGCGGCCACGGGGAATTTTATCTGCCTTGGTGGCCACGATCACCGTCGGGATCCGGTAATATTTCAGCCATTCGTACATCGCAATGTCATCTGGGGTAGGTGGATGGCGCACATCGATCACCTGGATCACACCACGAAGTTCATCCCGTTTGCTGAGGTAACCCTCAATCATGCGGCCCCAAGCCACTTTGACCGATTTGGGAACCTTTGCAAATCCGTAGCCGGGCATATCCGCAAAGAACAAGGCCCCGTTGATCCGATAGAAATTGATGGTCTGGGTCTTTCCCGGTTTGGAACTGGTCCGAGCCAAATTTTTTCGATGAATCAAGCGGTTGATCAACGAGGATTTTCCCACGTTGGAACGCCCAGCCAGAGCAATTTCCGGCAGGGCGTCCATAGGATATTGAGCAGGTCCGACGGCGCTGATGACAAACTCCGACTCAGTCACTTTCATGGAGGTCCCTCACCAATGCCAGTTTCAACACTTCATCCATATGGCTGACCGGGGTGATTTTTAAATCTTGACTCACACTCTTAGGGATCTCGTCCAAATCCTTTTCGTTCTCTTGGGGAATCAGAATCCGGGTCAAACCCGCTCGGTGAGCAGCCAGAGATTTCTCCTTCAGTCCCCCGATCGGTAAGACACGTCCCCGCAGGGTGATCTCACCGGTCATCCCGATCTCCCGGGAAATGGGGATCCCTGTCAGCGCGGAAATCAGTGCTGTGGCCATGGTGATTCCAGCAGAGGGACCGTCTTTAGGGATGGCACCTTCCGGCACATGAATGTGAATATCATTTTTCTCATTGAAATCAGGATCGATCTGCCACTCTTTCGCCCGGGAGCGGATATAGCTAAATGCCGCCTGAGCGGATTCCTTCATCACATCTCCCAACTGGCCGGTCAGAGTCAGCTTTCCTTTACCAGGCAGAACGGATACTTCGATGGTGAGGGTATCCCCACCGGCAGCAGTCCAAGCCAAGCCCGTAGCCGCTCCTGTCGGGTTCGTCTCCTCTGCCTTCCCGTAGCGATATTTTTCCGGCCCCAGATATTTGGGGAGATTTTTGGCAGTGATAACCACCCGCTTTCGATCACCGGAAACCAATTGCTTTACGCCTTTACGGGCCAATTTGCCAAAAGTTCGTTCCAGATTTCGCACACCAGCCTCCCGGGTGTAATACCGGATCACATGGCGAATCGCATCTTTGTGGATCTGGAAATTCTCCTTGGTCAGGCCATTCTCCTCAGTCTGTTTGGGAATCAGATATTCCTTGGCGATCTGTTCCTTTTCAATCTCGGTATACCCAGAAATGTACAGGGTTTCCATCCGATCCAAGAGTGGCTGAGGAATGGTGTGCAGGGTGTTGGCTGTGGTGATGAACATCACTTTCGACAGGTCATAGGGTACCTCAATATAGTGATCACTGAAGTTTTTGTTCTGCTCCGGGTCCAACACCTCCAACAGGGCGGAAGCTGGGTCTCCCCGAAAATCCACCGTCATCTTATCGATCTCGTCCAGGAGAAAGACCGGGTTGGAAGTTCCCGCATTTTTGATTCCCTGAATGATCCGTCCGGGCATGGCTCCTACATAGGTGCGGCGGTGGCCACGGATTTCTGCCTCATCCCGGACTCCTCCCAGGGAGATGCGGACAAATTGGCGGCCCAATGCTCGAGCGATAGAGCGACCCAGGGAGGTTTTTCCCACTCCTGGGGGTCCAACCAGACACAGGATGGGTCCCTTCAGCTGCTGTACCATCTTTTGCACAGCCAGATACTCCAATACCCGCTCCTTCGCCTTTTCCAATCCGTAATGATCCTCTTCTAGAATTTTTTCCGCCTTTTTCAGGTCCAGGTCATCTTCGCTCTGTTTTAACCATGGAAGCTCCAGCAACCATTCCACGTAGGTACGGATCACACCACCCTCGGCGGAAGAAGTGGGGATCTTCTCCAAGCGTTGCAGTTCTTTCTCAATTCGTTCCTTCGTTTCTTCAGGCGCCTCCAGCTCTGCCAGCTGCTCCCGAAGTTCCTCCACTTCCCCGAGACGACCTTCTTTTTCTCCCAGCTCTCGCTGAATCGCCTTCATTTGCTCTCGGAGATAGTACTCTTTCTGAGTCTTTTCCATCTGTTTTTTGACACGCTGGGAGATGGTTCGTTCCAGTTCCAGTACTTCCCGTTCATTGTTCAGCATGGACAGGAGAGTCTCCAGACGTTCCTGGATCTCCACCGTCTCCAGAATCTGCTGCTTATCCTCCATTTTGAGGGGAAGTTGGGAAGCGACCACGTCTGCCAGACGACCGGGTTCATCGATATCGGATACCCCTGTCAATGCTTCTGGAGAGATCTTTTTGGACAGCCGCAAATACTGTTCAAAATGATCCAATACCGATCGCATCAAAGCCTCCACATTTATATCATGAACTTCCTCCTGAATGATCTCGCGAACACGTACTTGGTAATGGGATTCAGTCTCCAAAAACTCCAGAAGCCGGGCCCGGGACAAGCCTTCCACCAAAACCCGAATGGTCCCGTTGGGCAATTTGAGCATTTGCCGCACCCGGGCAATTGTACCCATCTTATAAATATCCTCTGGCGTCGGTTCTTCCAGCTGAACCTCATGCTGCGTCGCAAGGAGAATCAGATCATCCTCCACCATTGCTTGCTCCAGAGCTTTAACTGATCGTTCGCGGCCCACATCCAGGTGCAAAACCATGTTGGGGTAAACCAGCAAACCACGAAGTGGCAGCAATGGTAGTACACGTTCCTCCTCTTTTACAGCCATGAATGCACCTCCGAATGCCGTCTCCGATGTCGTTTTGTCGAGCTTTGTACGATTTTATCTTATTCATTCTCTTTTGTCCATGACAGCTGGCCGATTGCGGATTTTCTCAGGTCATCGGCGAAGGGGAGGCCGTCAGTACCGTCGATGCAGACATCGTACCCTGTTGCTCTTCCTCAGTAGCTTCTGTAGGCAGAGCTTGCAACACCTCTTCAATTTCTCTAACAGGGATCACCTGAATCCCATCCATCTCCGAAAACAGCGCCTGCATATTTTCTTCAGGGATTAATACCCGTTTAGCTCCTGCCTCTTTGGCCGCCTCCACTTTGGTCACAATTCCGCCAACAGGTCTCACTTTCCCATGGATACTCAATTCGCCGGTCATCGCCAAGCGATTATCCACCCGGATCCCCCGGATGGCAGAATAGATCGCAGAAGCCATAGCGATTCCCGCTGAGGGACCATCCAAGGGTACTCCGCCGGGAAAGTTGAGGTGCAAATGATAGGCATAAGGATCGATATCCGTTCGGCGCAAAACCGTTAGCACATTGTCCACCGAGCTGCGAGCCATGCTTTTTCTGCGCAGAGTGCGATGCCGCCCTCCCAATTCCTCTTCATCCACCAGCCCGCTGATCTGAATGGAACCCTTCTGTCCAGGGCCTGCCGGGATCGCAGTCACTTCAATCTCCAGCAGAATTCCCATGTTGGGACCATGGATGGCCAGCCCGTTTACCAGACCCGGTTGAGCTTTTTCCGGCACTTTTTTATCCGGGCGCGGTGTTAATTGACTGCTGTGAACCACCCATTCCACATCAGAGGCTCTGATTTCTTTTTTACCTTCAGTCAGTGCTAATCCACCAGCGGTCTGTACCATATTGACCGCTTCTCTGCCGTTAGTGGCATATTTCTTGATCACATCCACTGCGGCAGGCTCATGATCAAACCCAATCCGCTTGATGGCCTGATCTGCAATGCGAGCGATCTCTTGCGCCAGAAGCGGCCGGAAAAAGATCTCCACACAACGGGAGCGAATGGCCGACGGAATCTCCTCTGGCGTACGCGTGGTAGCTCCCACCATGCGAAAATCAGCAGGGAGACCATTTTGAAAGATATCGTGAATATGGGTCGGGGTATTCACGTCTTCTGAACTGTAATAGGCGCTTTCAAAAAAGACCTTGCGATCTTCCAGAACCTTCAAGAGCTTATTCATTTGCATCGGATGCAGTTCTCCGATCTCATCGATAAACAAAACGCCCCCATGCGCCTTGGAAACCGCCCCAGGTTTGGGTTGCGGTATTCCCGCCATGCCCATGGCACCGGCTCCCTGATAAATGGGATCGTGGACCGATCCGATCAGAGGATCGGCGATTCCTCGTTCATCAAAGCGAGCGGTGGTGGCATCGATCTCCACAAACTTCGAAGTGATGTTGAAAGGAGACTGTGGATTTTTTTTGGCCTCTTCCAATACCACCCGAGCTGCAGCGGTCTTTCCCACACCCGGGGGGCCATAGATCAGGATATGCTGAGGATTGGGTCCACAAAGAGCCGCTTTCAACGCCTTGAGCCCCTCTTTCTGACCCACAATCTCTTCAAAGGATGAAGGCCTGGTTTTTTCCGACAAGGGTTCCGTCAAGGAAACACTGCGCATCTTCCTCAACTTGTCCATCTCTTTCCGGGATTCCCGATCCACCGCGGAGCGGCTGGATTGCTGATTCCGAAGCAAATTCCAGAAATACAGTCCGATCACTAGCGAAAAGAAAACCTGCAGAATCATAATCAAGATTGTCCAGTTCAATTCCCTTTCCTCCCCGTCTGTCTTCAGGTCACACAAAGGTCGATACCCTTATATATGGGTGTTAGTATGACCGCCGGTTCCAAGGGATAATCAGGGACAAAAAAACGCCGTTTCCCCCATCAGGGCCACGGCGACAGGCTTGCGCGTTGTTACAGCGCTAGATGAACAGGATTGCCTTTTTCTTCATTTTCACTAGTATCCATCGTCTCCCTCGCTTCTCCCGTCTCCACCCGTCGGTCAAAAGAGGCGGTGGTCATCCGCAATTGCACTGGAAGCTCTTCCCCCACCTCTGGGAGAGGAGAACCGGCAGGAAATAAAAGGACACTGGTCTGCATATGTGGCGGTTCAGCGAACCACAGTCGTTTTCCACGATAGGTGAAGGGGCTGAGATGGCGATTGAACAAACCCAGCACCCAAAAGGCCGTCAGCTTCAACCAATCTTTCAGTCCCCGGGAAAAAGTGGGCGCTTCCAAACCGACACCATTCGCCGTTCCACCAGCCAGAAACACCAGATGCCCGTTTTTGCGGGCGCGCTGTTGTTTGTAGCCAAAGCGCTCCCCTTTGCTTATGGGTTGTACATCCAATACGGTGCTCTTGGTTTCAATAAAGGATTTATCAGCAAGCCAGAGATCGGTTCCCAGGCGCATCGCAAACCCGACCTCAGGCCATTTTTCCGCCAACTCCTGATACTGTTCCGAAGACAGGTGACTCACATACATGCGACGGGGAGGAAGGCCCACCCGACTCATCGTTTCCAACCAATCCTCGACACACTTCTCTTTTACCTGGGAAGTTGTTTTTTCTTTGGGAAAATGAATGGAAAGACCTTCGATCTCCAGTTTGATCCGATCCGTCTCTGCCTTTTGGATCCATTCCGGCAACAGACCGGCATCCTCCAGGGAAAAACCGTATCGTTTCATCGGAGATTGGCCCTTGAGCAAAAGTTTCAATCGAAAGGGCTCCTCCATTCTTTCTCCACGGGAGAGCAATCCATCGATGGCAGTGACGAGAAATTGCAGATGATCCCGACTCCCCACAGTGTACACCCGTTCTGAAACCAAGTCGGCTTCCCTCAGTTCCGACATCACCGGTGTCAGTACAATCACCTGCTCGAAAGGATGAGTCGCTTGCAACTGTCTCGCTTCTTCCACCGTTCCCACGGCAATTTCTCGCTTGCCGAACTTGCGTGCTGCATCCGCTAACACTTCATTGCCAAAACCATAGCCGTTCCCTTTGATCACCGGAACACAGCCGGGATAGAGTTTCTCCATCTGTTCCATATGCTGAAACCAATCCCGCCGGTCCAGATATAAGGTGAGACTCATTGTCGACCACCTCTGTCATCGCTTCTTCATGTACATGTCAAAGGCCCAATGGAGAACAGGTTGCAAGGGGTAATCCCATTCTCCGATCAATTCACAAGCTTCCCCGCCAAAGCCCAATTTAAAGCGGAGTAAGCCATACAATGGCTCCGATTCATCCAGGGCATCACTGATTCCCCGAAAATCATAAGTATGTGCCCCCAGTTCATGAGCGTCCTGAATCATCCGCCACTGGATCGCATGGTTGGGCATCTTTTCCCGCATCTCATTTCCACTGGCTCCGTAGAGATACCATGTGTGGCCATTAGAATGAATGGCAAGGGTTGAGGCCAGCAGTTGCTCCTCATACTTTGCCAAATACAGCCGAATTCGGTTCGGATCCTCTTTTTTCAGTGACTTGTACATCGTTTCAAAGTAAGAGTAACTCCGAACGGAAAACTTGTCCCGCACCGCCGTTACTTTCAGGAGATCATAAAACTGGGGTAACTCTTCCAGCCCGCCTTCAATCACTTCCACACCTTGTTTTTTCGATTTACGTACGTTACGACGCCAGTTGGAATGAAAGCCGGCAAAAACCTCATCCAGACTCCGATCTTGTAACGGCAATCGGAACACATACTGGGGTTGAATCGCGGAAAAACCGCCCTCTGCCTCTTTTTTCTTCCAGCCCATCGCTGTTAATTCTTGCTGGACATATTCCGCATGGGCATCCACTTCATCCGGACCCAGATCGCGAAAGGTTTTTCCTTTGAGATCGTGATCCCGTACTTCTTTGAGATAATTCTTGATCGTGGGAGTCTTCCATTTGGCCCGTACGACCGGGGGTTCCATTTTGATACTGAACACGTTACGACGACGGAGAAACTCAAACATGGGTTCAAACCATTCATTGATGTTTTTTGCTTCCCAGTCGATCACCGGTCCCCGGGGGAGGTAAGCCAGATACTTATTCAAACCGGGGAGTTTGCGGTATAAGATCAAAGCACAGCCCGCCATTTGCCCCTCTGTGTCAAACCAGCCCAGGAGATCGTTTTTCCACTCGGTTTTCACTTCTGCCCAAGAAGGGTACTGCATGAAATTTCCCAAAGGTTGTTTTTCAATGAAGGACAAATAATCTTCCCGAGAAACCACTTCCACTTGCATACAACCACAACTCCACTTCTGATGATTTCCAATTAAATTATATAATAATAATCTGCCAACAGTATTCTATCACAAATACTCCGGAGAAGTCCCCTTTTATTCAACAGCAGAAAAAAGAAACGCACCCGCTGTCGAATGCGTTTCTTTCATTTCTTTCAGGCGCTCTCTTCTTTTTTGTTCACTGAGCGTCCTTTGCGGGTGGTCAGGCTGGGGGCCACCTTGTTTCGGACGGTGGCTTCCGTTACCACGCACTCAGACACATCGTCGCGGGAGGGAAGATCGAACATGACATCCAGCATGATCGATTCGATGATCGCACGCAGACCCCGAGCACCGGTGTTGCGCCGGATCGCCTCATCCGCGATCGCCTTCAAGGCATCTTTTTCAAAGGTGAGTTTCACATTATCCATTTCCAAGAGCTTCTGATATTGCTTGACGAGGGCATTCTTCGGCTCGGTCAAGATACGAACCAGAGCATCCTGATCCAAGGGTTCCAGGGTGGAGATTACCGGCAGACGGCCGACAAACTCCGGAATCAGACCAAACCGGAGCAGGTCTTCCGGCAAGACCAGCTTCAGGTACTCTCCCTCTTTCAGATCATCGGTATTGCTGTCGGAACCGAAACCAATCACTTTTTTACCGATCCTGCGTTTAATGATCGGTTCCAAACCATCAAATGCACCACCACAGACGAACAGGATGTTGCCGGTGTCGATCTGGATAAACTCCTGATGAGGATGTTTCCGTCCTCCCTGAGGAGGCACACTGGCCACGGTGCCCTCGAGGATTTTCAGAAGTGCCTGTTGAACCCCTTCACCGGAAACATCTCGGGTGATAGAGGGGTTTTCAGACTTGCGGGCCACCTTGTCAATCTCGTCAATATAGATAATCCCCCGTTCCGCCTTTTCCACATCGTAATCCGCAGCCTGGATCAGTTTGAGAAGAATATTCTCCACATCTTCCCCCACATACCCGGCTTCAGTCAAAGAAGTAGCATCGGCGATTGCAAAGGGAACATTCAAGATCTTGGCCATCGTTTGGGCCAACAATGTTTTCCCGCTGCCCGTCGGTCCGATCATGACGATATTGCTTTTGTGCAACTCTACATCGTCGGACTTTTGAGAGCTGTTAATTCTTTTATAGTGATTGTAGACGGCAACAGAGAGCGATTTTTTAGCTTGCTCCTGTCCGATGACATACTCATCCAGGATGGTATTGATCTCCTGAGGCTTCGGCAGGTTCTCCAGATCTAGATCCTCTTCACTGCCCAATTCCTCTTCCACGATCTCATTGCAAAGCTCAATGCACTCATCACAGATATAGACACCGGGACCGGCCACCAGCTTCCGGACCTGATCCTGTGATTTACCGCAGAAGGAACATTTCAGTTGCCCTTTCTCCTCATTGAATTTAAACAACCGTATCACCCCTCTCAAAGTCTGTCAGCGGGTGATCATTACCTGATCCACCACCCCGTATTCCATGGCTTCCTGAGCATCCATAAAGAAATCGCGGTCAGAATCCCGTTCAATTTTTGAAAGGGGTTGACCGGTCCGCCCAGCCAAAATTTCATAAATCCGCTTCCTGGTCTGAAGAATCCATTCGGCGTGAATCTGTATATCGGCGGCCTGACCACGCACTCCCCCGAGTGGTTGGTGGATCATCACCTCACTGTTCGGCAATGCATATCGTTTCCCTTTGGTTCCGGCCGCCAGCAGGAATGAGCCCATACTGGCAGCCATCCCCACACAGATGGTGGAAACGTCGGATTTTATGTACTGCATGGTGTCGTAAATCGCCATTCCCGCCGTGATCGATCCTCCCGGGGAATTTATGTACAGAGAGATCTCTTTGTCCGGATCATCCGCCGCCAAGAACAGCATCTGCGCAACCACCGTGTTGGCAATCGTATCGTCGATCGGACTCCCTATAAAGATTATGCGGTCTTTCAAAAGACGGGAATACAGATCGTATGCCCGCTCTCCCCGACTGGTCTGTTCTACAACCATGGGGACCAAGTTCACGATTTCCCCTCCCTTCAGGACATAGGTTTAAAAACAAGGCACGCTCTTCACGTGCCTCGCTTTTGTTCCGTCCTATACTCATTATGCCGCATTTTTACTGTTGGATACAAGTAGGTCAATCGTTTTTCGGATCTTCACTTCATCTCGGATCTGAACGAAAGCGCCTTGAGCCTCAAGGAGTTTACGGATTTCTTCGGTGTCGCGGCCCATCTCTTCTGCCAATTTTTTCACTTCCGCTTCCGTCTCTTCGTCACTCACTTCCACATTTTCCTGAGCGGCGATGGCTTCCAATACCAGGTTGGCCCGCACCTTCTTTTCCGCATCCTCTTTAAACTGTTCACGGAGCTCGGACTTCTCCTGTCCAGTAAATTGAACATACTGATCCAGATTGATCCCTTGCATCTGGAGTTGCTGTTCAAAATGTTGCAGCATATGATCGATCTCATGCTCCACCATCACATCCGGCAGGTCGATCTCCGCCAGTTCGGAGGCTTTTTCAACCAAAGAGTTCCGTTTGTAGTTCTCTTCTTCCTTAGACTTCTGTTCTCTCAATTTATTCTCAATATCCTTTTTCAATTCATCCAAGGTGTCCAATTCGCTGACATCCTGAGCAAACTCATCGTCTAACTGCGGCAACTCCAAGCGTTTGATTTCGTGCACCTTCACATGAAATACCGCTTCTTTGCCTGCCAGTTCTTCAGCATGGTACTCCTCGGGAAAGGTCACCTGGACTTCTTTTTCCTCTTCAGGTTTCAGCCCGATCAGTTGCTCTTCAAAGCCAGGAATGAACTGACCGGATCCCACTTCCAGAGTGTACCCTTCCGCCTTGCCGCCTTCAAAGGATTCCCCGTCGACAAATCCTTCAAAATCGAGGGTGACCCGGTCCTTTTCCTCTACAGTTCCCTCTTCCACCGGGTTCAGTTGCCCCTGGCGTTCCTGCATCCGCTTCAGCTCGGCTTCCACATCTTCCTCCGTGACGGAGAAGTCTTTTTCCGGAACTTCCAGCCCTTTGTAATCGCCTAATTTCACTTCCGGCTTGACGGTCACCGTCGCTTTGAAAATGAAAGGAGTTCCCTTTTCCAGTTGCTCAATGTCAATCTCTGGTTGATCCACAGGTTCAATTCCTGTCTCTTCCACCGCAGACTGATATGCCTCTGGAACCAGGATCTCCACAGCATCTTGATACAAGGCCTCCACACCAAAGCGTTTTTCAAAGATCGGGCGCGGAACCTTGCCTTTACGGAATCCAGGTAGATTCACATCTTTTACCACTTTTTTAAATGCTTGATTGAGGGCTTCCCCCAGCTTCTCTTCATCCACCTCAACCGTGAGTACACCACGGTTGTTCTCATTCTGATCCCAGTTTGCCTTCATCAGTATTTTCCCTCCTGACGAACTCTATTACCAACCATGCAGGCACAACAAAGATAGCACCCACAAGGAACCCGTGCATTTAAGCAACTGCTTCATTATACCATATGCGGATTCTGTTGCAATAGAGACCCACCACCCGGCAATCAAAACAAAAACCCCGGGCAGGGGCCTCTTTGCTGACAAAGTTGTAACTCCATCCGATCCACCCGAAAGCTGTAATTGAGTTGATTCGAGATGGGGTTTCACGATGAAACCCCATCCTACTTTCAGAGCTGTTTGGCATCCCAGGAGGGATTCGAACCCCCGACCGACGGCTTAGCATACCACCATGGCTTTCGCCACCAAGAAAGATTGTTTGTGGTCTGGACTATATCTTCACCATTTCAGGTGCGGCACGTATAGTCTCTACGGAACCTCACGATCATTCCCACGCCATCTCGTGGCCTCGAATGATACTTCAGAGTCTCTACCCTCGGGCACAATGACCCAAGCCTTTGAAACTCCTGAATCCCCTCTAGAGGGATCGTAAGTTTCCTCGGTGTCGCCATCAGCATCATCTGTTAAGGGTTCACCGATACAGTGCCGTCCACTCTGCAGGTTTCTGTTTTCCTACAGAGGCTCCAAATTAAAGGCCGTTGCTCTATCCAGCTGAGCTACTGGGACCCGGCGGAGAAGTTACAACTCATGAAATTGATTATACCATAGATATCCAAACCGTCAAGGGGTTACTCCCCTTTAACAGCGGGGAATTTCCCACCCAATCCGGGAAGACGCTCCCCATCCGGTGTGAAGAATGAGACGATGACATCCGCTCCCTCGGTGGTCTCCAACATCGCATAAGACGGTTGGGGAAATCCCCCCCGAGGACTCACCAAGCTCCCAGGATTGATCAATAACACACCGCCTACCCACTCTGACAATGGAATATGAGTATGTCCGAAACAGGCGATCTCTGCACCTACCTCTTGCGCACGATACTGCAAGGGAAGAAAAGAAGAACCAACTTGGAGTCGGTGCCCGTGGGTGATCAGGAAGCGGAGGCCAGCGCCTTCCCAGTGTGCTTCCCAAGGAGCTTCCACCCAATCACAATTCCCCCGGACTGCTGTCAATCCTCCCGGAAGTTGGGCACTTTCAGTGCAGAAGTCTCCGCAGTGAATCACATGATCTGCTTGTTCCCGATTCACCACTTCCCGCAGAAGATCCTCTTCCCCATGGTTGTCACTCACAATCAGAACCCTCACGACAGATTCACCTCCCTGTCGTCCCTTCCGCAGAAAGGGAATCTTTTAACAGGTCGCGTAACTGCTGGACCGCCCGGGATCGGTGACTGATCCGATTTTTCATCTCGGCAGGCAGCTCGCCCATGGTGCACCCCTGTTCCGGGAGAAAAAAGAGCGGGTCATAACCGAAGCCATGCTTCCCCCGGGGTTCTTCAGCAATGCGACCTCTGCACTCCCCACGAAAGGTTTTCGTATCTTTTCCTGGGATCGCCAGAGCGAGTACACAGACGAACCTAGCCCCTCTCTTCTCTTGCGGAACTCCTTTTAATGCTTGTAACAACTTTTCATTGTTGGCCTGATCTGTCGCTTCGGGACCCGCATAGCGAGCCGAATACACACCGGGCGCTCCCTTTAAAAAGTCGACACACAATCCAGAATCGTCAGCGACTACCGGAAGACCTAAAATTGCGGCGATCGTCTCCGCTTTTTTAATAGCATTTCCTTCAAAAGAGTCGCGATCCTCCACAATCTCAGGCAATTCTTCGAAGTGATCCAGCCCCACCACGTGGATCCCGAAAACGGAATGAAACATGGCATCCAGCTCTGCCACTTTGTGCAAATTGCGGGTGGCAAACACCCATTCAGTTTCCGGTTGGGCGGTGGTTTTTACTTCCCCCATCCTTCTTCCCCCCAATCCCACGTGCAGCCTCTTGTAGCACTTCTTTCTGCATACGGATCAGCTGCTCCGTCCCGTGACTCGCCAAAGACAGAAGCTGTTGGAGTTCCTCCGGGGTGAAGGGGGATTCCTCACCGGTTCCCTGAATCTCTACATACTTCCCAGAACCGGTCATCACCACATTCATATCCACTTTCGCCTTGGAATCTTCTTCATAGCAAAGATCCAGACTAGGTTGACCATTCACGATCCCTACACTGGTCGCTGCCAGGAAATCAGTGATCGGCATCGTGTTCAAAGTTCCCGATTTCACCAGCCCGTGAATCGCCTGGGTCGCGGCTACGAAGGCCCCGGTGATGGAGGCGGTACGGGTACCTCCGTCCGCCTGAATGACGTCACAGTCCAGCCAGATAGTCCGCTCTCCCAACCGATCTAGTTGAATCACTGATCGCAGACTGCGCCCGATTAGGCGTTGGATTTCCATCGTCCGTCCGCCTACTTTGCCTTTGCTGGATTCGCGGATGGTCCGAGATTGAGTGGCACGGGGCAACATGGAATACTCCGCAGTCACCCACCCCTTCCCAGATCCTCGCAAAAAAGGGGGTACACGTTCTTCCACCGATGCAGTGCAGATCACTTTGGTATCTCCCACACACACCAAGACGGACCCTTCTGCATGCTTGATGTAATCGGACATCATCTCCACTTTTCTCAACTCGTTGTATTGTCGTCCGTCCACCCTCAACTTGTACCCCTCCATTATGTATATTTTATGAAACAGCAGGGGAAAACCCGCTTGTCAATCATACACCACGACAAGTAGTTTATTATTATATCACAGCCCAGAGGCCGGTGCGAGCTTCCTGATCAAAAGAAAAAGAGGCGGGTTCACCTCTTTAGCCTGACCGGATCCCGATAAATCCATGCGGGAAAGATTAGAGTCCGACGGGGTTTACTCGTTTGGGACGAAGAACCGGTTTGTTAAACAGCTCGCCCCCCTCACTGTCCACACTGGATTTACCCTCCACAGTAATCTTCACTTTTTTGGCCGCCGTGTTTTCTGTCAGAGATAGAACGATCGCATGGAGAGCATCCTGGGAAGCTTTCTTTTCATCGCTGTATTGAAGCAGTTCTTTTCCAAAATCAGCAATGGCTGTATCTCCCTTCATCTTGACACTGTTCACCTGGGTGGATTCAACCAGAGCGCTGACTAATTCGGAGCCGTGTTGAGGGCCTTTAATCAACTCTTTCATCGCCGCCACTGCTCCGTGATCCTGACGTTGGATCATCCGCGTGACTGGAACATAGTATACGGTATTATCTTTTGTCTGTCCCAAGAAATACAAGGTGACCGGCATGCTGTTACTCACCTCGACCCCCTGAGCTACCTCCAGATTGATGCCTCCGTTACGAGTCATCCCTTGAGCCGGTGTCTTCCCTTTCGGCATGACCTTCAGTGGCTGTCCATTCACTCGAATATCCACTCGTTTCACAGAGTCAAATCCGGTCAGGGTCCATGTGACTGCACTCAGGATCTTCTCTTCCATCTTTGCATCGTAGTCGAGGAATTTTTTTGAGAAATCGATGACGGCGGTCCCATCCTTGATGTCCAATCCCTTCACTTCGGTCCCCTTCGGTAGAATTCCGCTGAATCCTTCTGGAAGATCCGACTCGGCAGGGCCCCCTTTCACCATGTACTTCATGGCCTCTTTAGCAATCCCCTCCACTTTGGGAACATTCATGGAGTAGGGGACCAGATAACCCGTATCTGACAGGAAATATAGCTCCAATTCATCCTGTTTCCGGGACACTGCCTTCTCTTCCGAGGCTCCCGTATCTTTGTCTTTTTGCTCCATCTCTTTGGGGGGTGGATCGATGGGGGGTGATTCGTTTTCAGGACCGAACAGACATCCTGACAAGGCTAGGGATAGAATCAGCAAAGGGGCAAGCCCTTTGAACCATTTGTTCCACATGTGTATTTTCCCCTCCTGGGACAAAAGTATCTGGTACATGTATACGAGCCCTGAGGGAAAATATCACACTTGTTTGGTTTATGACTGGATTCATAGAAAAACCCCCGCCATATCGGCGGGGGAAAAGGGCAAGGTGCTCGGTTTTCATCCGACACGACTTTCATCCAAAGCCGGCAGGACCACCTGCTCCACCTGCAGGGGCTGGTGGAGCCAATGCTCCGCAATGTTGCGGAAGGATGCCGGGTGACCGCTGGTGAAGAAGTGATGTTCCTCGGGACGGCGGGAAGGACCTTCCCGAAGGAGTCCATCCCTACGCAGGATTGCAATCAGTTCTCGGGTGGTTTCCTCAGCGGAACTGATCAGAGCCACCCCCGGCCCCATCTCCTGGGAGATCATGGAGGAAATCAAGGGATAGTGGGTGCACCCCAGAATCAACGATTCCAGTCTGTGACCCTTCAATGGAGCCAGGGATTCCCTCAAGATTTTACGTGATTCCTCATTCTCCACCCCCCCGCTCTCTACCAAGGGAACCAAGGCGGGGCAAGCGAGACTGACCACATACAACCTGGGGTCGATCCGCTTCAATGCCCGTTCATAAGCAGAACTTCGGATCGTTCCTTCGGTGCCGATCACCCCGACCCGTCCTTGTCGCGACACTTGGATTGCCGCCCGGGCTCCCGGTTCGATCACTCCCAACACCGGAACATTCACCTGATGTCGTACCTCATCGAGAGCGCAGGCTGTGGCAGTATTGCAAGCGATCACGAGGGCTTTCAGAGGAGACCCGGACAAATAGCGGACGATTTCCAGCGTGAATCTACGAACCTCATCAGAGGATCTGGGACCATAGGGACAACGGAGGGTATCCCCGAAATAAAGAACTTTTTCCTTGGGTAATTGCCGAAAAACCTCCCGGACCACGGTGAGACCTCCGACACCGGAATCCAGAATGCCAATGGCACTATCTACAGAATGTTGATGAGTCAAAACCTTCCATCCCCCATGAACCAGGTTGGCTCCGTTTTTCTTGCTGTCACCTTTGTTCAGAATATGTAGCTCGTAACAAAGCGGTTTGTGCGGGTTTCCGGGAGTGTGGTGATTCTATCAAATATCCCCTTCCCGGAAATAGAGCCTTACATCCGCCGAATTAAAAAACTTCCCTTCAAAGTCCGGGAAAGTTCTCCGGAGGAAAAAACATTCCCTCCGGAGATCAGACCTATCCGTTTAAACAGGGAGAGGAGTGTATCTCTCAGGAGATCTACTTGATTTCAAGATGGAGAAGCGAGAGGTGCTTGGTCATCTCCCGCACTTCCTCTTCGGAAAAACCGGACAGCACTTGAGACAAGTAGGACCGACGGGCCTCCATCACATCTTCGATGATCTCTTTTCCCTTCTGCAACAGTTGGATCCGTACCACCCGCCGGTCCCGGTTATCACGAATTCGATCCACCAACTCGTTTTTTTCCATCCGATCCACCAAATCAGTCATCGTACTGCATGCCAGATACATCTTCTGACTTAGATCACCGATGGTCATGTCCCCTTCATCATTTAGCAACAATAAAGCGGTGAATTGTGGAGGAGTGATCGGGAATTCATTGAGAATCTCCCGACCTTTTCGTTTCACTACTGTACTGATCTCTCTGAGCAAGCATTCAATTTCGGCCACCAGCTCTTTTGACAAACCCGCTTGATTATCCATTTCCGTTAACCCCTTTAACGGCTCCTTGCCGATCTGTTCCCCCCAAGTTCGCTTGCAACGGATAGGGTCTGTCCTATTCAATATAGTAACGGGTGAATCCGCCTGACACAAGTGTGCACAAAAATGGGACAAGAAATCCTCATCCATCCGCCCCAGGACCCTCAACGGATCCAATATCCATATAAAGTCTCAAGACCGCACGCTCACACCATGATATGATTCTATCATCCCCAACCTTTTCCATCTAACGTTGTCAAGAAAGAACACACTTCTGTCAGGGCTGTTGATAAACCATAAAGTGGATAACGGGTACGAAACGACCCTTTCACTCTTCCCATTGCCCCCATCGCAAAATATGATTTGAGAGGACGGGGATGGCGGGACGGCTCCGATCTCTTGCAAAGAACGCATAGCGAGACCCGGGAGCGGAAAGCGACCCTGGCGAGACTTGTGCCCTATGGGTGCAAAGGCTCTTCATCGCCCCCCATCCCCACCTTATTTCCTACCTAAAATATGGCTAATCAACATGCCTACGTTTCTATATCAATATTTATCCCCCCACAAGGAGGGAACCTCATGGATGTATCCACTTACCTTCACCGGATCGGGATCTCTACCGTCAGCCATCCGGATCGACGATTTCTCTCCCGGCTGCAGGAGAACCATCTGCTCCATATTCCCTTTGAAAATCTGGATATCTCTCTTCACCGACCGATTCGCTTATCATTGCCCCAAGTTTATGAAAAAGTGGTGGAGCGGGGCCGGGGCGGCTTTTGTTATGAACTGAACGGATTGTTCCAATGGCTCTTACAGGAGTGCGGATTTCATACGAGTCTTATCTCCGCTCGCGTGCGGGAGGCAGATGGTTCCTTCGGTCCCGAATTTGATCATTTGGCTGTGTTGGTCTTATTGGAAATACCTTATGTGGTGGATGTGGGTTTCGGTGACTCCTGTCGACATCCACTGCCTTTAACCGGGGATGAGGTGGAAGACATCAGCGGTCGTTACAGGGTGGTGGCAACGGATGATGGAGAAGGCTATGTCCTGCAAAGAAGGATAGAAGGCCATTGGATGACAGAATATCGTTTTACAACTCTCCCCTATAAATTACAAGACTTCACCTCCATGTGCCAGCATCACCAAACCTCCCCTGCATCCACGTTTACACAGAAAAAGATGTGCTCCATCGCCACTGAGCAGGGAAGGATCACACTCACTCAGGATTTTTTGACTATCGCCCGGGACGGGGCCAAACAGAAACACCCGGTTACATCGGACCAGCAGTTTCATGACAAGCTCCTGCGTTATTTTAGAATAAAGTTGTGATGAGTGAATGGGAACAGACACCATCCACCCCACACATAAAAAAACCCTACACTGGTGTAGGGCAAAGGGATGGGGTTAAATTTTCAATTCACCGAGCCGGACCAACTCCACCACTGCTTGCGACCGTCCTTTCACATTCAACTTCTGCATTACGTTGGAAATATGATTTCGGACGGTTTTTTCGCTGATAAAGAGTTGCTGTGCGATCTCTTTGGTCGTCTTGTCCTGCACCAACAGCTCAAACACTTCCCTTTCCCTGTTGGTTAACAAAGGCTTCCCTTTCTGGTTGCTCGTCAAGTGTGTCACCCCTCCTTGCTCGGGCTCTTGGAACACGAGGGTCAGGGACTCAGTCAGGTTATCTTATGAACGGGCTTATCACGTGGTGCGGTGGCCGACGAAAATTAGGCTGTTGGGGCTCGGGAAAGCTCGTTTATTTCAAGGGTACCCTGTATCCTATGCCTGCCTAAATTCGGGGGGACTCTCTCCCGCTTCTCAGGTGGGATCTCCACTACCCTTCCTTCAAGAATATAAAGGGAAATCGTGCAGGAATTACTCTTCTCCAACTTTTCTGATCTATATGAGGTCTTGGGTTAGTCTATCCTACCATGACATGGTAATCTATTCATAGGCAAGAGAGAACGGAAAAGCCTCACCGCCTGGGCCGAGTTTACGGCAAAGGGGGTGAGGCGCATGGAATGGCTTCAGGTAATCGCGGCGTTGCTCGTCGCCCTTGTGGCCGTTGCTCGCTTCTTCCTGGACTGGCAGAGTTGCCACCGGAAGAAGTAGCGTTGACCCCTTGTTTTTGGGCACTTAAAAGCCGTAAGTAAAGCTGGCACTTTACCTACGGCCACAGGCCCACGGTGGGGCTTCCCTGAGCACGTTCTCTCTTGCCAATATTATATACACTTTGTATGGTGATATGCAAACAACCAAAAAAAGCTGGCAAGATCAATTCCAACTCGGCTTCTCTCATTTCACGTCTACGAGCAGGGCTGTTGATGAACCCTAAAGTGAATGATAGGAACGAAACGATCCTTTCGTTCTTCCCATTGCCCCCGTCGTAAAATACCGCTTGGGGGGGAGGGCTACGATCTCTTGCCAAGAGCGCAAAGGCGAATCAAAGCCCCACCATCCCAACCCTATTTCCTACCTGAAATAGGGTGAATCAACACGCCTGATGCATCAGAATGGAAATATGATTTCGGATAGGTTTCAGCTGCAGGGCTGTTGATTAACCAGAAAATGGGCGGCGGAAGGGAGTCGTGTGCTGCCATAGCGAGACCTGGGAGCGGAAGCGACCTTGGCGAGACTT
>NZ_JBNPXF010000003.1:0-191847 GCF_050433445.1 Kroppenstedtia sanguinis | reverse complement strand
TCACGCAACCAAAGACTTTTGAGGAAGCCTACCAAGCCGTCGAGGAATACATCACCTTCTACAACCAAGAGCGTTTCCAGAAAAAATTGGGCGACTTTTCCCCTGTTGAGCATCGGGAAAAAGTCGCCGCATAACCGTTCTTTTTTCATTGTCTACTTGACGGGGTCAAGACCACTTTGGCATGCTTTATGAATCCGGAAGAATCTGTTCCAATCCCCTGACCATTCCCTCCAACCGCTGTAAAACTCGGTCGTAACTGGCGGGATCTATCTGTTCTGATAGCACCTCCAAGAGAGGGTCGTAATAGGATTGTACGTCTTCACCCATCTTCTGTTTCAATCGATCCACGGCTTCCCGCCACTCTTGCCCATAATACTCGATCCAGCGCAACTTCTCTTCCTCTAGATAGGCATCCACCGCTTTTTCCAACTCCGGTTTCATCCGTTCCCGCATCCGCGCTCTTCCGTTATTTTCAAGGAAATCCCGACTGTTTTTAAAAACGGTTGCTGCTTTTTTGAAGGAATCCACATCCAGCTCTGGAAAAGGCTCTCTCCACCTGGGGGAATCGACGGAGGGAAAGGTATTCGGTCCTGGCGGCAGACTTTCGTTCAGCTTCCGATAAGCGTCACCCATGGATCCCGCATGTTCTTCCAGCCTTCGCCCTATCCAACGATCCACCCGGAGTGAAGTGGCCCGCAATTCCTGCAACAATTCGTAGCGCAGGAATTCTATAATCTCCCGCATGCAACTGCGAATTCTTTCTTTGATCCGGCTCCCCTCACTCAACACGGAAGGGTGAAAAATCTCGACAAAGACATCCTGGTAGCGGAGAAAAAGACGCTGTCTCACATAGTACAGAAGCTCTTCAATCTCCCGCCCCAGCACATGTGCATCGGTACGGGGATCCAACTCAGACAGGATCTGAAGCACCTGTTGTCGCTCTTTGACATAGGCAACCCTTCGTTCTCTTTTCTCCTCATTCCCCTGCCGGGCATCCTCCGACAATCTTTTCAGGATCGCCTGGGCCCGTTTTAGATCCGATGTCATCCCGTGGAGAGAAACCGACATCAGATCCACATTCAGAAACTGTGCAAAGGCCTGTTCAAAGGCATCCATCCCAGAACCTGCTGGCGATGGTCCCCGCTCTCCCCCTTGTGTGGCCAATAGACTGGAAACCGCAAATAGGCGGGGATGACGAATCCCATATCCCAGCAATTGCTCCCGGAGATAAGCGATCACATCCTCCATCTCTTCCCTGGAGGCAGCCAGATCAGCAGCATTCATGACAAAGAACATTTTATCCATGGCAAAGGCATCTTTCACCCGTCCCAGTTGGATGAGGAACTCACGGTCCGCCCGGGAAAAAGCATGATTGTAATAAGTGACGAACAAAACCGCATCCGCCTCCTTGATATAGCGGAAGGCAGTCTCTGTATGACGGGCATGGATGGAGTCCGCCCCCGGCGTATCCACCAGGGTGATTCCCTGGCGGGTGAGAGGGCAGTCAAAATATAGTTCTGCCAACTCGACAAAACAGGAGCGGGATTCCATCGCCACGTACTGGCCAAAATCCTCCAGAGACATGCGACGGGTGTTCCCCAGATCCCCGGACACCTCCTCGTATCCCTGAGCCACGGCCCGCAGAAATGGCAGAACTGTCTTCTGCCCAGGATCCTCCGGTTCCGGCAGAGACCTCCACTCCCGGGTCGCCTTCACTGCCTCTGCCAAGGAGGAGACTTCCTTGCCGAACCGACTCCAAGCCTGTTTCAGTTCCTCCAACAAATCCGTCTCTCTCTTGAATCGGATCACGACTTCTCCATGGGCATGATCTGAATCCGGAGCCGTGATTCGATTGATGGCAGCCGTGGTTGGATGAGGAGAAACCGGGAGGACGTTCTCCCCCATCAAGGCATTGGCAAAGGAGGATTTTCCCGCACTGAAAGCTCCAAACAAGGCCACCGTGAAGCGCCGGTTCTCCACCCGCTTCCGCTTCTCCTCCAGTTCCCGTCGGATCGGAGCCAACGCCCGCACAGCGGATATCTCCGTCTCCGCTTCACAGATGTGGCGAAGCGCCTCTTCTGTATGATCTCGGGCAGAGAGAGTCGAACCCGAGTTTAGCGTCTCCAGTTCCACCGAAGCAGGGTTGTCAAAGTCGAGATTTTGGAGCAGGGGATCTGAGGAGAGGATCGGTTCCTCCTCGCGCAAGAGGGCATCTATCGCCACTTTGTCCACTTCTGGTTCCTGCTCACCTGCCAGGACTTGCTGCAACTGTCGGGAATGGAGTTGCTCTTCCTGCAAGATTTGACCGATCTCCACAGCGGACTCCCACAACCTCCGCAATCGGGTCTCTTCTGCCTCTACCTCGGCTAATTCCTCCTGAATCCGTTCCAATAGCAGCGTAGACATCGAATCAAAATATTCTTTTGCTTGCTGTCGTGCCTCCCGTTTGATCCGCTCGGCCAAGTCCCCAGTGTACTTGAGCAGATAATCCCCGGTGAGTCCAGCCCCTTCCCGGACCGTCTCCCTCAACCCATTCAGCTCCAAGGGGCTCTCCAACGCGTAGACAGCTTCCCCTCTTTCCTCCGTGTACACCCCCTTCGCCTTTAAATAACGGATCAAATACTGTTTGATATGAACGTCCAACTGGGTATCCACCGTCTGTTTCAGTTTGTCATAAAAGGTGCGAAAACGACGTTCTTTCTCCTTCGCCGTCTTTCCTCCCGAGAAAATCCAGCCCACCCGGAACCGGGTCAGTACAGTTTCCAAATAAAGTTGTGCCAGCTCCCGGTTTTCATAAGGCATCAGATACGCATTAGCAAGAATTTCTTCCAAACCTTTGAGAAACTCCGTCTCCATCCCGTCCCGCTCTCGAAGCAGCCGTTGCCTCTCTTCCCGATTCAGCTCCAGTTTACCCTCTAGCTCTTCCAAGGACGGGATTTCGCCTCCCCAGCGATCTATCTGCTCCTGAATGGTGGCTTGATTCCGCTCCTTCAGGTCCGACAGATGTTCCCTCATCAAGTGAGCTGCCTCTCGGTGGATGCTCTCCTCTGCCAGCCTCTCCCGCTCCCCGATCAGCTCCTGAAGTTTCTTCTTTAGAACAGGCAACTGGTTCAAGGGATGACTCGGTTGCTTTAGGGAAGTGTATAGGATTCCCTCCGGTTTCAAACCCCAGTTTGCAAAGGTCTCCTCCACCCGTTTCCGGTAGTAGTCAAAGGAGAGTTCCTCTTCCTGGTGCTTATCCACCTGATTGATCACCAGCCAGATCCGTTTCCCCCGTTCATTCAGTTCCTTGATGAATCGGAGGTTGACTTCTGATTGCACATGGTTGTAATCCATCACATAAAAGATTACATCCGCCAAGTGAAGGGCTGACTCCGTAACCGCCTGATGGGCATCGTCGGTGGAATCCACCCCCGGTGTGTCCAAGAGAGCAACTCCTTCAGGCAGCGGAGAATCCATCCGATAAATATCGAGTGCGATCACCTCGTCGCCTCGTTTGCACAACCGTTGCAAATCCTCATCGGTATCCTCGCCCTGGAGCAGACGCCGCTCTCCTGAGTGGAGGGTCAGAACCACACGGTTCTCCCCCGCCTGGACTTTCACCACGTTGGCACTAGTGGGAATCGGACTGGTGGGCAACAGATTTTTCCCGTACAATCCGTTGAGCAACGTCGATTTTCCAGCCGAAAAATGACCGCAAAAAGCAATCACAAACTCCCGATCCCGGCTTTTTCGGAGCAAATCCCGAATTTGCTCGGGGTACAGGGAGTCTTCTTTTTCTTTCATCAGGTGATACATCTCTGCCAGTTGATCCGTCATCCCGGATGTAGCGATAGTTTCAGACACCTTTTCCCGTTTCCCCTCTTTGTTCATGATGATGAATCAAGAATACTCTCATGTTAAACCAGAGGGAGCAGGAAAGTAAATCGGCTCCTTCTGCAAAAAAGCCCCGCACCTGTCGGTACGGGGATAAGTAAAGACCAGACCAAAGACTGAAAGGAAATCCGTTTCCTATATCATTATTCGTAGTATAGAAGAATTTTGAGTCCGTTTCGGAAAAAATCAGGGATTTTCTTCAGCGAATCGCAATTTTTTTATCCGAATCCTCCCGGTGTTCTTTGTAATAACGGATCAGGTTGGGCAAGTAAGAAGAGAGGTCGGGACAATGGATCCCTCCCTCAGCCAACACGGAAACCGCCTGGCTGCAATCATACTCAGACTGTTCAGACATATAGGAGATGGATTCCTTCTCCACATTAAAAAATTTTCGGACTAATGGAATAGACATCAACCCATCTGCCATCTTTCCGGGAATGGTGTAAGAGGGGGTCTTTCCACGCAGTTCTTCACAGATCATGCGGTACACCTCTCGGGCAGTATAGGGAGAAGGATCCGTCAGGTGGAAAGTCCGATGGGTAGCTTTTTCCGCATGAGCCAGGTAAACCGTCGCTTTCAAGATATAGTCCACGGGAACGATGTTGAATGGATTGTCCCCTTTTCCCACATAGGGAACGGGCAGATTCCTCATCCCATCCAGAAAACGCATCACAAAATACGGTCCGTCAAACTTGACCGTCTCCCCCGTTTGGGAATCACCTACCACTACCCCAGGGCGGATGATCGTATAGGGAACCTCCTGCAGAGCGGCCACCCGCTTTTCCGCTTCAAATTTCGTCGCCTCGTAGTGATTTTTAAAGCCCTGTCCACAGTCCAACTCATCCTCTTTGACGATTCCAGTTCGATCGCCGGAAACATACGCCGTGCTGAAATAGATATACCGTTTCAAGTGGTTCAGAGTGCCAACAAACCGGTTAACCTGCTCCGTCCCCGTCACATTGACTGTATAGGCCAAATCTTTGGGAACCGCCAGGTCATAAATCGCTGCCAAATGAAAGAAGTGAGTGATGCTCTCCCTCAGTATAGGCAATTCTTCCACCGACAACCCCAGATCTTCCTGGGTGATGTCCCCCACCAGGAGACGAACCCGCTCCTCCCTTTTCGTCAACTCCCGCGCCTTCTCCAACTGACTCGGATGAACGAGAAAGACAAAGGAAGCAGCAGGATCCCTCTCAGCCAGGGCACGGAACAGACGCCCGGCAATAAACCCTGGGTAGCCTGTCATCATATATTGACTGCTCATGAACCATTCCTCCTTTGCACGAGTTAAAAGATAGGCTCCCTTCTGGAAATCTTAATACTGTAAGCGCTTTAATGCAATATATTTTGATATTTCGGTATATTATGCAACCCTTTTTCCAACATTTGTAGATCATAATCGAATGTACGTTCGTGTATGATGATGCCAAGAGGTGATGGAAGAGTGAACCCTTTGCAACGTGGCAACAAACTATGGGAAGGACACCGGATGATCCTTCCTGAGCATGAACACCACTTGTGGCAAGAACGGCGCCGACAGGAAGAATATCGCCCTCCTGAGCTAGATCCCGATGCTTTGGAAGCGATCGGGCGCACTATTGAGCGTTCCTTCCTGGACCGGGAGCCGGTCCGGATCACCTATGCCAGCAAATACGGACCCCGGAGAACCGGCGGAACCGTGCTTAAAATCAATCCTATCGAAAGGTGGATTCTCCTCGGCAATGACGAAGAGCGCCAACTCATCCCCTTCCCCCTCATTCTGGATGCGGAAGAGGTTTGACCTTCATATGAAAAAGAAGCTGGAGGAGAACCGGCGTCGGCGGAGAAATAACAGGTGTTCACGACCTGACACTTTCAAACCTGTTAAAAAGCTCCAACATTCGGTGGCAGACTTTTCAGCGTGGAAAGGAGAACAAAAATGAAGGGACGGGGATGGTGGGACGGTACCATACCTAACCGACATGGAGTTGAAATAATGCTACTGAAAAACTACCTGAACACCCACTTTCCTTCACTACCTTTGCGACCACCTCTTTTCTATAACTGGAAGATCGGCATCCGATTTGAGTTGGGAGACCTCGAAGAAGAACTGAAGAATATATGAAACGTCAGGGCTGTTGATTAGCCATATTTTGGGTAGGGAGATCGTGTTCACCCACGCGACCGTTGCCATCCGGCAAGGAAGTGAAAACTGGCCGCTCCAAATCTTCCGATCGGGCAGGGGCAAAGCCTTACGGAAGTAACACAGGGAAGATGTTGCCCCTAAACGCCCTCCCTTCAGATTCTCCGCTGGGTAGGATGGCAAAGGTCGCTTTGGCAGCACACGACTCCCTTCCGCTACCCATTTTCTGGTTAATCAACAGCCCTGATGAAACGTGTATATCATCGGGCGATCACTCTCTTCAGGGAATTGCACCCAGAAGCGGACGATTTGATACTGGTCGCCAACGTCCGCCATGCCAATGAAAAAAATCTCTTGAACCGGAGAAAATTGAAAATATTTAATCACAGGGCTGTTGATGAACCATAAAGTGGATGATGGGAACGAAACGGCCCTTTCGCTCTCCCCATTGCCTCCATCATAAAATATCGCTTTGAGGGGACGGGGATGGTGGGACGGCTCCGATCTCTTGCAAAGAGCGCAAAGGCTCTTCACCATCCACCATCCCGACCTTATTTTCTGCCTAAAATATGGCTAATCAACACGCCTGATTTAATCACTATGTCAACCGAAAAGAGGTTCTGTATCGGTTAAAGCATCAGATCATTCTGCCGAAGTTTATGATATGGGGATCAAACCCTTGATCCATCACGATATTTTCTTTGTGAATACCTCCAAGAACACCATTTTCCACATCTATGACGACCGAGGCTGTGATATAATCGCCACTTCCACAGAATCCATTCGCCATTCGTTTGATCGCTACCATGGTTGGATCTTGGGCTATGATCTGGCGACAATTGAGAAGGTTTTCAAATAGATGCGATGGTGCGGAAGTCGGTCCCAAGAGCGAGCCCTGGAGAAAAATATGATTCAAAATCTATTGCGGGTAATCTAGATCACACTCCCGTTGAAAGGTTTTCAGAAAATAAATCATGAATTCATGCCTCTCTTCTGCCATGACCCTGGCTGTGGCTGTATTCATCCGCTCCTTCAACAAAAGGAGCTTTTCATAAAAGTGATTGATGGTGGTTGTTTGGCTTTGCTTGTACTCTTCAAAAGATCGATGCAGTTTGGGCAATATCCCGGGATTGTAAAGCTCCTGTTGTTTATACCCGCCGTAGGCAAAAGCACGTGCAATCCCCACGGCGCCGATGGCGTCCAAGCGGTCGGCATCTTACACAATCATTCCTTCTTTTGTATTCATGACGGTGGGAGTGCCAGCTCCCTTATAGGATAAATCCCGAATGATTTCACAGACGTGATCGATAACAGTTAAATCCACCTGAAGTCGCTCCAACCAACTCCGTGCCTTTTCCGAACCTGTTTGCTCGTTTCCACCGTAATACTTCCAATCGGCGATATCATGCAATAATGCGGCGAGCTGAATCACATCCATATCGCCCCCTTCCTTCCTGCCGATCCGGATGGAATTCATCCAAACACGCTCCACGTGAAACCAATCGTGGCTGCCATCCTGACCCATCAGTTCTCTTTTGACATAATGGATGGTCTTTTCAATCTCTTGATCCATGGATCCGACCTCACTCTCTTGATAGTTGCGCATCATTCCCCGTTCTGTTACTTTTAAAGCATCGATACATACCAACCCTGTCTTTTTTATATCAATACTATTCTCGAATTGATATGAATGGAAGCGGAGGTGAAACAGATGGAGCTCAGGCAGATTCAATACTTCATCGAGGTGGCCAAACGGGAACACGTCACCGAAGCGGCCAATGCCCTGCATGTGGCCCAATCGGCAGTGAGCCGGCAAATCGCCAATCTGGAAGCGGAATTGGGAGTTCAACTATTGCTTCGGGAAGGGAGAAACGTGCGGCTGACCCCGATCGGACGGATTTTCCAGGAGAATGCAGAAAAGGCCCTCTTGGCTATCGAAAAGGCTCAGGTGGAAATCAAGGAGTTTCTCGATCCAGAACGAGGAACGATCCGACTTGGTTTCCCCAGTAGCATGGCCTCCCATATCCTGCCTCGAGTCATCTCCGCCTTCCGGGCCAAATACCCTCATATCGGATTTCATCTGCGGCAGGGCTCCTCCCGCCAATTGATCCATGACCTCCTCCGTGGCGAAGTAGAGTTAGCCATGGTGGCGCCGGTCCCCACCGATGAGAAAGAGTTTGCAGGCGAGGTCTTTTTCTCAGAAAAACTGGTCGCCCTGCTCCCCATCGGCCACGAACTGTCCGATCAACCTCTCCTGCGTCTGGATCAACTGCGAAATCAGTCCTTCGTCCTGTTTCCCTCAGGATTTGTGTTGAACCGGCTGGTGGTGAATGCTTGTCAACAGATGGGCTTTACCCCCGATATCTCCTTTGAAGGGGAAGATATCGATGCCATCAAGGGACTGGTCGCCGCTGGACTCGGGGTCACCCTGTTGCCTGAGATCACCCTGCAGGAAAGCATCCCCCGTACCACCGTGAAGATCCCCATCAGCGAGCCGGAATTGACACGCACCGTGGGGATCATCATTCCCAAAAACCGTGAGCTTCCCCCTTCGGAAAAGTTATTTTACCAATTTTTACAAGATTTTTTCGCCAATCTGGACCGCTTTCGGAGCTAGTACCCCCTCAGCGATCATTGTGTGGGAACTCTCAGAAGGAAACAGGATGTGAGGCGGCTCCGATTTCTTGCAAAGAGCGCAAAGGCTCTCCGCCGCCTCATGATCCTGTTCCCCACCTCCTTGAAAAGCAAGATCAAGGTTGCTTAAAGCGGCACTAGGAATCTAGTGAAAATGCATGCCCAGAGCCGCCACCCGTTCTCGCCATAAGTGAAGGCAGGGTTTCTATGATAGGTTTCCTCCGTCCATGAAAAAGATGAGGTGCCCATCCTCTTCCTATGATTTAATAGAGCAGGAGAGATGATTCTCCCATGAACTAATCATTTTTCGGATCGGAGGGTAAAAAATGGCCTTTGTATTGCCTCAAGATTGGCAGCAAGTGTTGGCGGAAGAGTTGAAACAGCCCTATCTACTGGAATTGAAGTCGTTTTTGGAGAATGAGCGAAAACAACATTCGATCTATCCACCAGAGGAGGATCTGTTCTCCGCCTTGGCGTGGACACCCTATGATCAGGTGAAGGTACTGTTACTTGGACAGGACCCCTATCACAACGACGGCCAAGCCCACGGACTCTCCTTTTCCGTACGCCCTGGGGTATCACTGCCCCCTTCGCTAAAAAATATGTTCAAAGAGTTGCAAGAAGATCTAGGTCACCCTGCCCCCAACCATGGGCATCTGGTCCCCTGGGCTCGCCAGGGAGTCTTAATGCTGAACACCGTCTTGACCGTGCGGGCACATGAACCCAATTCCCATAAAAACAAAGGATGGGAAACCTTTACCGATGCTGTGATCCGCAAGGTGAATGAGAAATCCGAGCGAGTCGTCTTCGTGTTATGGGGAAATCACGCTAAAAAGAAGAAAAAATGGATCGATACCAGCCGACATGCCATCATCGAATCGGCCCATCCTTCCCCTTTGTCTGCCAAACGGGGATTCTTCGGCAGTCGCCCCTTCTCCGCCATCAACCGGTCCTTGGAGGAGGCGGGACTGGAAGCGATTGACTGGCGCATCCCGGATATTTAAACCAAGTGGGAAGCCCTGCCGATACTCGATTTGACAGATCTATCACTCCGATGTCATAATGATACAAATTGAACTGGATGATCTGTAAAACGCGATGACGGAGGCCAGTACGACCGGCTGATCGCCCAGAGAGCAGAACCCACTGGCTGAGAGGTTCTGTCGGAAAGCCGGTCTGAACCCACCTCTCGATGCGGGCGGCGACAAGCCGAAACGGTCCCCCTGACCGTTATTTCCGGGCAACGACTGTTTTGTTGCAGTCGCATGAGGTGGGCACAACTGTCAACCAAGGTGGTACCGCGGAAGAACACACTCCCTTTCGTCCTTGAACGGAAGGGAGTGTGTTCTTTTTATCAGGCGTGTTGATTATCCATATTTTGGGTAGGAAATCAGGTCGGGAGGGTGGGGCGGCTGCGATCTCTTGCAAAGAGCGCAAAGGCTCTTTACCGTCCCACCCCATCCCCGTCCCCTCAAGCAATAATTTACGATAGGGGCAATTGGAAGAGCGAAAGGATCAATTTTGTTTCCTCCACCCACTTTATGGTTAATCAACAGTCCTGTCTTTTTATAACAGGAGGCAAGAACGAACATGAACCATCCGACTGTCCTTGTCAAAATCGGTACTTCGTCCCTGACAGATGACTCTGGAAAACTGAATCCAGCGGCTTTACAGGCTCATGTGGAGGCTCTCACCCGGCTCAAACAGTCCGGCTTCCGGGTCGTCCTCGTCTCATCGGGAGCCATCGCTGCCGGCTTTCATGAGCTCGGTTTGGCTCACCGTCCCCACTCCTTGGCGGGGAAACAGGCAGCCGCTGCCACCGGGCAGGGACACTTGGTACAGCGTTACCGCGAAGCATTTTCCGCCCACGGGGAAATCTGCTCTCAGGTTCTCCTGACGCGAAACGACTTTGATCATCGCATCCGCTTTCTGAATGCACTCAACACCCTTCAATTCCTCTTGGAGCGGGGTATGATTCCTGTGATCAACGAAAACGATTCGGTTGCCGTGGACGAAATCCGCTGGGGAGACAATGATATCCTGGCTACGTTGGTGGCCGGTCTGTTGCAGGCCGACTGGCTGCTGTTCGTCACCAACACCGACGGACTCTACACCGCCAATCCTCTGGATCATCCAGAAGCAGAAAAAATCCGCCGACTCCATCCCCTGGACCGATCCCTACCCGCTCAGGTAGATCGCAGCAAATCCTCCCTGGGCAGCGGTGGTATGAGTTCCAAACTGATCGCCGCCCGCAAGGCGGCCCGCGCCGGCATCCAAGTCTATATTGGCACGGCAAGTGAAAACCCTGACTGGATGCTGGATGTCGTGAATGAACGGGGGAGCGGAACCTATATGGAGCCACAGCCCCGCCGAGCCAGTCGTAAGGAACAATGGATCGTCGCCCATTCCCGCCCTCGGGGATCTTTGCACGTGGATGAAGGCGCCGCCCAGGCCTTGATGGAAAAAAGGAAAAGTTTGTTGCCCTGCGGAATCCTAGCCGTAAACGGAAGCTTTGAATCAGGAGAGATCGTGGAGGTGATCGGTCCTCAAGGACATCCGCTGGGCCGGGGGATCACCCGTTTCTCCGCTCCATGTCTCCAGCGAGTCAAGGGATGGAGAACCTGGGAAATCTCCCGGCTGGTCCCGAACCACCCGGAAGAAGTGATTCACCGAAACGATTGGGTGCCCGCTTCATCAACCATCTCTTCCCAGGAGGTCTCCCCATGATGAACTCCATTCAAAAACAAGCGGCAACAGCCCGTTCCGCTTCGAAAAATCTGGCTATCGCATCCGCAGAACAGAAAAACGAATCCCTTTATGCCATCGCTCGCGCATTGCGCCATCGGAAGGCGCTGATCCTGGAACAAAACCAGGAAGATCTAAACGCAGGAGCGAAGGCCGGCCTCTCCAACGCCCTGATGGACCGGCTAAGATTGACAGAACCACGGCTGGAAGCGATGGCTGCAGGTTTAGAAATGTTGACCCGCCTGCCGGAACCCATTGGCGAAATCCTGGAAGTCACTGATGGGGAGAAGAATCTGCGCATCGAGAAAATCCGGGTCCCCTTGGGAGTGGTAGGGATGATCTATGAAGCCCGCCCCAATGTCACCGTGGATGCCTCAGGACTCACTCTGAAATCAGGAAATGCTGTCATCCTGCGTGGAAGTTCCTCCGCTCTCCGTTCCAACGCCGTCTTGGTGGACGTCATCCGCGAAGCCTTGGCGGACACCTCCCTGCCCCCAGAGGCGGTGCAATTGGTGACGGATCCCCGTCGGGAAACCGTCCGGGATCTGATCACCTGCAAAGAGGGGATCGATGTAGTCATCCCCCGCGGCGGTCCCAGTCTGATCCAGCGGGTAGTCCGGGAGGCCACGGTTCCGGTATTGGAGACAGGAGCGGGTAACTGTCATATCTATGTGGATCGGACAGCTGATCCCGAGATGGCTCGCAACATTGTGACCAACGCCAAAACCGACCGTCCCGGTGTCTGCAATACCACTGAGACCCTCCTCGTCCATCGCGAGTGGGCGGAGAAGCATTTAGCGAAACTGTGTGAAGGGCTGACTCTGCAACAAGTGGAAATCCGGGGATGCTCCCGGACTCAAGGAATTTTCCCGCAGGCGATTCCGGCCACATCGACGGATTGGGAGACAGAGTATTTAGGGCCGGTGTTGGCGGTAAAGGTGGTCGACTCCCTTGAAGAAGCCATGGAACACATCGATCGCTACGGCACCGGCCACTCTGAAGCCATCATCGCCGAAGACGATGTTTCCGCTCGCCGTTTTCTGCAGGGCATCGACGCCGCAGCGGTCTATCACAACGCCTCCACCCGCTTTACCGATGGATCCCAGTTCGGCATGGGGGCAGAGATCGGGATCAGCACCCAAAAGCTCCATGCCAGGGGTCCCATGGGCTTGCGGGAACTGACTTCCTACAAATACCGGATTCACGGTACCGGGCAAGTGCGTTAAACAATATTTAGGCAGGGGCGATAACGCCCCTGCCTAAATCATCATCCCAAGCTCAGGGCTGTTGATTAACCAATAAATGGGGGAAGAAAACTAAATCGACCTTTCGCTCTTCCCATTGTCCCATCGTGAAATATTGCTTGAGGGGACCTTATTTCCTGCCACCTAAAATATGGTTAATCAACACACCTGTCTCAAGCTCCATTTAACGTTCTGAGACAATGTGAACGTCCACCGTTTGTAAGTCTTTCATAATAACATTGATTAGAGAACCTTTCCATATTTCCTCCCAGCGCGTCTGGGCTGACTGACCCATAATGATTTGTGTGATCTGATTCTGACGGCACACATGAACTATCTCTGGAGCGATATGTCGAGAGCCGGCTTCCTTCAGCAAAAATTCCGCGTTAAACTGAGATGCGAGCATCTTCCATTCTACTATTTTCTTCTCGACCCTTTTTGCTTTGACGGTTCGCGAGAGAATATGGAGAATATAAAGCTTCGCCCCCAACCGATTGGCGATCCGCCAACCCCGCCGAATCAGCTTCTCGGCATTTGGTCGATACTGAATGCAGACTAGGATCCGCTCTTGAACTCCGGCAGGTTCTTCAATGCCCTCATCGGTTCGCTCCTTCGTCAGCTGTTCATCGATATCATCCGCCACTTCCCGCAGGGCCAGCTCCCGAAGTGCCACCAGATTCCCTTTTTTAAAAAAATGGTGGAGAGCCTGTTCAATTTTATCTCGCGTATAGATGTCGCCTTCCTGTAAGCGTTCCCGCAGAGTTTCGGGACTCACATCAATCAGCTTGATCTCGTCTGCTTTACTCAACACCGAATCAGGCACCCGTTCGTTGACTGCGACACCAGTGATTTTTTGTATGATGTCCCGGACGCTCTCCAGGTGCTGAATGTTCATAGCCGTCCAGACGTGGATGCCCGCCTTTATAATCTCATTTACATCTTGGTATCTTTTTCGGTTACGCGAACCGGGCACATTGGTATGTGCCAATTCATCGATCACCACCACTTCCGGGTTGCGAGCGATGATCCCCTCTACATCCAATTCCTCTAACTCATTTCCCTTGTATGGGATCTTTTTTTTCGGGAGCACTTCCAGATCGCCCAGTTGGTCTGCTGTTTTCTTTCGCCCGTGATATTCAATCAGACCGACAACGATATCCACTCCTTTTCGATGAAGCTCATTGGCTTCTTGGAGCATAGTGAATGTTTTTCCCACTCCCGGCGCAGCACCTACATACACTTTGAGACGTCCCTGCTTCATTTTTTCGATCTGGGCCAGAATCTCCTCTGGGCTGAGGCGACGATATTTTTGTCCGTTGGTCACCACCATGCAGGACCACTCCCTCTATTTCATCCTTCCGTTCACAGCCAAATTCAGCTTTAGCACGTTGACCCGAGGTTCGCCAAAAATGCCCCACTCCTTCCCCTCGGTGTTCAAATCGATTAGAGACGCTAACTCCTGTTTGGAAAGACCTGACGCCTTTGCAACCCTGGGGATCTGGAAACGGGCTGCTTCCGGGCTGATATGGGGATCCAAACCGGAGGCAGAGTTGGTTATCAGGTCGAGGGGAATATCCTCCTTCCTCGTTCCCGGATCCTCTTTCAATAGTTGATCCACAGTCTTCTGTGTCCGATCAATCATCGTCTTGTTTGAGGGGGCATAGTTATTGGAGCCAGAGTTGACCGCATCATATTCGATGGAAGAGATGCGGCCATGGAAGTACTCATCTCCTGTGAAATTTTGTCCAACCAACTTTGAACCGACGACCTTTCCGTTCTCATTCTTGATGATACTTCCCTCCGCCTGCTCAGGAAAAAGGAGTTGGGAAATTCCTGTCATCAACAGTGGATAACCTAATCCACACAGCAATATCAACAAGAGGGACAAGCGAACATATTTCATTTTCCTATCACCTTGATTCCTCAGCCGCTACGGGCTGATATTTGGGGTCAGACGTGTTGATCAGCCATACTTTAGGTAGGAATTCAGGTCGGGATGGTGGGACGGTGAAGAACCTTTGCGTTCTTTGCAAGAGATCGTAGCCGTCCCACCCTCCCCGTCCCCTCAAGCCATATTTCACGATGGGCAATGGGAGGAGCAAAAGATCGATTTAGTTGGTTAATCAACGGCCCTGATTTGGGCTATATCTTTGTTGCACTGGGAAACCCGGGTCCTCTCACAGGAAGACTTCCAGGATCATATCGATGATTTTGATTCCCACAAAGGGCACAATCACTCCCCCGAAACCGTAAATCAAGAGGTTGCGACGCAACAGTTGAACAGCAGGTAACGGTTTGTAGGCAACCCCTTTCATCGCCAAGGGGATCAATAACGGAATGATCACCGCATTGAAGATCAGGGCCGACAGGATGGCACTGGTCGGTGAATGCAAACCCATAAAATTGAGGGTTTCCATTTGCGGAATCGCCAGGGTGAAAATTGCCGGAATGATGGCGAAGTATTTGGCGATATCGTTGGCCATACTGAAAGTCGTTAGCGCCCCCCGCGTCATCAAGAGTTGCTTGCCGATTCCGACCACGTCGATAAT
Source organism: Kroppenstedtia sanguinis (assembly GCF_050433445.1). NCBI lineage: Bacteria > Bacillati > Bacillota > Bacilli > Caryophanales > Thermoactinomycetaceae > Kroppenstedtia > Kroppenstedtia sanguinis. The sequence goes on along the minus strand of NZ_JBNPXF010000003.1, from coordinate 176,677 downwards.
CTTGGAGGGATCCGAATCAAGATCCACCATGTTAGCTGCTTCTTTAGCGGCAACAGTACCGCTGTTCATGGCCAAACCGACATCAGCTTGAGCGAGAGCTGGAGCGTCGTTAGTTCCATCTCCGGTCATGGCCACCAGCTTCCCCTGCTCCTGCTCCTCTCGAATCACACGGATCTTGTCCTCGGGAGTGCTCTCAGCGATAAAATCATCCACCCCCGCCTCCTTGGCGATCGTCGATGCGGTCAGCGGGTTATCCCCAGTGCACATGATCGTTCGAATCCCCATGTGACGCAATTGATTGAAGCGTTCCTTCATGCCAGGTTTCACCGTATCTTTCAGATAGATGAGACCGAGGATCTCCTTCCCGATGGCGACAGCCAGGGGAGTGCCTCCCATGCGGGCGATACGATCCGCTTGTTCATCCAGATCCGCGGGGGGCTGACCCCCTTTTTCTTTGACATACCGTTTCACAGCATCGACAGATCCTTTACGGTAGGATTCTCCTTTGATATTCATTCCGCTCATTCGTGTATCCGCGGTAAATGGAATAAATTCCGCCTCCCCATACCGAGAGGAATCGATCTGCAGTCCCTGCTCCGAAGCCAATTCTAAAACGGAACGTCCTTCTGGTGTTTCGTCCTGAATGGAAGCCATCACCGCAGCTTCCCGGACATCCTCTTCTTTACGAGAGCCTACCGGAATAAATTCTGCTGCCATCCGATTGCCGAAAGTAATCGTACCTGTTTTGTCCAGGATCATCGTGTGGATGTCACCAGCTGCCTCGACCGCCTTTCCTGACATCGCCAACACATTGAAGCGGGTCACCCGGTCCATTCCGGCGATCCCGATCGCGGAGAGCAACGCCCCGATCGTGGTCGGGATTAGACAGACTAACAGAGCAATCAAGGTGGCGATTTCCAATTGAACACCAACATAATTTGCAATGGGTACCAGGGTGACCACTACGATCAGAAAGATCGCCGTCAACGTTACCAACAGGGTGTTGAGTGCGATTTCATTGGGAGTTTTCTGCCTCCCGGCACCTTCTACCAAAGAGATCATCTGATCCAGGAACGACTCCCCAGGGTTTGCACTGATCCGGACCTTTACGGAGTCGCTAACCACTTTGGTCCCGCCGGTAACAGAGCTGAAATCGCCACCGGCCTCTTTGATCACCGGAGCCGATTCCCCAGTGATCGCTGATTCATCGATGGAGGCAAGTCCTTCAATGATCTCTCCATCACTTGGAACCAGATCACCGGCCTCGACGAGTACAATATCCCCCTTTTTCAGATCGGTGGAAGAAACAATGTGGATGTTCCCCTTATCATCCAATTTACGAGCCTTCGTATCCGTTTTGGTTTTTTTCAGACTCTCCGCCTGCGCTTTGCCACGTCCTTCCGCCAATGCTTCGGCAAAGTTGGCAAAAAGGATGGTGAAGAGAAGGATCGCGAATACAGCGAAATTGAAGCCGGTGTGTCCCTCCATACCAAATAATTCTGGCATGAACACCGTCAGCAAGGTTAGGATGGTCCCGATCTCCACTATAAACATCACCGGGTTATTCATCATCGTGATCGGATTTAATTTGATGAAACTACCGATCAGCGCTTGGCGCAGGATTTTCCCATTCAGCAACGAGGACTTGTTTTTGGGAGAGGACTCAACGCCTTGCGTCCTTATGGAATGATCTCGATCCATGGTCTCAACCCCCCCTTTTATCGAAGTGATAAAAATTCTGCAACCGGTCCCAGTACCAACACCGGCAAAAAGGTAAGCGCCCCTATAATCAGGATCGTACCTGCCAGTACCGTTCCGAAGGTCGCATTATCGGTGGGAAAAGTTCCGATAGACGCAGGCACCTTCTGTTTGGCTGCTAGTGAACCCGCTACCGCCAACAGAGCGACAATAGAGAGGTAGCGACCGAAGAGCATCACCACTCCGGTCATGATATTCCAATAGGGAGTTTGATCATTCAGCCCCTCAAAACCGGAACCGTTATTGACGGCGGAAGTGGTCAATTCGTATAAAACCTGAGAGATCCCGTGGAAGCCCCCATTGCTGATCGCCTCCGTCCCCCAAGGAGTGAGAAAAGAGACTGCTGTCGGCACCAAAATCAGGAGTGGGTGGGCCAATAGCACCAACACAATCCATTTCATCTCTCTCGGCTCGATTTTACGTCCGAGAAACTCCGGTGACCGACCCACCATCAGACCTCCCAGGAATACGGCCAAGATGGCATACAGCAAAATGTTGAGAAATCCGGCACCCACACCGCCAAACACCGTATTCAACATCATATTGGACAAGGTGACCAGGCCACCGAGGGGGGTTAGAGTGTCATGCATCGTATTGACAGAACCTGTTTCCGCTGCGGTGGTCACGGAAGCAAAGAAGGCTGAGAGCACCGGACCGAAGCGAACCTCCTTCCCTTCCATGCTACCCATGGGGTCGGAGAGTCCCAATCGGGTGAGTGCAGGGTTCCCCGCCGTCTCCACTGCGACAAGAACGCCAGTCAAAACGAGAAACAGCACCATCACGGTGGTAAAGAGAACCCAGCCCTGTTTCATATTCCCCACCATCTTGCCAAAAGTGAAAGGGAGTGCAGCCGGTAACGCCAACATACATAAGATTTCGATCAGGTTGGTGATTCCGTTCGGGTTTTCAAAGGGGTGGGAGGAGTTGACGCCAAAGAATCCGCCCCCATTGTTCCCAATATGTTTGATGGACTCCAGCGCTGCCACAGGACCCAGGGCGATGGTCTGCTTCGCACCTTCCAGGGTGGTAACAGACACGTTGGAATTCAGGGTATTGGGCACTCCCAAAACAACCAACAGGAGAGTAACTACAATGGCCAAGGGCAGCAGGATCCGAGTATGAGCCCGAACAAAGTCAACAAAGAAGTTTCCAATCGTCTTCCCCTTGCTCGCCAGTCCACGGATAAAAGCGATCACAGCAGCGAGAGCCGTCGCCGGGGCGGTGAACATCATCATCATAATGACCGCCATTTGCGAGAAATAACTGAGATCCGACTCCCCGCTGTAATGTTGCAGGTTGGTATTGGTCATGAAACTGGCGGCTGTGTTAAAACTTAGCGTAGGTTCCATTCCTTCAATTTCATTGGGATTGAAGGGTAACATCCCCTGCAAACGCAATAGCAAATAGGCGACACCCATCAGCACAGCATTAGTTAGTAAGAGATTGAGGGCGTACTTTTTCCACCCAGTCGCATCCGTCTCCTTCAGGCCCGCCAATCGGTATATCCAGCGCTCCACCGGGTTGAAAAACCGGTTCAACCGGGAGTCTTCGGCGGAGAATGCCCCAACCATGTAGACCCCCAAGGGTTTTACAAATAACATCAGAACGATTAGGGTAATTAGGATTTGCAACACTCCACTGCCCATGATTTTTATGTCCTCCTTCAAATTGACGATCAGAATTTCTCGGGATGAATCACTACGTATATCAGATAGATAAAAACAGCCCCTGCCACCATGAGCATGAATGTCACGATCGATCCTCCCCTTGTTCCATACGGTCACACCAGTGAGCAAAGCCGACTAACAGGACGAAAATTGCTACAGTTAAAAGGATCATCACCATATCCAGCATTGATTCTTCCTCCTTTCCATCTATATATTTCCACAAAAAAACCAGCACATCCCCTGTTACCAGTTTTCCCCACGTGAAGACCATTCACAGGAAGAAAACAAGCAGTGTTTGGGGGTGCTGGTCTAACGATTGCCTCGGCTAACCGCTGCAATGGTTCTACCCTCACAGATCTTTTCAATTTTTATGGAGTCGTATAAGTGACCCGAATTCTTTCCGACAAGGGGTCGATGTCAAAGCGGAGGAATTGAATAGGCATACCGACCACTGCACGGATGTCTGACTCCAGCCCATATCGAAAATGTTGGTACAGCTTTTGGCGGATCTCTTGAATTAACTTGCCTTTCTGATCAAAGAAAAACATATTTTTCTCTTCTTTGGTTAACACACCTTGCAAATCTATTTGAATCCTTCCTGCGGATAAATGACAGCGGATTTCCTGTGGCCCTCTCCCCACCATTTCCCTGTGGTACTTTGTGAAAAGAGCACACAATTGAGCTTCTGTCAGTCCTTTGGATGATTTTTGAATCACCTTCGTCGCCACCTTCGGGATCCTTGCTTGTAGGTCAACCATTATCTCAAATCAAAAGCCGCCGAAGTGGATTACTTCGACGGCTTTAAAGCCATACAAAATAAACCACCACCCCTCTTCTCAACGCTTACGAGGTTAGCTGACGGATTCGGGTGCTGGAAGAGTTCACCCTACCTGGAACGAATGATCCAGGATTCACCCCACAAGATCGGGTCCCCCGCTTTGGCCTCTGAGCCAAATTAAGCGATTGAATGGTGTCGCTTGAAGTTTAAGATTAATTTACTCCTCCTCTAAAATTTCGTCAAGTAATTTCTTCAAAATTATTTTTCTGTAATCTCACTCCCTTGCCGACAACAGGCAACCTCCTGGATGCCACTCGAAAAGAAGAGCCTGAGCGCTCCTCTTTTTGAACTTCCTTACTCCCCTATTTTTCCTCTTTCGGAGAGAGGACGACCTTGTATTTCCCGTCCTTTGTCACCGTTCCATAAAACAGAGTTTCCGTGGTATAGGGAGCGGCAAAGTTTCCCTTTTTATCCAGAGCGATTACACCCCCGGTGCCGCCCAAGGACATCAATTTTTCTTTCACCACTTTTCCTGCGGCTTGATGTACGGGAAGTTTCCCGTATTGAACCCCTGCAGAAATATCAGCGGCCGCCGTTCCCCGGATGAACACTTCTCCCGTTCCGGTGGCAGAAACGGCCACACTCTGATTATTGGCATAAGTCCCGGCCCCGATAATCGGGGAATCTCCCACCCGGCCGACGGCTTTGTTGGTCAACCCCCCGGTGGATGTGGCCGCAGCCAGATTTCCCTTCCGATCGAGGGCGACCGCCCCAACCGTGCCGTGTCCGGTGGCCCCCGCCTTTTTCTTTTTGGCAGCCAGCAAGGACTGCCATCGTTTCTCAGTGAAATAGTAATCCTGCGTCACCATTTGGAATCCATGTTCCACACCGAATTGATCCGCTGCATCTCCCGCCAACATCACGTGGGGAGATTTCTCCATGATGATCCGGGCCAGAGTGACCGGATTTTTCGCATGCCGGGAGCCGGCAACAGCACCGGCATTCAGATCTTTACCGTCCATGATCGAAGCATCCAGCTCATGAGCGGCATCCGTGTTAAAAACCGCTCCTTTGCCCGCATTGAACAAGGGGGAATCTTCCAGTATATGAACCCCGGCCTCCACTGCGCGAACACCGGAACCACCGGAATCGATCACTCTTTTTCCCGCTTTCAGAGCAGACAGCATCGTTTTCCGGTACTCTTCTTCCTGATCCGGAGGAACCGTACCACCACCGGCACCTCCATGAATCACAAAGACCACCTGGGACTTCCCTTTTCCATTGGAAGCGGCGGCGTCTTCCCATCCGCTCCCTGCCCCTGCCAGAACAAGAGAGAGAACCAGCCCCCCGACAATCATCCCGGCTCCTCGCCGCCCTTTCCAAATTTGATGCAATACAATCCCTCCCCGTTCTCGATACTCTATGTATTCGGCGAGGAATACAGGTCCACCTCCAACAACCCCCAATCTATGCACTTAATCTGGAGGCGAATTTCCCCCTGCCACGAAGGATTGAACATCTATCAATCTCATTATGACATTAATGCATTCTAAAAATAGCATTGCTTCGATCAATCGAAAACTGTAAAATGAATCTTAATCATAAAATCGCTTAGGGCTCGATAGTGAGTTAACACTCGGAAAAAAGGAGGGTGAGTCAGATGTCGGAAATCAATCTCATTTCAGATGACAAAGAAAATTTAAACCCATATGACATCGTGCAAACCCAAATTGATCACGCCGGAAAATTGTTGGGTGTATCTGAAGATATTTTAAATATCCTAAAAAAACCTAAGCGTGTTCTCTATGTTTCCTTTCCAGTCAAAATGGATGACGGTTCCACCCGCGTCTTTGAAGGCTACCGCGCCCAACATAACGATGCCATCGGTCCCACCAAAGGGGGAATTCGCTTCCATCCGGAGGTCTCGATGGATGAAGTGAAAGCTTTGTCCATGTGGATGAGTTTTAAGTGTTGCGTCGTCAATGTCCCCTATGGTGGCGGAAAAGGCGGAGTCGTCTGTGATCCTCGCGAGTTCAGTGAAGGCGAGATTCAGCGTATCAGCCGTGGATTCATGGAGGCAATCGCCGATATTGTAGGCCCTGAAAAAGATATTCCCGCTCCCGATGTTTATACCAATCCCCAAATCATGGGCTGGATGATGGATACCTTCAGTCGGATGAAAGGACAATTCAGCCCGGGAGTCATTACCGGAAAACCCCTGATTTTAGGGGGATCCAAGGGACGGACTGAAGCTACGGCCAGAGGCTGTGTCTTTGCTATCGAAGAGGCGATGAAGAGGCTGAATAAACCCATGAACGGGGCCACCGTCGCCATCCAGGGCTTCGGAAATGCAGGTCGGATCCTGGCTGATTTGTTGGCAGCGCAAGGGTGCAAAATTGTAGCCGTCAGTGATTCCACCTGTGCCATTTACCAACCTGAAGGGTTAAACCTCCAGCAAGTGGAGCACTTCAAAGATAAGGAAACTACCTCGATCCAGGACGACCCTGACTCCCTCGTCCTGAATCATCCGGAAGACTTGCTGGGACTGGACGTGGATATTTTGGTGCCGGCAGCACTGGAAAATGTGATCCACCGAAAAAATGCAGACTACATCAAAGCCAGCATTGTAGCAGAAGCAGCAAATGGCCCAACCACGCCTCAAGCCGACGAAATTCTGTTCAAAAAAGGAATTCTCGTCCTGCCTGATATTTTGGCCAACGCTGGTGGGGTGATTGTCTCCTACTTTGAATGGGTACAAAACCTGATGAATTACTACTGGTCGGAAGAAGAAGTGAACAGCAAACTTCAGGAACAGATGGTTCGATCCTACCATGAGGTGCACACTCTGGCCAAACAGCGGCAAATCGACCTTCGTACCGCAGCTTATATGATTTCCATCCAACGAATCACTGTAGCCATGGAAGCCAGGGGTTGGGTCTGATCCCTTTACTCTTCCTGCCTCTGAACCATTGGAAATGAGGTTTGGAGGGAATCGAATCCATATCATCAGAAAAACCGGGCAGGAGCACCTGCCCGGTTTTTCTTGTCCTTGCAACCTCCCCTCACCTTTCCAACAACCCATATTTCACCTTGAAGCGTTGTAGGATTCGGATCCAGGCCGTTGCGAACAACGCAAGAAATAAGAGATTGGACAGCGCATGAGCGAGATCAAAATAGAGACTGGCTGCATAGACCGAAGCAAAAGTGGACAGGCTCCAATTCTCCATCCCCGTCATCACCCACAGGTTCATGATCCAACCAAACAGAAAACCCCAGATGAAGCCGAAGAGAAGGCGGAGGGATTTCCAACGCATCACGGGAGTGCGGCGCAACACTCCCGCTGTCAAACCTACCAATCCCCAACTCAACATCTGCCACGGGGTCCAAGGGCCTTGTCCTAGAAAAATGTTGGAGACCAAGGCTGCTCCCGCACCGACGACAAATCCGCTCTCCGCGCCAAAAACCACAGCCGTGACAATAATCACAAAGGTGGTGGGCTGAACACTGGGCAACCCAGCAAAGGGCACCCGGCTGACGGCAGCGATCGCCGTCAGCAAAGCCAAAAGCACCAACTCCCGGCTATCCAAGGACCGCCACTCAAATCGGAGCATAAAGGGAATCATCACCAGTGCAGCAAACAACAGGCTGACCGGAAGGGGATGCTTTCGGATCGGTTCCATCCATGCCAGAAAACCGATCAACACCATCAGGACCATGCCGAAGGCCCAGGTTGATCTTGCCATAGACGAATCGCCTCCTCCACCGTCACCGCCTCCGGCAACCCGGTATCCCGAGTCATGCGGTAAACAGCTGTTGTATAAAAATCGTTTTGCCGGAAAAAGGATCCGACATCTCCAGAAGCGAGGAGCTCCCCGCCAAACAGCAACGAACAGCGGGTGGCTGTCACAGCGGCAAACTCTACATCATGGGTGGTTAAAACTACGGTTTTCCCTTGTTCTGCCCAGGATTTCATCATCCGAGAAAAAAGGCTTTTACAGGCGGGATCCACTCCTTTGGTCGGTTCATCCAGCAACAGGATGTCCAGATCGCGCAGGAGGAGACAGGCCAAGGCCACCTTCTGCATTTCCCCGCCGCTGAGATCGTGAGGATGCCGAGCAAGAAGAGCGGTTAAGGAAAAACGGGAGATCGCCTCCTCCCGCCGCTTCCGCCCTTCTTCTCCTCCGTGCCGGGAAGCAGCCAACAGTTCGGCTTCCACGGTTTCATGAAGAAAATAAGCCTCGGGATTTTGTGGGAGGTACCCGATGGGACGGCTATACCCTCGTAAGGAGCGCCGGTTCCTTTTCTTTCCCTGATATCGGATCGATCCAGTATTCGGATGTAACAGTCCAGCCATCACCTGTAACAACGTGGACTTACCTGAACCATTTCCGCCGAAGATCGCCACACACTCTCCGGAAAAAACATCGAAGGTGGTCTGTTTCAGCACCGCTTCCTCGGGCGTATACCCAAAATCCACCTGTCGCAGGGATAATCGAGGGGGGCTGATAGGCTCCCCATAGAGTCCATCGGGATGGGCGGAAGACAAGGGATGTATCTCTCCCCTCTTCCGTAGCCACTCCCTCCCTTCCCTCACCGTTAATGGCAGGGAATCCCCTTTAGCCCTCTCCGCCTGCAAAACCAGAGCCGGCACCGCAGGGATCAACTCCTGATAACCTGGCCCCGCCGCCTTCATCCAGCGGATCCCTTCCCGGGGAGATCCGTTGAAACAAAGCCTCCCCTGATTCATCACCAGTACCCGATCCGCCAGAGGATACGCCTCTTCCAAGCGATGTTCGGTGAAAATCACCGTCATGCCGGTCTCTTCGTTCAACCGTTTCACGGTGTGCAGAAAGCGAACGGCAGCGACTGGGTCCAAGTGACCTGTCGGTTCATCCAACAATAACAGCCGGGGGCGCAAGGCCAGAACCGAGGCCAAATTTAGCAACTGTTTTTGCCCACCGGATAAGGATTCCGTGCGCCGAGACAAGATTTTTTCCAAACCTAGATAAGCGCTGGTCTCTGCTACCCGTCGGCGCATCAGATCAGAGGAAAACCCCAGATTTTCCATACCGAAAACCAACTCTTGCAAGGCGTTTTCCATTACGATCTGATGTTCAGGATGTTGAAACACCATCCCGATCTCGCCGGCTGCCCGATGTGCCGGAAGATCCTGCAACGGGATCCCCCCGTATCGAATCTCGCCCGTCATTTGACCGGCGGGACGCAACTCCCTCTTGATCATTCGAAGCCAGGTGGTCTTTCCACCCCCTGACGGACCGCAGAGGAGGACAAACTCACCAGGTGGGATGGAAAGAGAGATATCTTGCAAGGCAGGAGAAGACGTCTCCGGATAGTTGAAACCGACCTGGACACAGTGCAGATCATTCACGAATGATTCCCCCTAGTTCCACCAAGACAGGAAAACCAAAAAAAGCGAGGTATCCTCCCAGAAGTGCCCATCCCCCATCCGTCAATTCCAGGGATTCCAGCACAGGATAGATGGTCAAAATCCCCAACCCCTGACTCCAACCATACAGACAAGCCCCCCCTGCGATGACCAGAAAGAGAAGAGCCACCCCGTCTTTGGAACGCCACCGGTAAGGGGAGTAGGAGGAGCGTCTCCCAATCCCGTAGCCGCGGGCCTTCATCGAGTCCGCCGTCTGCAATCCCTCTTCCAAAGACCAAGTGAGTAACACTTCCAACCGCTTCATCGATCGGCGCAATCGTTCCCGCAGAGATAGTTTCGGAATTTCATCCTCCCGGGACCGATGGACCCTCCCGATCTCATCCAGCCTCTCCCGCAACAAGGGAACAAACCGGAGTGCCAACACCGTCAGCAACGCCCACTGGGGTAACAGACGAGAAAAAAGATAGAGAAATTTATCCGAGGGGATCACCTGCTGATAAGAAGAAAAGACTGCTATGACGCAAAGAATGATCCCCGCCATCATCCCCCCATATAAGACTGCTTCCCATGTAATCCGATGAGAGCTCCCCTCCCATAGGATATGGGACCCTCGTTGGGAGATCAGGGGATTGACCACCAGAACCAGCCCGGCGGTCATCCCCATCACACCTTTCCACCGAAGCAATTCCTTCCCCCCGTCATACAGCAAATTCACAGCAAACAGGAGAATCCAGGCAGACAGGATAAATAAAGGGTGAAACATCAGCAACAATAGAAGCAGTACCCCGGCATAGTAAAGGAAGGTCACCACGGGGTGCAGATCGCGAAATCCCCGATTCATCTAAAAAGACGCTCCAATATCCCGTCCCAGATCCCGGGTATACCGCCACTCAATCCGATCGCCATGGCGAAGATCGTACACCCCCGCACTGTAGTTAGGAAACACCCCATTCACCTGGTACATCCATCCGCTCTCCGGGCCACCGTCAAACTCATAGAGATTGTTAATTCCCTCCACATACAGCGTCTTTCCCGAACCCCGGGCCTCCATCTGAATCCCCTGTTGGCGGGTCACCCGGAGCAAAACATCGTAAACCGTATCCCCTTTTCGAATTTCCACGCGGGTGGCCGGCAAAATCCGAGCTCCACGATCCCCAGTGATAGAGATGGTTGACGTCGACTGGGGGGCTCTCCCCTTTGCACCCTTAGCGCTACCAGAAGAGCCGGAGGAGGTTTTCTGTGTATCCCTGCCATCGTTGCTGGTAGAAGGATCCGCTTCCACCTTCCCGGAATCAGACTTGCTCTCTCCGCTAGAGATCGCTTCTTTTTTCTGTTTTTCTTTCTCGGCGGAGGCCTTCGATTCCGACCCTTCCGAAGATGATTCCTGCGACTCTTTCCTATCCGAATTCCCTTGTGCCAAATCAGCTTGGCTTTCCCTGGAGGAGTCATCCGCCAAATGAGCCTCCGAGGTTCGGGCAGTGCTATAAGCTTCCCAGCCTCCGGCACCACCTAGCAGAAGGCCGATGGCGATGAGCAGAAGGGAAAGTTTTTTCCTCACTGCCATTTCCTCCTTCGTTCATACAGGTAGAATCCAGCACCGACGAAGGCACACAGCACCCCGAGGAGGATCATGACATAGCCGCGATGAGAGGAGGAAACAGTTTCGGAAGCACCCGGATCTTCTGGCGCGGGGGCTGCAAGGGCCTGCAGAGTGGTGGACTCATCCTCTGGGCCTGCTTTTGCCGGATTCTCCTGCCTGGAGGAGGTTGGAGTGACGCCTGAGCGCTCCATAGAGGGGCCGGAGTCCAAGGCAGGACGCAGATCTATTTCCTCCGCTGGCCCTCCACCGATGGCGAGAAGCGGGCTAGTCGGAAGGGTCCGGGAGGGTTCCACCACCCCACTTCCAGTGCGCGACGGTGAGGGTTTTTCTTTTTTCTCCCCCTCGGGAGCCGGCTTCACATCCGGATTTTTTCCCTCTCCCGGCGAAGCGTTGATATCCCCCAGGTCATAAATCCGAGGTTTCCCTTCCAGAAAATTGCGATAAGAAGTCAGGGCGAGTAACGCTTGTTCACTGGCCATATCATTGGATTTTTCCTCCCCGACATGGGCAAATCCTCCATCCTTCTGTTGATAGGACAGCAGATTTTCCACCACATTTCCACCGGATTTGGTAAAAGCGTTGCTGTGGGGATCCATCCCATTGGAAGTGAGGGCGATGATCACCTGTGAAGCACTTTCGCTGTTTTCCACTCCCCAGGAACGAAATCCCCCGCTCTCTGTCTGCTGAGCAGACAACCACCCAAATCCTCTTTGCTTAGCCTGATCTACCGCTCCTCCATCATAGGGAGCCAACGCTGCCAGCGCCATGGCGGTGAGATCCACATCTCCTGAGGACCCGACCACCAAAGCCCAACTGCCGTCCCGGTTCTGGTTTTCTAACAGCCAGTTCAGTAGTCCTTCCCGGTTCCACTCTGCCCCATCGGGTACGAAATAACGTGCAGAGTCCAAGGCGATCAGAGCGAAGATCACACCGTTGCTTCCTTGAGTCAACATGCCCTTATGGTTACAGATTTTTTCGATCAAATTATACTTATCTATACTTCGGGGGTCCCCGCCGCCAGCACGAATCCCCAGCACCAACCGTTCCACATCGGTTACTTTGCGGAATTCTCCTTCATTCTCCACGATATGACGAATCGTATTTTCCAGGTAGTTCACCGGGACCTTTTCTACTGCCTGAAACAAGCCAAGAGCCTGCCAGTCGGAACCGGAGCCCTCAGCTGAAATCCAGCCGGCTACATCCGCCACCGCTTGGGTCAGATCTCGTTTTTTTACTGAAGCGGTCTTTGCGGAAGTGGTCGCCTGCACTTCTTTGCCGGAGTGCTCCTGGGTTCCCAGAGTGCGGCGGCTCTCTCCGAATGCCTTTTCCCTGGGGAGATTACTGGCTCCATCGGATCGGGGTTTGGATTTCACCGGTGCGTCGGGTTCAGTCCCCGACGGCGGAGCCTTCGGTGCCTCCCGGAGTCGGTTGTTCCCCTCCCCATCTGTACGGGAAAGAGGGAGCCCTACATCCTCGCCCCCGTCGGTGGTATAGACCCACTCCACTACATCCCCGTTCTTCACCGGATGACTGCCAGCACTGTGGGCAGGGAACTCTCCGTTCACCCGAAACATCCAGCCACTGAGTGGCCCGCGATCAAATTCGGCCAGATCGCCGATGGCACGAACATAGAGGCTACTTCCAGAACCCGTGTAGGTCATCTGTTCCGGACCCAGGGTTTTCAGTAAGACGCTGAAAGCCGTCTCATCCGCTTCGATCTCCACTGGCGTTGCAGGGTACATTTCCCGGTGGTCGTCTCCGGTAACCGACAGCTGAACCATGTCTGCCGCTTGTTCCCCAGTTTCCCCTGGGACTACAGGAAGAGTCTCGCCAAGAACCGCAACAGGAAAAGCCGTCAGGAAGAGAATCAAGGCGAAGACAGTAGATAACCACTTTTGGAAGAGGTACATCTCTTTCATCCTTCCTTTGATAATCAGGCACAAAAAAACACCCCGTTCCCTGCGGAGTGTCGTTGATGTGGAATCCCGCCACTAGCATGCCTGTACAGAGGCATATGTCGGCTCCAGTCAACACCTCCTATCCGCGTAGGAATCCTGTGTCGTCGGAACAGGCAGGTCTCCTGGCTCATGTTCATCACCTCCCGCGCCTTCCCGTCTTTCGACAGTGGCATATGGCAGGAGGCTCCCATTCACAGTGGCGGGACCGCGCCGGATTTGCACCGGTCTTCCCTTTTCAGCCGATCGGATCCTGACCGATCGACACCTGTACCTAACAAATATGCGATTGGTTTAAATTCACATCATTGTAGTACCCTTCTTAATTATATCATGATTCGCATAAACCCCAACCTAAAAAAGAGCCGATGATCGGCTCTTTTATCCATCTGATCCCTTTTTCTCAGGATCCACTTCCGTAGCGAATCTCCCGTAGTACTCTTCCAAGGTCCAATCCTTGCTCTGCAGTTCAGTGGCCAGCTTCTTCCCCACATAGCGCAAGTGCCAAGGTTCATAGGTAAATCCAGTGATCTCTTCCTTTCCCTTGGGATACCGGATAATAAAACCGTATTGATGGGCGTGTTTTGCCACCCAGCGCCCTTCCTTGGTTTGCGCAAAGGATTCTTCTAACTTAAAGTCCACATCACTGCATGTGATATCCATAGCCAACCCGGTCTGATGTTCACTGGTACCGGGACGGGCACTCACCTGTTTGGCTGCGCCTCCCTTCCGGTTTCCTTTAAAAGCAAACAGCTCTTTCTGTCGCTCGTAGGATCGGTACCCCGATTGGGCATATAACTTCAATCCCTGCTTCTCTGCTTCGGCAAAGAGTTGTTCCAATGCTTTCCCCGCTTCCCGGCGTAACTGTTTTTTAGGCAGATCTTCATGAAAGGGAAAGGGAACATCAGGAACCACCAAATCCGGTGGAGTGTAGCCATCGGGTAAAGGGTGAGTCTGGTTGACTAAGACGGTGGGACTGGTGGGGTGGGTATCCACCTTGATTTTCTCCGTTTCTTTGGGAGGAGACTTTTTCTCGGTTGCCGCCTTTTGACCTGATTCGATCGGTTCTTTCTCCTCCTTTTTCCCCTCTGCATGAGACGAATCTGCCCCTTGGTACATACCGGACAACCATAATGAGATCCCGGTGATGAGGGTGAAGATCAGCACAAGCCCAATGGGCAGCTGTTTTTTTCGCCGCTCTTGCCTCTGCCTTTCCTTACGGGATCGAAAAGATGACCCATGATAATCCAAAGCTCTGTTCCTCCGTGTATTCCCGGTCTGGGAATCTATCAGTTATGCCAACTATATTAAAAATCAAAGATCCTGTAAAGATTGGTAGAAAGGAAGACCGGAAGCCCACTCCCAATTCAACAGAGCACCATTTCATCATGGGGTTTATGAAAAAAGCAGGAAACTCCCTCCTTTCTCAGGGGATCCGAAAAATATCACCTATCTGATCTCATCTCTTAATCGCACCCGCCTCCGTCACCACCTCCACCACCTCCGTCACTGCAACCGTCGCTGCCAGATTGGCTATCACCTGACCAAAAACTAGGGCCCGACCCTGAATCGGTAAAACCGCTGCTTTGACTTCTTGAACTCTTTCCCCGGAAGATCCCCGGTAAGTTGACGATCAAAATTAAAAGGATAACGATTCCCACAATGATCCATTCCACGATGTTCACCCTCTCCAAAATGATTTTTCAATTTTATATTCGCTTAAAGCCACCCGATCCCTGCCCCTCTCCCTCTAAATTAACATTGTCAGAATGATGTGTTTAGCTATCATTACACTACCAGTGTAGCAAAAGTGCGCAGAGTGAGAGCATCACACATCCTGCGCATTCCCCATGGTCTGCTCCGAATCCGACCCTCTCCATTTCCTTGGGGGAGGATAGGGTCGCGTGGGTGACCACGATCACCCCGCCCGCAACACGGCTAGTCTACACTCCCTTGAATAAAGGCATGAAAAAAGCCGGTTGATCCTTCTCGGATCCAACCGGCTTTTATCCTCTGACACGAATTCACTTCACTCCCGCTGGAACTGACAAGCCCAGCTGTTCAGCGACTCTCTCTCCCCATTCCGGATCTGCCTTGTAGAAATGGCCGATTTGGCGAAGTTTGATCTCATCTCTTTGAACTGGTCTCATATGATCTGCGAAATTTTTCACCAAGCGTTCCCGCTCGTCTTTGCTCATTAAACGATAGAGATCCCCGGCTTGGGTGTAATGATCGTCGCTGTTATAAGCGACACTGTCCGCTTCGCCATTTAACTCAAAGGGAGTCATATTCTGATTGCGATCCTCGATAGGACCATTTAAGCTGTTGGGTTCATAATTGGGTTTACCGCCATCGTTTCCGTTCACCGTCATATAGCCGTCACGCTGCATGTTATGAATACCGGCTTTCGGGCGGTTGACAGGAATCTGTTGATGATTTACACCTAGACGGTAACGATGGGTATCTCCATAGCTGAAGATCCGACCTTGCAGCATCTTGTCCGGGGAGACTTCGATTCCGGGAACGAGATTGCCTGGTGTAAAAGCGGATTGTTCCACTTCGGCAAAGTGGTTTTCCGGATTGCGATTGAGGACCATTTTCCCCACTTCAATCCGCGGATAATCTTTTTTCGATACGGTCTTGGTCACATCAAACAGATCCCACTTGTAAGTTTTATAGTCTTCGTAAGGGATGATCTGAACATACAGCGTCCAGGAGGGATAATTTCCTTCTTCGATCGCATGGAAAAGGTCTGCCCGGTGATAATCCGGTTGTTCACCTGCCAGTTTTGCGGCCAAATCCACGTCGAGCCCTTTTACCCCTTGGTCACTGATGAAGTGATACTTCACCCAGAATGGCTCACCTTGATCATTAACCCATTTAAAAGTATGGCTGCCATATCCGTTCATATGACGGTATGTGGCGGGAATGCCGCGGTCTCCGTGCAGGTAAGTGATCTGGTGCAGTGATTCCGGTGACAAGGACCAGAAATCCCAAACCATATTCGGATCTTTCAAACCGGTCTGGGGATGACGTTTTTGGGTATGAATGAAATCGGGAAACTTGATCGCATCACGGATAAAAAAGATCGGGGTATTGTTACCCACCAGATCGTAGTTCCCTTCATCGGTGTAAAACTTCAAGGCAAAACCCCGTGGGTCACGTACCGTATCCGCTGAACCCAATTCGCCGGCAACCGTTGAAAAGCGGGCGAACATCTCCGTACGTTTCCCTTTTTCACTCAAAAAATCGGCTTTTGTATATTTAGAGATTTCATCATTAGTCACTTCAAAATATCCATAAGCCCCGGCACCCTTGGCGTGAACCACACGCTCCGGAATACGCTCTCTGTCGAAGTGGGCCAACTTTTCGAGCAAATGGAAATCTTGAATCAATACAGGACCTCGTTGCCCAGCAGTGATTGAATTTTGATTGTCCCCTACAGGAATACCGGCACCGGTAGTCAGGGTTTTTCGGTTATCCAATGATAATCCCCTCTCTTCCTTATTTTCTACATTTATTATAATACAGCCAATATGAAAATCAATACTAAATTATAATCGTTATAAACAACGTTTTTGTACACTTGCAACCCAGGTTGAGCTACTTCAACATCGGACGCAAATCAGAATCCATAAAAAAACTCGAGAGTGTGATTCCATCAAAAAGGGAAGAAGTGGAGTTCACTCCACCTCCTCCCCCATATAACCCTATTCATCCGCGGGGTGGATATGTGGCCCTTAGCAGGACATCACGATGTCGTCGTTGAAGGGAAGTAAGCATCCTGAGCGCTGTCCACTCCGCAGTCCATGCTCCCCAGCATTCCTCCACCTATCAGGAGAAAATGACCCGCTGCATCTCCTGTAATAAAGAAGGAATCGTGCAAAAAGGATCCTTGGAAGATGTGGAATGAGGCGGACAGCCCAAGCCATCGCAATCACAGAGGGCATAATCAACACCTGTGTCAGGATGATCAGCTCGCATTCATCCACTTTTAACATCCTTCACTCCCCAACATCGGAATAGGAGGGCAGTCCACCTGCTCCATCGCATGACTTTACCGCCCGCACCACCGCCTCTGCCAGCATCTCCGCAGACAGAGCGCCCACCAAGTCCACCCCTGTTTCCACCTGCCCGGTGGCCAAGGCGAAAACAGTGTCCCCGTCGTTCATCGTGTGTACGGGATAAATGGTTCGTGCCAAGCCATCATGGGCCATCTGAGCCACCTTGTTTGCCTGAGACTTGGTCAGCTTGGCATTGCTGGCCACTACCGCGATCGTAGTGTTGGTGCTTAACTCCCCGGCCTTCCCTCCTCCCATACACCCGATATAATCCAGGAACCCTCCCTGACCATCCCGGGTACCTGCCAGCGTCTCACCAGTGCGGGGGTCCCTCACCTCACCCACCGCATTGACGGCGACGAGCGCCCCCACCGCCAATCCGTTGTCCATGCGCCGGAATGCGGAACCCAGACCACTTTTCATAGCCCTTTCCATCCCGCAAAATTTCCCCACAGAAGCCCCACACCCAGCACCCACGTTTCCTTCCTTCACCGGACCGGGACCGGCCCGTCTGGCTGCTTCCGCTCCCATTGCACAGTCAGGTCTCACTTCAGCCGAGCCCAGGGCCAGATCGAAAAGAACAGCAGCGGGAACGATGGGAACCACCGCCACCCCCACATCCAGACCTTCCCCCATCTCCTCCAGAACCTGCATCACTCCAGTGGCAGACTCCAATCCGTAGGCGCTCCCTCCCGCCAAACAGACGGCATGTACCTGTTCCACCAGATTGAGCGGATGCAACAGGTCCGTCTCCCGGGTGCCAGGGGCAGATCCCCGGACATCCACACCTGCCACGGCACCTGAGGGAATCCGGATCACTGTACATCCGGTGAGTGCCTCAGGATCCTCCGCCTGACCCACCTGAATTCCCGGTACATCAGTAATCGATCCTTCCATTTTGCAACCTCCCTCTCTCCTCCGAAATGGATAGGAGAAATTGAATACACTAGACAGCTTCCATCTGCGGCTTAACCCCTTCTCTCCCAAAATCTGGTCATCACAACTTTGGTTGGGGCTTAGGAGTGTTGATTAGCCATATTTTAGGCAGGAACTAAGGTCGGGTTGGTGGGACTTTGATTCGCCTTTGCGCTCTTTGCAAGAGATCGTAGCCCTCCCACCATCCCTGTTCCCTCAAGCAATATTTTACGATAGGCACTTTATGGTTAATCAACAGCCCTAGTTGGGGCTATTGTTTGTTCAGCTTAAGTACATCTTGTCCTTTTCCACCGCCTCATACAGTGATTCGCATCATATCTTTTGGTTTTGGATCGCTTTTCAAGTATTCCATCGGAGAATTTTTTCTTAAAATGACTTCTTGTTATTCTCACCCTTCTTTCATCCATTCTCAAAATCCCCTTTATGCTATTCTGCTAATCTACAGGTGAATTAGCGGCAAATCACGAAACCATCCATACATATTCAACTGTCAGGAGGTTCCCATGAAAACTCGTTACCAGATGACCTTTATCGGTCTGGTCGCTCTGCTCTGTTTCTCCGTCGTCTTCCATGTCTCGGCTTCGACACTTGTCCATGAACAAAAATGGGAATCAAGTAAACCTCTCCCCTTAGGCTTTCCCCACCTAAATGAGACACGAAAGACCACTGTCTTGGCTCCCGGTATGACTCATACCCATATCCTTCGGGGAGAATCCTCTGAAAAAGATTATTTCACTGTAGACGTGGTTTTCCGATCTACGAAAGCGGAAGCTGAGAAAACCGCGCGCAGGTTGGAACTCGATGGCTATGAGCCCTCTGTGCAAAGGATTGATGAACGAGCACCGGATGACTTGAAGAAAGGTCCCCTGGGCTACCTCGTCCAGGTTGGACATTTTTCCGGTGCACAGGAGGCCGAATCCTTTAAATCCAAACTGGCGGCGAAGGGTTACTCCGGGCTGCGGGTAGTTTATACAGGGGATAACGGGAGTCCCACCACCGGTCCCTGGAACATTCATATGCTGAAGATCGATCCCAAACATTTTAAAGGAAGTATTCTTCCGGAACTAGGGACGGGAATCGTTCCTGGGAAGAAGCGTTTGACGGACATGTCGCTACGCACCCATGCCCTCGCAGGGATTAACGGCGGCTATTTTGTCACAGGAGAAAATGACGGCACCACCGGTGATCTGTCGGGAATCTCCGCAATCAAGGGACGCTTAATCAGCGAAGCGATTGACAAGCGAACCGCCTTGATCCTTCCCGCCTCCGGAAAAAAAGCCAAGGTGGCGGAGTTGAATACTAAGCTAACCCTCATTTCATCCGACGGTTCACAACGTGAGCTGGACGGCATCAACCGTAAGCCCGGTTTGATCCGGGGATGCGGCGGCGTTGGTGGGGATCAGCCGACGGAATTGCCCAAACACGATTTCACCTGTACCGATGAGAGCGAATTGATCCAATTCACCCCCGATTTCGGTAAGGTCACCGAACCAGGAACCGGATGGGAGGTCGTATTGGATAAAAAGGGACGGGTGGTGCATTCCTACAATTCACGGGGAAATTCTATTCCGGAAAAGGGATCTGTACTGTCCGCGACTGGGAACGCTGCGAACTGGTTGCGAACCCATGCCAAACCCAAAAGCCGATTGAAAGTGGAAACCAAGATATTTTCTGATAGGAAATACCTCTCTTTGCAACCGCAGACAGGGATTATTAACGGCGGTCCCCGGCTGCTTCAGAGGGGGAAAACCCACATTACTGCTTTCGCTGAAGGGTTTCATTGGGAGGAAAAACCCGAATTCTATTACCGATTCGGGATTCAACGCAATCCCCGGACGCTGGCGGGTACGACACCGGATGGAAAAATCCTGTTGGTTACCGTGGATGGAAGACAGCCGGGCTTCAGTGTTGGCCTTAGCTTTAAGGAAAGTGCCCGGCTCATGAAAGCCCTAGGAGCCTCTGATGCGGTCAACCTGGACGGTGGCGGTTCCACCACGATGACGATTCATCAGCAAATGGTGAACCACCCCTCCGACGCCACCGGGGAACGCCCCATTGGAGATGGGATTCTGATCTTTCCCAGACAATGAATAGACTTTTTTCATAGGACCCATCGGTAAACTCAAAGAAAAAGCCTGCATTAATGGCAGGCTCGGCCACCCACCGAAAAGTTCGGTGGGTGTATTATTTATAAGGGTGATTTTTTAGCTACAATGGGTGTTCTGGACTGTGCAGAAATATATCATCTTACTCAGAACTGCAGGCTCCCTCTTCGTTATTCTCTTCTTTGTTTCCGGCTCCGAAAAAAATTTTTTTACGCCTTCTTTGCCTCTGAATAATAAGCATGGGTCAAACCATACGTGTTGGACACCAGAGTAATCCGGTTGTTGGCAAATGTGTACCATGGATAGTTTTTACTTAGTTCTTGAACCTCTGTCTTCCCTACTTGTTTACCCTCTGTATAAATGACGATAGGAATCGAAACCGATTGTTCGGAATGAACCTTTAATATTTTCAATAGACTGCTGAGATCCTCATCCCTTGGTTTTTCCGAATCATTTCCATACTCATATACGATAATATCCACCTCTCCTTTTTCGAGAAGATCAGGAAGACGATGAGAAGATGGGGAGTCATAGATCACATTTTTCTGATTCAAGGGTGAGGACGAAATAATCTCTTTCAACTTTCCCCGATCTAAGACAAGAATTTTGGAACTGCGCAACCAGGACTCCCGATTCACAATATTCTCCAAATCCCTGATCCGGATCCTCATTTTTTCCGTTTCACGGTTCAATTCCTCTTCTACATGTTGATCCAACTGTTTTTTAACGGTATTGTTGATCTCTTCCGTTCGCTTTTTTATATCTCTGATTGATTTTACGTCAAAAAAAATCAGAGTAGCACCAATGACTGTGACCACAATTGGGAGCACCCATTGCAATAGATTATTAAACCGATCCCATTCTCCCTCGACAAACTCCCGATAGGACTTGGTTTCTTCTTTGAGGTAGTCATAACTGTCGTTTTTAGCACTCAACTGATTCATCTCTTTTTCCAGCTGTTCCACTTTCTCCGACAGGTCTGGATCCGCTTTTTCTGCCGCCGATACGTCAGTATGAAGGGTTAAAAAGGAAGTGAGGAAAAAGACGACGATCATTCCCCAAAAAGATGCTCTTTTACTCATTCTCTCTGTTTCCTCCTTAGGTAAATACATAGATCATTTTGCGTTATTACCACGGTCAGATCATTCTACGGAGAGCTGCCAGCCCACAATTCTCAGGTGAGATCCAACATCAAGCTGTGATGAAATTACAGGGGAAAGCAACCATGAAAGGGTGTTAACTTGTTCCCAAGGTCGGTCTTCCTGGCTCACTTAATCATGTCCATCACCGACGAAATCACCTGACCCACTGCTGAGGTAGCACCAAAGGCGGCTTGCCATTTTTGCAAGCGATCTAGCAGAAGATTGGAGAGCGATTTCCCCTCCTGACCTCCCTTGCGGATCATTTCTAAGATTTCATAGGTTGATTCCTTTTCTTCTTCTGGAATCCGATCTGTATCTGCCAATAACTGTCGGAGTTCCTGAATCAGACGGCCCAGTTCGTCTCCCTGTCCATTAGAAACGTAGATGGTAGACCCATGATTGGCAAAGTTGACTTGACTTCCAGAAGCATTATGAAAGACCACGTGTTCGGAGTGCTTCTCTTCTGTCATCAAATATCTCCCTTCGGTTTCTGTTCAATATTGTCAATCTGGATCCTCGATTGATTATCTGCGTAATTGATGATGCCATGATTGATGACAGTAGTTTTGGAAATTCCTTTGGCTGATTTGGCCATTCTTTTGTTCATCCTGCCAACCATGGCCTCAATCTGCTCTGCAGGAATCTCCGCTCTGCTCGGCGGCAATCGGTGCAGTCGCTGTTTCAACTTGCCAGAGGGTTTGTGGCTCATCCGCCCAAACACCTCCATATCCCCGAAGACCAAAAAAGATTCCTTCGCCCGGGATACTGCCACATTTAGCAAATAGCGGGTGTTATCGTAAAACAACGACTGATTGCGGTGATTTGGTCCTCCATAGGTGGCGGAGAAAAGGATAATATCCTTTTCCGCACCCTGCAACGAATGCACCGTATCCACAGTCAGGCCCTCGATCTGATACTCATTTTTCAAATATCTGCTGATCAAGTTGGCCTGTTTGCGGAAAGGGGTGACGACAGCGATGATATCCTCCAATCGTCGGGTTCCTCCCGTCCATTCATCCTTCATCTGATGAATCCACCAGGCGATGGTTGCCGCCTCTTGTTGGTTTTCCCAACTCCCTCCCACACGTTCAGCTGTACCTACCACATGCAGGTACCCCATCCGGGGAAGGTCCCTATATATTTCCTCACCGGGAGCGGGATTCTTGGTTCGCGGCACCAGGCGCCCCTGATAGCACAAATCGTTGCAGTATTGAATGATATCCTCCCGGCAACGGTAATGATCGGTCAGCCACATTCCCCCTAAATCGTCGGGTTTTCCAAACCGGCTCACCCGCTGGGCGATCTTCATCACACTGCCGTCCGAGACAGCCAGTCCGCTTTGGCTAAAATGGTCAAAGCTTGTCCCTTCAGATAAAAAACCGAACAGGTTCACGTTGGCTTCATCAACAGTAGAATTGACCCGCGGGATTGGCTGTAGCTGTTCCGTATCCCCCACCACCAGTGCTCGATCGGCCAAAGCAAAAACGGGTCCAGCCTGCTCAGGCGTGACTTGCCCTGCCTCATCGATAATAAGGAGATCGATGAAACCGTATAGATAATTCTCCGGGTCCCGAAAACTTCGAAAAAAATTTGGAGCAGAAGCCAAGGTGGACACGAGACACGGTGTCAATTTGGCATATCGACGCCACCCTGTTCCATCCTGTTCCTCAGAAGGGCTTTCTGTTCTCTCCTGGAGCCAACGAGATTCCCAATAATGGGTGGCCAATAGGAAAGCCTTGTATCTCAAATGGGTGTCCAGATAAGTGAACCAGTCCTCCTCCGGGGAACTTTTAGACCGATGCTTCTCCTTCCACTCGACCCATTTCTCTTCCAGCTTTTCCATCCGGTCCCGAAACTCTATTAATTTGTGAAGTCGTTGGTTGTGCTCGGTGTACTTCTTTTGTGCCTCGATCTCTCTTCGAGACAACTCCTCTCTTACAGCTATATCTTTATATGAAGAGAAGGACATCTCTACTCTCTTTTCTCGCATAAACGATTCATTAGCCACCGACTGCAGAAATCCGAGAAAGGGATGCAGAAAGGAACGGTTTTTCACATCCTTCAACCAATCGGAATAAAGGGATTCCAGGCGCTGATGCTCTTCACGGGACTGCCCTTCTGCCACGGTTGCCTTGGCAATGGCTTGCTCCAACCCCTCCCAGGATTGAAATTCCGTTTCCAAGCGCTTTTGCAATCGTTTCCGTTCATGAAATTGGATAATCCTGTCCTCCATCGTTTCGCAAACATCGGAGAGTTCGCGATGCAACCGTTGCTTCGCCTGGTTCAAATCCGTTACGGAGTCCCCAAAATATTGCCTACATCGATAAAGGAAATGATCCACCTGACTTTGCAGGTTTTCCTTTTCCAAATCAGCGACAAACCCGATCATTTCCTCCCGCCGACCCCCTCGTGTTCTTTGCCGGAGAACAGAAGGATATTTTTGCTGTTGTTTCTCGAACATGGTCTTGGAGGCACAAAACAAACCATAACTGTTCACCCCAGGAATCCAACGGGAAGCCAGTGGATACAGCTCTTTTGCCTTCGGATCCGTTGCCCCCGCTTTTTGAAAGCTATCCAGGATGTTTAATATCGCACGATTATTGCTGGAAGCAGCCAATATCACCGGAGGTTCCTTCCCATCCAAGGCCCGTCCAATCCACAGAGAGGAGACCACGCTTTGGATCAGGGTCGTCTTTCCCGTACCTGGCGGTCCGTTGACTCCCAATACCTCCCCTGCTTCCAAAGCAAAAAAATGGTGAAGGGTTTCCCGCTGGGAAGAAGTGAGGGGATATTGGTCCGTCATCTGCCCGTAATGTCGGGTTCCATAGTCACCGTGCTCTTCCAGCGTGTTCTGACTTCGTTTTTCCCTGGCTCCTGTGTAGGTTTGTAGTAGCCCAGGGTGCTGCTGTTTTCCCTTCAAAAGGTCATGGTAGCAGTTAGCGATGTGGTAATAGGCGGCACTGGCCGTCTTTCCAAACCAAACCACTGCATGAGGAGACCGATGGTACCCCTCTAGTTCAAATCGTGCCGGTGCTTTCCCGGTCACTTTTTTGAACAGATGCTCCGCATCTCGCCAAACCATTTCCCACGTTCCCTGTTCCGGATGGGGATGCTTGTTCCGATATTCTTCCCATGCCGCTAATTGACCCACCACAACTGGAGTGTAAGTCTGATCGAAAGGCTCTAGATACTTTCTCGGTACAAACGAAGGGTTGTCCTTATTTGGGTGCAAAGACCCGTCTTCCTCTAACCGAGCTGGGATCACTAAAGGAAACAAGCGGCGATCCCGATCCCCTTTCTTTCCTTTTTTCTCACGAAACAAAGGAAAAGGGCAAATCAACACATCTAGTGATCCCTTATGGTTCCAATCTGCTTTTTTCTCCACGGCCTCAAATGAAGAAGAAGACAACTGACCCCCCGCAATCTCCTCATATGGAAGATCCACGTAATTGGTGATCTGAGATTCCTGAAAATCCAACCGATCCCCGTCTTCCACGCTTCTTTGCCAGTAACGGAGCACTCTCTTCGTGTTGTCCAATTTCATCCCCTTCGCCAAAATATTTATTATAACCACGAATATTATTATACTATTTCATCCAAAAGATTTCCATATCTTCGAGAACCTAAATCCGGATTTTATCGTTCAGTTCACTTCCTTGAGCGGCAAATAATTTTGTCTTTGGTGCCTCCAATGCCATCGCTACTCAACCTACCTTAACAATTTAACACAGGGGGCTCGGTCTGATGCTCTCCGTATTCCCTTTCATTATGTTATCTTTAAAATACAAAAAACAGGGAGAGGTGATCCTGGATTGGCTGTGGATGCCAGCACCCAAGTGAAGATGCCCCAGAAAAGACAGTTGTGGAGCTTAAGTGGCTCCCATATGTTGAACGACATTATGACGGCAGGCATCGTACCTGCGCTGATGCCTCTGTATAAAGAGGCATTTGATCTGACCTATACCCAATCGGGGATGATCGTCCTGATCTCTTATCTCGTTTCTTCCGTGATGCAACCCTTATTCGGCCTGTGGACGGATCGGACGCCTAAACCCTGGTTGCTCCCGTTGGGAGTCTTCCTGACGGGGCTCGGTTTAGCCCTGTCCGGCTATGTCCCCTCTTATGAATGGCTACTGGTGGTGATCGCTTTGTCGGGACTCGGCTCCGGGCTGTTTCATCCCGAAGCCTCCCGAGGAGCTCATCTGGCCGCCGGTGGCGCTAAGGGAACTGCACAGGCCATTTTCCAGGTGGGAGGGAATGCCGGGCAGGCCCTGGGTCCCCTCATGCTCCCCCTGTTCGTCCTATCCACCGGATTGTCTGGATTGATCTGGTTTCTTCTGTTCGGCGTTGTAGGGGCCTGGCTGATGTGGCGAATCCTCCCCTGGTATCGGGAGCGCCTCAATGAAGAGCGACACACCCAGACAGCCGTCCAAGGTAAAAGCTATCTCCTGGGCCTGATCTTTTTGGTGCTGGTGGTTCTCCTTCGTTCCTGGACGCAGATCGGGATTGCGGGGTTCCTGCCCTTTTACTATCTGCAACACCAAATTCCCCTGGAGATCGGAGAGATTTACACTTTTCTCTTCCTGGCCGCAGGAGCTGTCGGTACATTTATCGGGGGAAGGTTGTCGGATCGGATCAGTCATAAATGGCTGTTGTTCGGTTCCATGTTCCTCACCGTCCCCTTTGCCTTATTAACCCCTCTAGTGAAGGGGCCTGCCGGAGCGGTAATGCTGATCATCTTCGGATTTTTTGTTCTCTCCTCCTTTGCGGTTACAGTCGTCTACGGTCAACGGCTGCTACCGGGAAAAGTGGGGCTGGTGTCCGGATTGATGATCGGGTTTGGAGTAGGAGCCGGGGGCATCGGGGCTACCTTTCTCGGGTGGGTCGCCGACCGCTACGGTGTTCCCTTCGTATTGGAATGGATCTTCCTCCTTCCCTTGCTAGGTAGCCTGCTCACTCTGTTCATCCCGGACACTCGTAAATTAGAGACGACTTGATCGAATATCCCAAGCTCATCACAAAAACGCCATCGGTCTGAATCCGCGGCGTTTTTGCGTTTCAAACGTTATAATCTAAAAACGGAGGGTGAACCTTTTTTCTATCAGCATCCTATTCGTACAGGATAAACCCATCGGTGATGCCCAGCTCCTGAATCTCTTTCAACCTATCCTCTGCATTGGAGCGTTGGCTGAAGGCCCCTGCCTGTACCCGGTAAAGCTTCTCTTGATCCAACTGGGTTTCAAGGGTCGTCGCCGGGATCCCTTTCTCTTCCAGGTATCTGATCCCGTCAGATCTGTGGAACTGCTTTCGCGTGGGAACGCCGGGAGAAAGCCCTGGCTTGTACCCGTGACCTTTGACGTTCGTACTCGCAATTGACGCATCCATCCCAGGGATGAGAGTCGCTCACTCACGCTTCCGCAATGATCTGATTTCTTGAGATCCGCTCTCCCCTGTCAAATGAGAGTTGAAGGGCTATTTGTTCCGCCCACTCTTTGAGTTCTTGTTCCAAGTCAACTATAATGCGTTTCTTCGCCACGACCGTTCACTCCACCCTTATCCACTTTCTGATGCGCAGTTCGAGCTCTCCCCTGATTACACTGGCCTCAGTGGTCATCACACCGTGAATTGTGGTGAAGATTGACGACTTTGAGGGAGAAATTGGCCTAAAAACAAAAAAATAGACGGGGTACTAAAATTATTTCAAGAAACTAGTTTACAACTTACCTCTAGTAAACTATACTGGAAAAAGGAACCTTATTTGGGTGTAATTTAATATTGACAACCGAATGGTTATTGTCGAGTTGGTGAAACGGTTGGGTTTATTCGGCGCGATGAGAATGTATGTTCCCTTGTCTTTGGAGCTAGGAGGTGAGGCGAGTTAGGTAGTTCCTTGGTTTTATTTATCGAAAGATGGTGAATCTAAAAGGTTTGATGACACTTTTACAGAATCCATCTCATTCAACTGGGAGATGGGCCACCCTCCCAAAGAGGATGCCTATGAATAAGAAAAATTGGCGACGATCTACGTCTGTTAGCTACGATCCCAATGACTCTCTATGCACCGGCGGTGAAAACGACTCCAGATATCACCCCGGGTGTCGGAGGTGGATTTCCCTGGAGAAATGACAACCCAGAAGAAGAAAGAAACACCGGTTCAACCGCCGAAAGAGAAGAATTATCCGGAAGGGAAGCCAGAGCAACCGTCCAATGATCAAATGTGAGGTCTGGATCATTAGAGTCTCACAGAAAAATACCCTGAATTACGAGAAAACTATGTAATTAATTTCATGAAAGAAGGGAATTCGTATGTCAAGACTATTTTCAAGAGTAGTAATTTTTGTTCTCTCCCTTGCTGTTGTCTTTGTTTCTACTGTTACCAATACAACGTATGCCGCAGAAGATCTTTCTAAAGCAGACATGAGCAAAGTGTTAGAACAACTAGAGAGTTTCGCTGCACAGAAAGCTGATATAGATCCTGAGGTGGAAAAAGAACTATTAAAAAAGGCTTCCAAAGACCTAAAATCATATTCGGCTCATCTTCCTAAACGTAATATTGATCTAAAAAAATCCTCAGTTTTACATTTAAAAAATAACGGTACGAGTATGTATACCGTTGCCTTCCCTTATAAAGATATCGGGCAGACAGTTAAAACTAGTGGAATCCAATTCTATTACAATAAAGATAAGCAAAAAGTGAAAACAGTAGAAATGGTTTTATCTGATGTAAACGATGAAATAGGAAATGCAAAGATATGGAGAAATGGAGAATTGGTCATAGATAAAAACGTAGATAAAACATCTGCTCCTGAAATTAACATAGAAGGACAATGCTCAGAAGACGAGGTATCCACTCAAGGATTCTTTGGTTGTATGAATAACTGCTTAGCTAGTTTAGGGCTTCCTAGTTGGGCTATAGGTGTTTTTGCAACTGTTTGTGGTGCTGCGTGTGCAACCCCGCCTACCTGTGCGATCTGTGTTGAGGCAGCCTTATTGGCATATGCAGTCGAACTAAACTATTGCATAGGTAAATGTTCATAAGTTGATGTGTTGTATCGAAAATACACTGTATATAAAACAAAAGACCTAGAAAATAATCAGGTCTTTTGTTTTATCCTCTCCTTCCCAAATGACTTGGCAGGACGATATTGTTTACACTACTAATATGAGGTACGATGAAATGAAAAGGCATTTTAAATTTGCAAGCACTTAAAAGAAGCTGAAAAAACTGACAACAACTAAAAGCGTCTTGTTTTTTTAATTTACATCGTAAAAATATTAAAAAAAGGAGAGGGTTGGATCTCAATGAAACGATATGCAACCGCAATTTTTGTATTTCTTTCCTCGTTAGTTATTGTGCCGATCTTCTTTGTTGAATATGCTCTAATTAAATGGGTGCTTGCATTTATATTGATGCTCTTAGCCGCTTATTTTACAAAATATCTCAAATAGGGTTCCTCATCAATCCGGAACTACGTAAAGTCGCACCAGCGGTTAGGTTGTACCGTCCATCGACGGTGTAATAATCAAGGCAGAAAAAGCCTTCGTTATTGCACAATTGGCGAAACCACTTGGCAACAGTGGAACGCCTGTAGCTGTCAACAAGGTTACACAAGCGTCTAGCTTCGCTTAAAATCATTCCTTCTAAAAAGGACCATACCCAGATGGATCCGACACAAAAGGTTAGACTCCGACAGCCTGTCGAGAAAGTCTCGACAGCCTGTCTTTTGGGAACAATCCCCTGATGAAAGACATCAAAACATGTTACGTTCAAATAAACATCAACAGAATGAATTTGAATTCGTGTCCATCGAAGATTTAGTACCCGAAGATCACTTAGACAAGTACATTGAATTCCTTATTCGTACAGGATAAACCCATCGGTGATGCCCAGCTCCTGAATCTCTTTCAACCTATCCTCTGCATTGGAGCGTTGGCTGAAGGCCCCTACCTGTACCCGGTAAAGCTTCTCTTGATCCAACTGGGTTTCAAGGATCGTCGCCGAGATTCCCTTCTCTTCCAGATGTTTTTTTCGCGCTTGGGCATTCTCCAACTCTTGAAAAGAACCAGCGATCACTTTGTACAGGGGTAACAATCGAACCGGGTTGCTGGGTGGACTCTCATGATGCGAAGAGTTGACTGCGGTCAGCAAATAGATCCAGACCTGTCCTGGAGTCGCCGTGGGATCTATTACCGTGGAGGAATTTCCCTGTTTCCTAAGCAAAAACCGGATGTTCCGAGGATCCTCTCGATCCTCCTTGTCCCCGTCACCCAAACGATAGAGCACCAGATAGACGGTGTCCGCGGAATCATCTCTCCATTGGATCTGCACCCCATCGGAGACGCGTTGGACCGACTGAATGCGGGGGGCTGGCGGGGCAGGTGAGTCCAAGCGGGGAAGGGTTGGAATCAGGGCCGGATAGCGAAAGAAATCCGTTGCCAGTCGATCCCGAATCCCCAGAGGATTTCGCGATAAGTCGGAAATCGCGAAGAAGACACTCCCCTTCACCTCCGAATAGGGCTGGTTTCTGTTCAATTGATCTGTCATCTCCTCCGGGTTGTCCCAAGCCTCATGATCTTGTCCGATTTTGTAGACGGCATGACCGATATAAAGGTGAAGGGGATGCCCCTGAACTTCCCCGCTCCACCAATCCACCAGCTTTTCATAGGCCGCCGGAGGATACCCGATATGCCAGTATACTTGAGGAACCACATAATCCAGCCAACCTTGCCGAATCCAGGTGCGGGTATCTACATAAAGATCATCGAAGCTCTGCAATCCGGAGGTATCCGATCCCGTCGGATCTGTGGAACGATTGCGCCAGATGCCAAAGGGGCTGATTCCAAATTTCAATTTCGGTTTCAATTGCCGGATTCTCTTCGAGAGACCACTGATGAACCGATTCACATTTTCCCTTCGCCAATCTCCCTTGTCGGCAAACTGGTCCTGTCTATAGCGTCGGCAAGTCTCGTCGTCGGGAAAAGGTTCACCCTCCACCGGGTAAGGATAAAAATAATCATCCATGTGAACTGCATCGATTTCATACCGGTTGACCACTTCAAGTATGCTCTCCGTCACATGCTCCCTCACCTCAGGGATACCCGGATCGTAATACAACTGTCCACCATAAGTGACCACCCAGTCTGGATGACGGCGTGCCGGATGATCAGGAACCAGGGACTCCAGCCGAGCCTCCGAGCTGACGCGAAAAGGATTAAACCAGGCGTGAAATTCCAGATTGCGCCGATGAGCCTCTTCCAGCATAAAAGCGAGTGGATCATATCCAGGGTCTTTTCCTTGAGTGCCGGTCAAATACCGGGACCAGGGATTGATCTTACTGGGGTAAAAAGTATCCGCCATGGGTCGGACTTGGAGAATAACCGCATTCAGATTCATCCCCTGGATGAAGTCCAAAAGGTGCCTCCATTCTTCCTGTTGCTGAGTGATTGAAAGAGTGGGGGAAGAGGGCCAGTCGCGGTTTCCGACAGTGGCCACCCAGACGGCACGGAATTGTCGCTTATAGACCGGGGCGTGTGTCAACATGCACCCTCTCCTTACTTATAAATGATAAAACGTCGGGGATCCCCAGGGCCTTCATTTGATTCAAGCGGGCTTACACATGGGAACGCCGGGAGAAACCCCAACTTGCACCCTGACCCTTGACGTTCGTACTCGCAATTGACGCGTCCATCCCAGGCCCGGATCGATCACCAGTTTTTTCGCCGTTTGGCATCATCCCTTCTATCAATCTATGAAAGTAGAGGTGATTCGGTTGGACTTTGTAGCCCAATTCAGAGGATGGATCTACCATCTATTCCGCCAAAAAAGAGGCTACGGAAAATTTCCGTAGCCTCTCAACAGATCATCATTTGCCCTTAAAAGACGGTTCCCGCTTGGTAAAGAAAGCGGTCACTCCTTCGATGGCATCCTCGGTCCCGATGACAGACAGCATATTCTCCCGTTCGATGGATAATCCTTGGGACAAGTCTGCTTCCGATCCTCTGACCACAGCGTCCAGGATGCCCTTCATTGCGATCGGCGGACCGGCGGCCAGCTCTTTGGCCCATTGGAAGGCCTCTTCCCGCACCTGTTCTTGTGGTGCCGTCCGGTTGATACATCCATACTCGAGAGCGATCTGGGCGGAGATCCGACGGCCACTCAGCATCAGTTCCAGAGCTCGCCGGCGGCCGATCAACCGGGGAAGTCGCTGGGTTCCACCATACCCGGGGATGATGCCCAACCTCACCTCCGGCAGCCCTAATTCCGCCGTGTCAGCGGCGATCGTCAGATGGCAAGCCATCTGCAATTCATTTCCCCCACCGAGAGCTTTCCCGTTGAGACAGGCGAGTACGGGTTTGGGGAAGGCTTCGATCCGGTTGAACAGATCATGCATCCGTTTCAAAATCTTTTCCGCAGTTTCCCGATCTCCACCCATTTCCCCGAACTCAGCGACATCCGCACCGGCGGAGAACATCCGATCCCCTGCTCCGGTGATGAGAAGACAACCCACCGCTTCATCCGATTCCACCTGATCCAGAATCCCTTCCAATTCAAACAGCGTCCCTTGGCTTAACGTATTCATCGGGGGACGATCAATCGTGATCACCGCCACCCGCTCCCGAATCTCCCATTTGCAGTTCGGAGTTTCCATCATGATTCCTCCCGTTCCACGATCACCGCCAGAGCCATGCCGAATCCGATACATAGGGTAACCAGCCCGTAACGACCTTCCCGTCGCTCCAGCTCGTTGACCAAGGAAGCTGTCAGCCGGGCGCCGCTAGCACCGAGAGGATGGCCGAGGGCGATAGCTCCGCCATTGGGATTCACCTTCTCCGGATCGGGACCGATCTCCCGTTGCCAAGCCGATACCACCGAGGCAAAAGCCTCATTCACTTCAAACACATCGATCTCATCCAGAGACAACCCGGCTCGTTGCAACACCTGATGAGTGACCGGAATGATCCCCGTCAACATGATTTCCGGATCCACCCCCGCCGTCGCCGTCGCCACGACTCTCGCCCGGGGAGCCAATCCGAGAGAAGCCGCCTTTTTCCGGGAAGTAAGGAGAACAGCGGCTGCCCCGTCGCTAATTTGACTGGAGTTGCCCGCTGTCACTTTGCCATCTGGCCGGAAGGAGGGCTTCAACTCTGCCAACAAGTCCAAATTGGTATTGGGTCTCGGAGTCTCATCTGCCTCGAGGCGGATCGTTTCTCCCTCCAGGTTTTTCCCTTCGATCGGGACGATCTCCCGGTCAAAGCGCCCTTCTCTTTGAGCCTGCACTGCCCGCTCATGGCTTTGCAGAGAGAAGCGATCCAGTTCCTCTCTGGAAAGATCCCATCGATCTGCGATCAATTCTGCAGAAAGACCCTGAGGAATGATCCTATGTTGATTCAATAACAGGTCGCTGAATTGGCCTCCATCACTTCCCATGGGAACCCGGTTCATACTTTCCACGCCGGCTGCAATGACACAATCGGACATCCCCGCCATGATCGCGTGGGCCCCCTGAGCCAGGGTCTCCAGGCTGGATGCACACATCCGGTTGACGCTGACACCGCACACTTCCACGGGAAAGCCAGCGATCAACCCAGCCATACGGCCAATGTTGAGACCTTGTTCCCCGATCTGGGTGACACAGCCCATCTTGATATCTTCCACTTCGGAAGGATCCAGATCGTTTCGGCTGACCAACTCCTTGAGGAGAGAGGCAGCCATTTCATCCGGCCGTGTACCAGCAAGAGAACCCTTCTTCCGTCCGAAAGGGGTTCGGATCGCATCGATAATGACCGCATCCTGATCCCGCACATTTTTCATCCTTTCCACCTCACTCATAGCCCCGATGTCAAAAGGTGAACAAGTCGATTCCCCCCGCTACCGGCAAGCCGACTCCAGTGATATAGGAGGCCTGATCCGAAACGAGAAATGCGATAGCATGGGCGATATCCTCTGGTTCTCCAGGTCGTTTAAAGGCTGTCCGGGCAATCATTCGTTCACTCATCTTTGGATTGCTCATGCGGAAGGCTTCCGTATTGATAATTCCAGGAACAATGGCATTGACAGTGATATCATGCCTGGCCCCTTCCAAGGCTAATGACTTGGTCAATCCCAGTACACCGGCCTTGGTCGTGGAATAACTCGCCTGTCCAAATCCCCCTAAGGTACCCACGACAGAGGCCATATTGATGATTCGGCCCCATTTTTGCTCTTTCATATAGGGCCAAACTGCCTTCGAACAATTGTAAGCCCCTGTCAGGTTGACACGGAGATCACGCTCCCAGAAATCATCATTCTGATCTTCCAGGCGAGCCGTGTGATCCAATGTGCCGGCGTTGTTGATCAAAATATCAATCCGACCGAATTGGTCCTTTACTTGGGTCATGACTGATTGGACCTCTTCTCGATCCGTCACATCCATTCGAAACGCGGCGGACTCTCGACCCATCTCTCGGATTTTCTCCGCCGTGGATTGAGTGTACACCGCTTGTGACTGGGCCATCACTTGGGCGATGGGCCCCCACTTTTCTGAGGTTTGCTCCAGATTTTCATCCTCTTCGATTAAAATATCGGTGACCACCACATCCGCACCGGCTGCAGCCAGCGTCAAGGCGTCGGTCCTGCCCAATCCCCTGGATGCCCCGGTTACCAATGCCACCTTTCCTTCCAGCGGCAGACTCATATTTTCTCCTCCCCCGTTCGTTGTACAGCCGGTGAACACTCGTCACCCGGTACTTTCCAGTCCCTAGAAGTGTTGCGAAAAAACCGTTCACAGGAAGGGTTGGATTTCACATGGAACATCTTTGGCTCGTCAAAACTTTGACGCCGAAATGTGAACCCCCATCCCGACCGTCATCAAACGCAAAGTAGCACAATGCTGCTAAATGCCCCTTCAGGCAACCTTGATCTTTTTTTTAGTGGGGTGGGACAGGATGGTGAGGCGGCTCCGATCTCTTGCAAAGAGCGCAAAGGCTCCACCCTTCTATGATTTTCCACATCCCGAGAAGGCACTAGATCCATTTCCTTATTGACCAAAGACTGCATGTATTCAGATTTCAACATCCCTAGGAAAGGAGGGACCCGGCGGAACACCGGGCCATCCCATTCAGATATGTTCCTTGACGTCGTATTGACGCAGAATATTTTCCATTTTCATGGCCAACCCGATATTTCCTTTCACTTTCAGCCTTCCAGACATAAAGGCTGCGGTCCCGTTTAATTTCCCCAGCAGCATCTCCTTGAAATCAGACAACGCCATTTGTAGCGTGCAATCCGCCTCAGAGGGGGCTCCTTCCTTTACCTTTGCTTGGTTGTCAGCAAGATGAAGTTGATAACTGCCCCCATCTTCTCCAGAGATGTCAAATTGATAAACGTTATTCATTCCTTCGATTGGCTTCGGATTTTCATTCAGGGCCGTTTCGATTTTTTCCCAAGCTTCCTCCAGAGTGTAATCATCTATACTTTTAGCCATTTGGCATTCTCCTCTCTCTTGGATAGAAATAAACTGACTCAAAAACGAGGGGGGTGGAAGATCTCTTTCGCTACACCACCTCCTTAAAAACATTGGGGTCAGAGTGCCAGGATCGTCCATCCCCTCGTCATACCCGCACTCCGTGGGGTTCATAGAGATGGCGTGCCGTAATCAGATGCTGAACTTGATTGGTCCCCTCAAAGATGTCAAAGATCTTGGCATCCCGATAGAACTTCTCCACGATTTGTCCATCCAAACCGGCAGGACCCAACAGTTCCAAACATCCGGCACATACTTCCAGGGCAATTTTGCCGGAGTGGGCTTTACACATGGCTGCTTCCTTGGCATTGGACTGACCGATATCGGCTTTCCATGCCGCCTCCCAGGTGAGCAGACGGGCGGCCTCGATCTCCAGTTGCCCACGGGCCAACTTCTCGGAAGCCAAATGATACAGACGTCCATGCTTCGGATACTCTTTCCGTACCAGATCCCATGTATATTCAAAGGCGGCCCGGGCGATTCCGATGGCCATCGCGGCCACGATGGGCCGGGTATTGTCAAAGGTTTTCATCGCCACCCGAAACCCCGACGGTCCGGAACCTCGATTTTCATAGTAGGATTCGCCTCCAAGAAGATTCTCCTCCGGTACGAAACAATCCTCCAACAACAACTCCGCCGTCTCCGAGGCACGGATGCCCATTTTTTCAGCTAGACGGGTACAACGAAAACCAGGTGTGCCCTTTTCAACGACGAAGGCACGATGGCCGGCGCGTCCCAAGCTTCGGTCGATCGTGGCAAATACAACCACCCAGGAAGCCCGACTCCCATTGGTGATAAAGATTTTTTGTCCGTTGAGAATATACCCGCCGTTTGTTTTTTGGGCAGTGGTTCGGATTCCAGAGACATCGGATCCCGCCTCCGGCTCAGTCAATGCATAGGCACCCCACCGAGGCGGCTCATCCTTCGAAAAGATGGATAAAAAACGTTCCTTCTGCTCCGGTGTACCGCTGGACTGCACCGGCGGCCCTCCCAATCCCGGACCGGGAAGGGTCAATGCGATAGCTGGATCTCCCCACCCGAGCTCCTCTGTCGCGATCACCGCCAACCGGTTGGCCTGACGCTCCGACTTTTCCTTTTTGCCATTGCCATTCTTCTGCGAACTCTTTTGCTCTTCACCGAAGGAGGATGTATTCAACTGGATTCCCAGCTGATTGATCTTTTGCAGCCAATCATCCGGCACTCTTCCCATCTGGTCCGCTTCCAAGGAGATCGGACGCATTTCATTTTCGGCGAACCAGTGCACCACATCCTTCACTTGCTGTTGATGCGACGATAATTTGAAAGAAATCATCAGGCGTCCCTCCTTTAAACCCCGGTGGGTACGTGATCCTCTAGCAACTGCTCACCACAGCGGGCCATCAATTCACCCTCCCGGCCATATAGACTGACTTGCGCCTGGGCATCACGCATCCATTTTTCGACGGGAAACTCCTGCACGTATCCATGTCCCCCCAACAACTGCACTGCTGAATCGGTTACGAAGCGGAGAGATTGATGAACCCGGGACAAAACCCCGCCTGCAGCTCGCCTTCCCTCTGGTTTCCCGTCATCGATCTGCTCCGCCGTCTGCCACAGAAGATTTCGGGAAGTCTGTGTCTCGATCGCCATATCCGCAAGAGTGAAGGAGACTCCCTGAAATTTGGCAATCTCTTGGCCGAAAGCTTTCCGTTGTGCCGTGTATTCAGCGGTATAGGAGACAGCCGCCTCCATCAGACCCACCTCCTTGGCCGCTTCCAGCACGTCAATCCGTGCCTGAGCTTGTGACAAGAGCTCTCGGGCTTCACTTCCCTTGGCAATCACTTGCTCCGGAGAGATCCTCTCCTCTGCAAACCGCACACGTGCACAACCTGCCGCCAGCAATCCCAAACGATAGTCCCCTTCCACCACATGCCAGCGACTGTCCGCCTGGCGATCCAACCACAACAACAGGGTCTCTCCTCCAGCATCATTCACTGCCACAAGCAAATTTTCAGCAAATGCAGCCAATCGGATGGGCTGGGAAGTTCCCTTTAAAACAACTCCCTGCCCGTTGGATTCCGCCTGGACTCCTGACATCCCCTCTCCATCTGCAGCTTGGAGGAAGGCAACCGTATGCCCCTCCCCCTCCACAGCCGCCGCTTTATAGGATTGCAAAGCCGGGTGATTCGGAATCAGACGGATCAGAGAAGCACCGTCCCCGGTACCAGGCAATCCTTGTATCACCCCCAGATCCCCCTGACCGAGTGCTCCCCAGATTTGAGTCTGCGAGAGCAAGGACATCTCCAAACCGCCCCAACTTTCCGGCAGTTCCAGGGTAGTAAAGCCCAACTCTCTCAGGGTCTTCACCAAGTCGGAGTGGACCCTCCGATTTTGTTCACACTCCCTGGCTATGGGGCGGATCCGCTCTCGAGCTAATTCCCTGGCCAGATCTGCAAAGGCCGACTCCTCCTTTGTAGGCTGAAATGAAATCAAATCAACCGCCCTCCCAACCGAAATGGATCCAGTCTGCAAGTTCAGACATCGACAAAAGTGATCCTGCACTTATAAACACACCCAGCGTCAAAAGAGTGACTGGCGAAATACTAGTACGTACTCGTATCATAACTGGTTCCCAGTCAAAAATCAAGAAATAATTCAAATAATTATATATCTTTTGTTAGGTCTGTGGTTAACCAGGAAATGGGTGGAGGAAACAAAATTGACCCTTTTGCTCTTCCCATTGCCCCCATCGTAAAATATGGCTTGAGGGGATGGTAAATGTTTCTCCAACAATTCAGAAATCCGGCTGTTATGGGGTCCTCCACTTACCAGCACAACTGCTCCTTCTTTCCCTGGAGAAGATCCTCTTGGCCGACATAGATAAATGCCGTGCTCCATTGAAGAGAGACAACGGCATTTCATTTCCCGGATCCGAGACATACACCTATTTGTGAACCCCTGAGCTTACAGACAGTCGGGATGGGGGTTCACGGCGTCAAAGTTCTGGCGATCAAAAATCCCCTCTATATGAAACCCCACACTCCCTGTATAGCGAGGGGCGCAAAGCAACCCTGGGCATGACTGGTGTCCTGTAAGTATGGCGACTTTTACACCACGCTTCTAGATTTCCGGATAAAGCAGTACCTTTCCATACCGTCCTTCGCGGTTGATCATTTTTTCAAAAACCTCCGGACCTTCTCTTAGACTCATTCGGTGGGAGATGAGCGGTTTCACATCAATCTGGCCGGTTTTCATGAACTGAAGAGTTGAAGTCCATTCTTTGCCTGGGAAGGGCGCAGAAATCGCATTCCAGGAGCCCAACACGGTCAGTTCATTTCTGACGATCTT
Organism: Kroppenstedtia sanguinis; assembly: GCF_050433445.1. Lineage (NCBI taxonomy): Bacteria > Bacillati > Bacillota > Bacilli > Caryophanales > Thermoactinomycetaceae > Kroppenstedtia > Kroppenstedtia sanguinis. Next base: position 138,439 of record NZ_JBNPXF010000003.1, on the reverse strand, counting down.
TTCAAAGTAAAATCGTTCCACCTGGACATGCTCATAGGGGATGCCCATGAAGACCACTTGCCCGCCTTTTTTGACCAGGGCAAAAACTTGGGCAGAGGTGATCGGTGACCCCGCCGATTCGATGGCTACATCCACCCCTTTTCCATGGGTCAGATCCATGAGTTGCTCATAGGCCGAAGACTCCAGTGAATGGATTCCCACATCTGCCCCCACTTGGGTGGCGATATCCAACTTTTTCGGATCGATGTCTATCGCAACCACTTGGCTGGCACCCCACACTTTCGCCCATTGCACCGCCAACAATCCAATATTGCCGCAACCCATCACCGCCACCTCGGCTCCTGGCTGCATTGCGGTCCGATAAAATCCATGGGCCACTACCGCTGCCGGCTCGATACAAGCTGCTGTCTCCATGTCTATGGAAACGGGTAGAGGGATCACGTTTTCTCCAGGCAACCTCACAAACTCAGCAAAAGCACCTGGGTGTCTCGCCCCGATCACGGTCAATTCTGCACATTGAGAGAACTGCCCTTTTTTACAGCTCTCACACTTGCCACAATAAAATGTGGGGCAGGCCGCCACTTTATCACCGACTTGAACATGAGTTACCGCCGGACCGGTTTCGACTACTTCACCGGAAAACTCATGGCCCCAGATCATTCCTTTCACATAAGGACCCAGCTTCGCATATCGGGACAAGTCAGACCCACAAATCCCTGCCACTTTCACTTGAATCAGGACGTCATCCACCTGTTCGATTACGGGCAGAACGGCTTTTTCGTAACGTAAATCCTGTTTCCCATAAAATTTAAGTGCGTTCATCATGACTCTGCAGGCACCTCTTTCGGTCAAACCATTCCATCCCCATTGGATTCGGCTGGGTGTTCCGGTTGTGCACTCTTCTGCTTGTGTTTGGCAAAAAGCTTGTATATCGCCACTCCCACCACCAAACTATTTAACCAGACCTGGTTTTCAAAATAGAAGTCACCCAGCATTCTTCCGTAAGGACCCAGAGTGAAGTCGAGAAAATGTTCTACCATTCCCCCACCTCCCATCCGTCCACGTGTGTCTGATCCAACCATTGTCAAGGGTCAGGACGGGATTGTACATTGTGGCGTAGCCGAAATCTCACGCTGTGACACTCCACCCTCCTCTTCCATCTGTTAATCTACTGGAGTTAACAAGACCTTGATCGCTTCACCGTCTTTAATCGCCTGGTAGGCTTCAGCCCATTGGGTGATGTCAAATCGATGGGTCACAAGCGCCTTGGCATGGACGCGATGTTCATTCATCAAGGCGAGTGAAGGTTCCCAATCCCTTGGTTTTTGACTTCTGGATCCTTTCACTGTGATTTCTTTCTGAATCACCTTTTCCAAATCAAATGGGATTTCAGCGGTGGCGTAGATTCCAACCTGGATAAATTGTCCCTGTTTTCTCAGCAAGTCGAGCCCCATCTTCGCAGCGGGAACAGCGCCTGTGCATTCAAACACCACATCAGCGCCGTATCCTGCTGTCAACCCCTCAACAAGCTGTTTTAAATCTTCCTGTTGGGTATTGACGGCATGATCGATTTCCAATTCTTTGGCTTTATCCAACCGGACTTGATCATGGTTCAACCCGGTGATGATCACTTTCGCACCTGTATCTTTCGCCACTTGTGCTGTCAGCAATCCAATCGGTCCCGGGCCGAGAACCACCACCACATCCCCTTCATGGATGGAGGCCTGCCGCACCGCATGATGGCAACAAGCTAGAGGTTCCGTCAAGGCAGCCGCTTCATATCCCACATGATCAGGTAAGCGATGGACACTCTCTTTACGGGCGAGCAAATATAGGGTGAAGCCTCCATCTTGCTGTGTTCCCAATCCCTTTCGGGAACTGCATAAGTTATAATCCCCTGTCTGGCAGTATCTGCACTCACCACAAATATCAAAAGTCGTCTCGGAAGTGACGCGGTCCCCCGGTTTGAACTCGGTCACGTCTTCCCCGACTTCCACCACTTCACCTGAAAATTCGTGCCCCAGTGTCACCGGCGTTTTTACCTTGTAGTGGCCTTCATAGGTGTGAATATCAGAACCGCAGATCCCGGCATATTTCACAAGGATTTTTACCTGATCTCTGCCCACTTGCGGTTCCTCTACTTCCACAATCTCCAGGTTGCCAAATCCCGGCTCTTTTTTTACCAAAGCTTTCATGGCCATAATACCTCCTGGACTCTCCAAAAAGATTCCCTGGATTCAGGGTTTTCGATTAGTTAATCAAGGCAAACAGCTTGTATAGAACGTAGTTGATCAAGTTTCCACCCTGGTCAATGCTGGAGATGGTGTTTGCTCCTTCCGGCATATTAAACTTGGCATCTACAGCCATCTGCGTGTGAAATGCTGCAATATCCGTTGCCATGTACAGGGATAATGCGATCAGGACGGTACCGACAAGTACGGAGTGAACGATATTTCCCCGCGCAGCCCCAACAATAAAAGCCACTATAAATGGAATGGTGGCCAAGTCGCCGAATGGCAGTACGTTATTACCCGGCAGAAAAACCGCTATAGCCACCGTGATCGGTACCAGGATCAGCGCCGTTGAAATGACCGCCGGATGTCCAATCGCAACAGCCGCATCCAATCCAATATAGATGTTTTGCGCCCCAAATTTTTTCTGAAGCAGATTACGGGCTGACTCTGAAATAGGCATCAGGCCTTCCATCAAGAGTTTCACCATTCGAGGCATTAGCACCATCACCGCAGCCATCGCCATTCCGATCTCAATCGTTTCGCCCACGGAATAACCCGCCAACAAGCCCAGTGCCACACCGAGGGCCAACCCCATAAAAATCGGTTCACCGAAGATGCCAAATCTCTTTTGAATCGTTTCCGGATCTGCATTCCAGTTTTTTACGACCGGTATTTTTTGAACTAGCCTTACCAGCGGAATGCCGAGAGGAGCATAAGAAACCGTGCTTCCTGTCGCAACCGAGATTCCCGGAAGATCAAAATATTTTTCAAGCATGGGAGCCGTCCAATCCGCAATCTTCAAACAAATGATTTCGAATAGGAGTGCCGCGATCAACCCCTGAATGATACTTCCAGATAAAGCGTATACAATCGCACCCATAAAGGAAAAATGCCAAAAATTCCAGATGTCTACGTTCATGGTTTTGGTCGTTCTCGTGACAAGCATGATCACGTTTAGTGCCAAACCGAGGGGAAGTACAAATGCTGCAATGGGCGAAGCCCACGAAATAGAAGCGGCGGCGGGCCAACCTACATCAATTACACTCAATTCAACCCCGAATCGCTTCACCATCCCGTGAGCAGCCGGACCCAAGTTGTTTACGAGCAGATCGACAATCAAAAAGATCCCTACAAAAGCAACACCAATGGTCAACCCGGCACGAAAGGCCTTGCTGGGTTTTTGCCCAAACAACAGACCGAGTAAGAAAATGACCACCGGCAAGATCACAGTTGCTCCCAGATCGAGAAAAGCTTGCAGAGCATCGATCATCGTTTGCATAGGGGTTCCTCCTCAGCTGTTGAAACTTCCCGATCCCATACTTTCAGCAGATACGGAACCGGGAAGAACAGAAGTTATTTTTTCAGTTCTTCAAGGATTTGTTTCTTTACATCATCCAATCCGATTCCGGTCAGAAAAGCTCTACCATTGATGACGGGAAAAGGATATTCTTTTTGAACGATCGTAGTACTGATTAATAAATCGGCTGTATCCAGATATGAACCCACTTCTGTAATTTTGATTTGCACGAGATCGCACTGGATACCGTTCGCTCTGCAGATCTCTTCAATTGCGTTATTAACAACGGTGGAAGTGGCAATACCAGCTCCACATGCGACCAACACCTGTTTTTTCTTCATGTCAGTTCACCTCCTTTACAATCACAGCCAGTTGATCAACCAGTATCCTTTTGATATGGGATCGATCCTCCGACTCTGCAAGTGACCATAGGATTTCTGGATTCTGAAAAATCCCCATTAACTTCTGAAGCAGGGACAGCTGACTGTCCTGTTCAGCCATTGCAAGCATAAACACTAACTTGACTGGAGTTTGGGCCGTGGCTTCACCCATAATTCCAAAATCAACCGGTTCTTTTAATATTCCTAAACTGAGGGTCTGGTGTTTGACGTGTTCCGGATCCGTATGAGGGATCGCCACGGACACTCCGTGGGTGGGTAAACCCGTCGCAAACTTTCCTTCCCTGTCGACGACTGCCGTTACGAAACTCTCTTTCACCAGTCCTTTGGCCAGCAGGTTGGCAGCCATCAATTCCAGTACCTCATCTGGGCTTTGGGCCTGCAAGTCTTTCAAAATCAATGATTCATCGAAGTATAAATCCCTCACTTGCTTCCTCACCTCTATGTCTGTCTCTTCGTTGAAATCTTGGTTTCAACTTGATTCGGCATAATTTTTAATGATTTCATGGATGTCTGTTGCGGATCGCGCTTGGATCATAGCATTGCGATCTTCTGGATTTGCAGCCAATTCCATCAATTGCATCAAGGCCCGCAAATGCTGATTTTTAGCCATCGCCGCAATGATAATCACCAGATGAATGGAGTAATCCTTCGCGAATTCCACTCCTCGTTTCAGTCGGAGCAGACTCATCGAAACTTCTTTCACGCCTTCATCCGGTGAGGCGTGGGGGATCGCCATGTGAGGGCTGATCACAATGTAAGGATCCGTCTGGCAATGACGAATCATAGCTTCCACATAATTTTTGGTGATGCTTCCCTGCTGCAAGAGAGGTTCCGATGCGGTCTTAATTCCATCCTCCCACGAATGGACAGAATGCTTGAGGGTAATCGTATCCGGCGTAATCAATTCATATAAATTGGGATTCGACAAACCTACTTGTTGGCCATGGTTCCCTGATGCTTCATCCCGGCTGAGATATTCTCGTAACTCTTTGGCAAGAGAGGGCCGATCCTTCACTGTTACATGTTTTTCTACGATTTCGAGAATTTCTTCCAAATGTAAATGATGGGGCGTATATCCATAGAGCTGCAACATCACTTGTTTACGCAAGCGAATTCTTTCTTCTTTTTCCATCATCGCATGGGCGATGAACAGCTCTTTCTTTGTCTCCAGAAAAACTGGTGAGAAAACCACATCATAGTCCAATCCATAATGTTGAAATTCCCGCACGGATAATGAATCCAGAAACACAAACTCCGGGAACAAATCCTTTAACGTGCTCAGCATGAGTCTGGAGACGGAGACGCCCTTTGGGCATACCACCAGCGCTTTCACCTTTTTACGGAAACTGTCTCCCTGCTTGGTGAGCCAGCCACCGATCAACATCGTCAGGTAGATGGTTTCGCTTTCAGGAATTTCGCTGCCGATCAAATCGGCGAGAGGCTGGGTCGACTTTTGCACCAAATGATGCAGCTCTTTAAAATCCTTGTTAACGATTTCATGGAGGTCATTTACTTCCGTCAATTGATACTTGATCCGATAGTAAGCCGGCTTCATGTGAAGCAAAAGCTTATGGATCAAGCGCTCCTTATCTTGCAGAAAAATAAATGTGGTTCGTTCAAATAGGAGAAGCATCTCCTCCAACGCCTGAGCTAATTTTGGAATGTTCTCTTCTGTCGGATCCTCAGACGACCAAATGACGTTAGCTGTGAGAAGGTGCAACGTGATAAAAAACCTTTCTTCTTCTGGCACATCCTCGAAATGATAAAGAATCTCCTCCGTGGCCCAGTATTCTTTTGTATCGGAAATTTCATCGTAGTGTATATGAAAGGGGCTGATTCTCTTCCCCTGTTTCACCCTTCGCAAGATCAGTGCGAGAATATAGGGAATCGATATAATCTTTTCATCGGTAAACTTTAAATTCAATTTACCTTCGACCTTCTCTACACGGGTCTGAAGTTCATTCACTTCCTCTGCGGATAACTCAGCGAGCTGCTTTACTCTGCTTGGACCATGGTCCATTTCCAGGACCCTGTACATGGTCAAAATCATTAATTTTCGCAGATTAAATTCTTTTCCTTCCAGCAGATATCCGAACTTTCGCGAATAGCGGAGATTCAGCCCATAACGGGACGCAAAAATTTTTGCTTTTTTCAGATCGTCGAGTACTGTATTTTTGCTCACTTTCAATTCACTTGTAAAATGAGTCAGGGATAACTCTTCGATTCGGCTTAATAACATAAACAGAATCATATTCACTCTTTTGCTTTTCGATTGTTCCTTTATATCTTCATGACTCGGATCTTTGTCCAGTTCAAGTTTGGACAAGAGTTCTGGCTCCACCAAGAATCCACCCTGTTTCGTCCTCTCAATTTTCGGAAGGGACTGATCGTAGAGCCACTCATTGATTTTTTCAAAACTGTAACCCAGTTGCCTTCGACTCAATCGAAGCTTGGTTTCTAGTTCTTTGCTTCGGATATTCGGATTTGCCATTACTTCTCGCAGGAGATACTGACTTCGGCTATCCAGCTGCATCATATACCTCCTTTCGTACTATCATTGTATCACCCCATTTTTGGTGATGATTTCGTTTTCATCCCTTTTTTTGAACCGACGTTGTACAATGCTGTGATGAAGTCCATGCAATCGGCTCTGCCTGTACAGTAGCAGGGTAATCGCCCACACTCAAAAAAAGCACTTTGCAGATGCAAAGTGCTTTGGATCGTAACCCCTTTCTCCGGGAAATGAAATATCAAACCGCAGCGCCCTTTTTCTCTTGCAACCACCGATAGGCTTTTTCGGCGGTGAAAGATTCCATCCCCTCTCGAAACAGCAGATCTGCCATCGTAAAATGGTCAGATAGAGGCGAATCGATCAGATAAGGGATGGCTATGCAATACATGAAAGCTCTTTTGGCCGCCTCCACCCCGTATTGGGAATCTTCGATCACTAAACAGTGTTCCGGAGGGATCCCCAGCTGTTTGGCCGCTTCAAGAAATACATCGGGATGCGGTTTTCCTCTCTGGAGGGTCTCAGAGGATAACACCACGTCAAAAGAATCTTGCAAACCGGTAACGGATAAGATGCTGTCGAGAATCTCCGGTGAGGATCCAGAAGCGAGGGCCACAGGGTAATCCTCTTTCCGCAGGTACTGCAAAAATCGTTTCATTTCGGGGTAGACTGTGGTCTGTTGTTCCGCAATCTCGATGTAGTATCGGTTCTTCTTGTTTAATAACACCTCAACGGAATCCCTGATCTGATACGCCTCTATGAAATCTTCCAGCATGGTTCTTGAACTGCGCCCGATGTATTTTTTCTTCATTTCCAGGTTAAAATCATGGATTCCGTACTCTTCTAGCAACTTCTTTTCAGCCACAAAATAATTGGGTTCACTATCGATCAAGGTACCATCCAGATCAAAAATGACCGCTTGAATGTCAGGATCAGCTACGGGATCAATCCCTCTCCGGATCCGGATCCTGTTTTCCTCTGGATCTGCCACTTCCAGTTCCGAGGGATTCTGATCTGATGATTGGATGGTAAGCCCGCAGGTTTCCAAACGGTACTTTTCTTGATGGACGTCCGGAACTTCCAGAGTGACCCATGGCTGGGTGGAACCCTTCTTGTGCGCAGCATCTCCTTGCGTCAGTTCCAGTTGAAAGGATCCTTTTTCCAAGCGAACCGATCGACGATCGATGGAGGTGTATTTTCTACGAAAATGAAAATAGACTCTGTAGAAATGTTCCATCTGGTATAGATCTGCCACTTCCAAACTGCTAAATGCTACTGTCAATCTGAATCCCCCTTCACATTTGGAAAAACCGATTTATAGAAATTTCACCCTCTCACATATTTTTTCCAATTCAACCCGCCCATGATTTTAGTGTATTTAGATTTGGCTGTCAACTCATCGTAATGAAAAAACCCGGGCAAAATCCCCTTCACCCGAGCCTCCCGTATTTTCGCTGTTCAATGGCGTCAATTTCGTTATATCAACTTCTTTTGGGAGCCAGTTCCATAGCTCGGCGAATCGCCTCCAACATGCTTTTTTCATCCGCCTGGCCGGTTCCAGCCGTCCCACCATCCCGACTTTATTTCCTGCCTAAAATGCGGCTAATCAACACGCCTGGTTCAGGCTATAAACGAAGTAGTGCCCCCTCAGAGAACATTGTGTGGAAAATCACAGAAAGGTAAGGATGGTGGGGATTTGATTCGCCTTTGTACCCATAGGGCACAAGTCTCGCCAAGGTCACTCCGTTCCCGGTCTCGCTATGCGCTCTTTGTAAGAGATCGGAGTCGCCCCACCATCCTGCCTCCGCCTTGCTGAAAAACAAGATCAAAGTCGCCTGAAGAGGCAGTAGTTCACCCATCGGTGACATCGCGTAACCCGGGCAGGATGATCTCTGCCCGGGTTCCTATATTTACTGTTTAACGACGGCAATCCAATTGTCGATGCCCTTCTTTTTTAGATCTGCCGATACTTTGTCCGCTTCACTTTTTTGGGAATAGCTTCCTGCAACCACGCGGTACTTCCCCTTCTCATACTCCCAGAGCCAAGTGTCGATGCCCTTTTTTTGCAGGGAGCTTTGCTGATTCTCTGCAGTAGCCCTGTCAGAGTAGGAACCGGCGATAATCCGATAAAGTGTTCCCGTCGACGGAGGAGGTGCTTTTTTCTTCAAGCCAAAAGTTTTGGCGAGTCCCTGCGCATGAGCACGACCCAGCTTTTTCAAAAAAGAGGTATCTTTCAACTTGGCGGCATCACTTGCGGTATCGATAAATCCGTTCTCCGTCAGCACAGCTGGCATCTTGGATTCCCGGAGAACATGAAGGTTTGCCCACTTTTGGCCCCGGTCTTTCCAATTCGAGGCAGACAGCACAGCAGCATGGATATTTTTTTGTGCCGTCATGGTGGTGGAGGAGCCATTCTGGACATACCGATAGGACTCAAATCCCGTGCCCCCTCCGGCATTGATATGAATGGAGAGAAAAAAGGTGGCATTCCAGTTATTCGCTGCATTGGTCCGTTGGTTCAGTGAAACTGTGGCATCCTTCTCACGGCTCATTTTAACAGTGACACCCTCGTATTCTTCCACAAGGATTCGGCGAGTTTCCAAGGCGATCTTCAAAGTGACATCCTTCTCTTGCAAACCGTTTCCTCCCGCACCCGCATCGTTTCCACCATGTCCGGGATCAATAAAAATCTTGGTTGCCAAAAGATCACGCTCCTTTATATTAATCTATTTTTCTTTTTCCTCACTCGAAACGGCACATGGCACAAAACTTCCAAAAGGACAACTTGTGGTAGTAGGATAATACCAAATAATCAAAATATTCAACCCTGTAAAAATAGGGAATTCATTCTCCCTCAGAAGCGGTTTGTACTGAGAACGAGATCCCGCAAGGTAAGTAAAATCACGAAGAAACCCCTGTCAAAAGATGGACTGGGGTTTCTTTCAATCGGGCTGTTGATAAGCCATATTTTGTGTGGTAACCAGGGCCGGTTAAGTGGAACGGCGGAGATCCTTTGCACTCTTTGTAGGAAATCAAACTGTCCTGCTCCTCCGATCGCCTCCAGAAACCGACTTTGATCCTCAGGGTCAGATCTGGATGGCTCCTCTTCACTTGATCCTCTTTCATGAGGACCAAGCGTCTTTGTTGTCATTTCCACTTTTGTGGGGAGACCTTTTTCCTCGATATAATAATCTAACAAGTAACGTAGCTATCCCGCTGAAGATCCGTCCCTTTTTCCCTGGTTTCATCACACCCTCACAAGCATCTATCCTTTCCTTTTCTTCATTCAAAAACATATCATTACTTCTAAAAAGAATCCATTCCATGATAGAAATTATCAACTTCCCTCGCGATTCTTCTCTTTTCCTGATTTTAACATCTAGAAAAATCAACCTCCTTCGTGTGCAAAAAACCGATCACAAAGGAGGTTTTTTACTAGGTCAGACATCTGCCAAAATGGGCCGATCCAGCTGATACAGGTGACGATAACGCGGGACGGTCTCCAGCAGATGTTCATGGGAACCACGCATTTCAACTTGACCCTCCTCAATAAAGACCACTTCATCCATCTGTTCTACTCCTACTAGATGGTGTGTAATCCAAATAAGTGTTTTTCCTTGAAGGGTTTGAAAAACAGTTCGTAACAAATCTCTCTCCGTAGCCGGGTCCAGCCCCACCGTCGGTTCATCCAAGATAATCACCGGCGTATCCTGCAACAAGATGCGGGCCCATGCGATCCGCTGCCGTTCCCCGCCGGAGAAACGGTCCCCTGTTTCCAGCATCGGGGTACGATAACCCAAAGGCAAGGATTCGATCAATGGATCCAGTTTCACCTGCTTTGCTACGTTCCTGATTTCTTCATCGGTCGCTTCAGGTTTCCCCAAGCGGATGTTATTGGCCACTGTCGTATCAAACAGATACGGACGTTGATTCAACACCGCAATCAATTTTGGCATATCGTTGCCAAATTGATCCACACGGATCCCGTTGATCGTTACTTGACCCTGTTCCGGAACGATAGCACCCTGAATCAGCTTCAATAATGTAGATTTGCCGGCACCGCTACGCCCGATCACCGCCAACTTTTTTCCCCGGGAAATATCCAGGGACAGATCACTGATGCTTCTTTCAACGGAGGATTCATAGCGGTAACTTACATTTTCCAGACGAATATCGGCTTGACTCCGGGCCTTTTCCAGTACCGAATCCGAAACCTTGCGCTCCGTTGACCCCATCTTGGGATCCGTCCCCCCCATTCGGTGGATCCGCTCCAAAGACTCCTCATACTGAGGAATTCTTTCAACCGCTTCCGAGATGGGAAGAAACACATCCATTAATGGGAGAATAACTAGAACATAGGCTGCAATGAATGGGCCATCCAGCATCCCATCGGCAAATTGCCCGCCGGACCAGTAGGCAGTCAAAACAATGAGACCTCCGACAACAAGATGAGCCAAAAAGGTGCGCAAACTTACCCAGCGATGCAAACGGTTTTCCACAGCCGTTACTTTGGCCTCATCTGTTTCATAGGAATAAACAAATTCTTTGGAACGCCCACTGATGACCCAATCGCTCAAGCCAAGCACCGCATCCGTCAGTTTTTGATACAGCCTGTTTCGGCCACGCTTCATCTCTTTCCGTTTTCTGTATGTCACCCATAGCGACACCGCAGGAAGCACCAGGATAAGAATCAACAGGTAAAGTGCCATCCACAGTGCAAAAGAAAGATCCAGTCTCCCCAAGACTGCAACCCATACTACATAGACCACCGCCGCCGTCACCACAGGAAAAATGGTTCGCACATAAACATCCTGCAAATGCTCAACATCGTCAGCAAGGGTGCCGAGAACCTCACCGGTACGATAACGGGAGCGGATCAACAATGCCTGAGGTTCCAATATGCGATAGAGGCGAGTACGCATTCGGGATAGGATCCGCAAGACCAGATCATGTCCCACCAGCCGTTCCACATAGTGAACGGCAGCTCGTCCAATTCCGAAGGCCCGCACGAGGACAACCGGTACATACACCATCAAAATATTTTCCGGACGCAGCGAGGCTTTGGATATGAGGATACCCGATGTAAACGTGAGTGCACAGGCACACCCGGCAGTTAATAAACTTAAAAAAATCACCAGTACAAATCGCCAACGATGGGTCCAGAGATCATGGCCAATCCATTCTTTTCCCATCATCCGATCCCTTCCCTTTGTGCAGTTAACAGCCGATAGTACACGCCCTTACGGACAACAAGTTCCTGATGGGTTCCGATTTCGGCCACCTTTCCCTTGTCCAGGACAATAATCCGATCCATATGCGGCATCCAGTGCAGGCGGTGGGTGGCAAACAAGACGAGTCTGTTTTCAAACAGGCGGAGCATGGTTTCTTTCAACTCATACTCGGTTTCAATATCCAGATGAGCAGTCGGTTCATCCAGCAACAGAACTGGACGTGCACTTAGAAATGCGCGGGCCAGTGCTACGCGTTGTTCCTGGCCGCCGCTCAACTGACGGCCGCCATTACCGATCCGTTCATCCAACCCCTTTGGTAGACGCTCAACCCATCTGGATAAACCAGTAGCCGAAATGGCTCGTTCCACATCTTCGACAGTGGCATCCGGTTTGTAAAAACGAATGTTTTCCAACAGCGAGACATTAAATAGATACGGATGCTGCGGTATATAGGTTGTTTCTTTCCTCCATACGTCACCGGCGAGTGACGGCAATGCCATCCCGTCCAGCATGATTTCCCCGGAAGAAGGATTCCGAAATCCCGCCAACACGTCAATCAAGGTGGATTTGCCCGCACCACTTTCTCCAATGATTCCGATTTTACCTTGTCCCCGGATTTCTACAGATACATCCTCCAGGGAAGGGGGACCCTCTTTCTCATAATGGACGCCGATCGATACTAGTTTCAGTATGCTTTGATCCGTCCAGGCAAAGGAATCGGTCCATTCAGACAGCTCTGCTTCCCCTTCCTGCCGGTGAATGATGGACTGAATCGATGTCCCTGCTTCTTTGCCGTTTAACGTCGCATGAAAATCGGCTCCCAGCATCTGTACGGGCAAAAAATACTCCGGTGCCAGGATCAGAAGGGTCAGCGCCGGCAGAAGCAATAGATCCCCGTCGATAAGGAGCAACCCCAGATGGACAGCCACTGAAGCTACCGATAACATCGAGAAAAATTCAAGGGCAAAGGAAGACAAAAAAGCAACACGTAGCGTTCGCAGCGTCGCTGCGCGGTATTCATTACTTACTTCGGCGATCGTTTGACTGTGCTGGCGGCTACGACCGAGAAATTTCAGTGTCTCTAAGCCACGAAGAGAATCGACAAAATGGTTTGACAGTACCCGAAAGGACTGCAACTGTTTTTCTGTCTGTTTGCGTGCCGCCATGCCAATCAGAATGAGAAAACTGATCAGAATCGGCATCGTCACCATCAGAATCAATCCCGATACGGTATCCAACGTAAAGACATAAATCAGAATCAGCACCGGGAGGATAGCTATACCGATCATGCGCGGCAAAAACAACTCCAGATAAGTGCGGAACTGGGTGATTCCTTCCAACGCAAGCGTAACCAGATTTCCTGTCCCTTCCGCCTTCGCAAATCGCGGTCCAGATTGGAACAGCTGATCCATGAGCTGCTTTCTCATCTCCGTTCCCGTACGCTCGGCGTAACGATAAGCCAGCCTTTGCTGGAAAAACCCCGCTCCGTAACGAAAAAGGAAAGCCAGCAGGAACCCCCCCATCTTCACCAATTGTTCCTGCAATGGCTCTCCGGAAAACAAGGCTGTGATCATTTCCGCCAGCCACGTTGCTGCGAGGATGATCGATACTCCTTGAACCAGCGTAAGAAGTGTCAACTTCAGGAGCAAAGACTTTATCCCTGGAAACCCCAACAACTCGCGGTCCATCAGTATTCGAGAGGCTCCTTCTCCGTGAGACGTTTTCTGAAGATATAATAGTTCCAGATTTGATAGCCAAGTACAAAGGGCAACAGAGTAAAGGCAACGATCGTCATGACCTTCAGAGAGTAGGCTCCTGAAGAAGCCTGGTAAATGGTCATGTTATAACTAGGATCCAGGGAGCTGATCATTACATTCGGGAACAGAGATACAAACACAGATGCAACTGCCAATGTAATCAAGACACCCATCATTGTAAATGCCCAGCCATCTTTTTTCTTGTTCATAAATGCGCCGGCACATACATATACAGCAATGCCAAGCACCAGAATGACTGTCAGAATTCCGCCATGTGCTTTAAATGCGTCGGTCATGAAGAAGGTCATGGCTCCAAACAGAAGTAGCAATATTGAGAGGGGAAGGAGTAAGCGTTTTGCTAGGTTACGTGCACGATCCCGAAGATCACCCGCTGTTTTGAGCGTTGTGAACATGAGCCCGTGTATCAGACACAACATAGTTACCACAGCTCCGCCCACGACAGTATACAGGTTTACCATGTCAAACAGGCCGGCATTCAGCTCCATGTTTTTGTCAACGGGTAACCCTTTTACCAATCCGGAAAAGACCACACCGAACAAGAACGGCACCAACAGACTGCTAATAAAAATGACGTGATCCCAATTCTTTCTCCATTTTCTACTGTTTACTTTGCTTCTATACTCAAAGGAGACCCCGCGTCCGATCAGAAGAAGCAATACAACGACCAGTGGTACATAGTATCCACTGAACAATGTTGCATACCAGTGAGGAAAGGCGGCAAACATGGCTCCGCCGGCTGTCAACAGCCAGACTTCGTTCGCATCCCAGAAAGGACCGATCGTGTTAATCAATACACGACGTTCACCCTCATTTTTTGCGAGAAATTTCGTAGACATCCCTACACCGAAATCAAATCCCTCCAGGAAGAAGAACCCGACAAACAACACACCGACCAGAATAAACCACAACTCATTAAGAGACAACATGCTGTTCCCTCCGATCAAATGGATCATTTAGTGTAGCCTCCTGCAACACTTCTTGGGGACCCTTTTTGATAACACGGATGAACAGGTAAATCATGATAATCATCAACACCGTGTAAATAGCCAGATACGCAATGAGCGAGAACAGAATCTCCGGCCCGGTTACACTGGGCGATACCGCATCTGCTGTCGTCATCAACCCCTGAACCGTCCACGGTTGACGTCCGACTTCAGTCATAATCCATCCTGAAACATTAGCGATCTGAGGCAGGAAAGTACTCCAGAACATCCCATGCAGGAACCACGGTTTTGCTTGCTCCAATTTATTGCGAGCGGCCAGATAGGTTCCATAAGCAGCCAGTAGAATCATCAGGACTCCGGAAAAAACCATGAGTCGGAAGCTCCAGAATGTCGTCCGTACCGGAGGAACGTAATTCCCCGGGCCGTAAGCTTCTTCATATTGGGCTTGAATTTCCTTAATACCGGGTAGTGAACCAGAAAACTCGCCATAGGACATGTAGCTGAGTGCAAGCGGGATTTTAATTTCTGCAGAATTCTCCTGTTTTTCTGGATCTATGACAGCAAATAGGGTCCAAGGTGCCGGATCTCCACTGGTTTCCCACAGGGCTTCCGTTGCTGCCATTTTCATCGGTTGCGTTTTGACAAGGTATTGAGCTTGCCAGTGACCGACTACCGCCACCATAACCGAGCTAATCAAACCAATGATCACTGCAACCTTGAATGATTTTTTGAAGAAATCAACCTCTTGCTTCCTCAGTAATTTCCAGGCACTGATACCCGTGATCAGGAATCCGGCGGTTGCCAAAGCAGCAAAAATGGCGTGTGGGAATTCCACCAGAACCTGACCGTTGGTGATTAAGGCCAGAAAGTCATTCATTTCGGCACGCCCGTTATTGATGGCATAGCCGACGGGATGTTGCATGAAAGAGTTTGCCGCCAGAATCCAGAATGCGGAAAGGGCTGTTCCGATAGATACCAACCAAATAGCGGCCAAATGAACTTTCTTGGATAATTTGTTCCAACCAAAAATCCAAATACCAATAAACGTTGATTCCATAAAGAACGCCAGCAGTGCTTCGATTGCGAGGGGGGCTCCAAATACGTCCCCGACAAATCTGGAGTAATCAGACCAGTTCATTCCGAATTGGAATTCTTGAATGATCCCGGTCACCACACCAATGGCAAAGTTGATCAGAAACAATTTTCCCCAAAACTTTGCCATCCTTTTGTACTCTTCTTTTCCTTTGACAACATAAATGGTCTCCATCACCGCGATAATAAATGCCAGCCCAATCGACAAGGGAACAAAGAAGAAATGGTACACCGTCGTTGCTGCGAACTGGAGTCGAGCCAAAAGAAGCTCTTCCATACTGCTTCTCCACCTTTCCCCTCCAAAGTTTTAACAGCGTTGAACCAAGCAAAAAAACTTGTCGATCTATTATTATTATTCCACAGGGACCCACTGAAGAGTGTTCAATATATGGCATATTGATTGTGAAAAAACGAACAAAAAAAGAACATCTCCAATTCTTTGGGGTGAATCGGTATGTTCAAACTCTTTTCCCTTTAGCCTGTCGGTGATTAAAAAAGAAACGGAATCCAATTAAAATAATAGAATGTATTCAATCTCATAAATTGGGTTTTGCACCTTTTGCATCCATTGAATCGATGACTTCATATTCCTATAATTTTTCGTGTACCAACTGTCCTCTGCTGAGAGTCTCAGGAGTACAAGGGCTCGTCCTTCCTATGACAGCTGGATTCCTTCTGCAAGTCTTCCTCCAGACTAAGCCACAGAGAGCTTTCTAAGAAAATCCCAAGCTTTCTTCTCCATAATAATATCTGTTCATTGTCACATCATGAACACCGAGGAGGTTGTGCACCATGGGATTTTACGACCGATCGGATCGCACCCGCAAACGTGACTTCCATTTACTTACCGGGCTGGTTTCAGGCTTGGTGGGCGGGATTTTGGCATTGACACTGTTTACCCAAACCCCTCTCTTTTCCCCGAATCCATCCGTTGGATCCCGTGCTGTCGAGGAGAAAGCGGGGCCAGTACAAAAGGTGAGTGTCGATGTAGACAGCAACATCACCGAAGGCGTGAAAAAAGTTCAGCCCGCTGTGGTCGGGATTGTCAACCGCAAAAAAAATGAGGATCCTTTTGGTTTGCAATCTGAAGAACAAGGGACCGGCTCCGGGATCATCTTTGAAAAAAAGGAGGGAAAGGCACGAGTAGTTACTAACCATCACGTGGTTGCTGGATCAGATGAGGTGATCGTGGTGGTACATGACGGAAAAACCGAAAAAAAGGTAAAGGGTCAGGTACTAGGCAGTGATGAAATCACCGACTTGGCCGTCTTGGAAATCCCCGATAAACAGGTGACATCCGTTGCTCAGTTTGGAAACTCGGATACTCTTAAAGCGGGAGAACCCGCTGTCGCCATTGGGAACCCCCTGGGAATCGAGTTCTCCCAGTCCGTCACTGCCGGGGTGATCAGCTCACCCCACCGCAAGATCAATATCTCCGGACACTTGTCCATGGAGGTGATCCAAACCGATGCTGCAATCAATCCAGGAAACAGTGGTGGAGCGCTGATCAACACCGCCGGTCAAGTGATCGGGATCAACAGTATGAAGGTTTCAAAAGAAGGAGTGGAAGGTTTGGGATTTGCCATTCCGGCGAACGAGGCGCAACCGATTCTCGATCAGCTCATCCAATATGGGAAAGTGAAACGCCCCTTCATGGGGATCGCCCTGAAAGATTTGGATACGATTGCTGCCACAGACAGGCAAATCACTCTCCAGCTACCCGATTCCGTCACGGATGGGGTGGTCATCCTGGATGTCAGCCCCAGTAGTGCCGCCTCCAAAGCCGGTCTCCATCGCTTAGATGTGATTGTCGCTCTAGACGACAAAAAGATAAAAAACGGCTCCCAATTGCAATCCTATCTGCAAAAAGAAAAAAAGATCGGCGACCGCATGAAGGTGACTTATTACCGGAACGGTAAAAAACAGAATACTACAGTGACCCTGCAGGAAGGATAAAACGACTCCCCGCTGACAACAGCGGGGAGTTATGTGTCTGGCACATCAGTCGAAAAAATACTCAAGTTCCTGCTACAGCCACCAATTTAACTGTGAACGTGGTTCCTTCGGAATTACTTTTGGCCGAGATGCTGCCTCTATGCTTCTCCACAATCCATCGGGCAATGCTCAACCCCAGACCTGTTCCACCATCCCTGCGGCCTCTCGCCTGGTCTCCCCGATAAAACCGGTCAAAGATCCTTGGCAAGTCTTTCTCGGAAATACCTACTCCCGTATCCCTTACTTCAATGAACAGCTGAGACCCCTTTTTGCCACAGCTTAAATAAACAGCCCCGCCAGAAGGGGTAAACTTCACCGCATTATCCAACAAGATGACAAGCAACTGATGGATTCGTTCCCGGTCTCCGTTGCAAAAAAGACGGGATTGGATATGGATTTCAAAGGTGATGCCCTCTAATTCCGCCAATTCACTAAAATGATCCCCGACTTCACTCAATAATTCACTCACATCAAAAGCTTGTCGATCCAATTCCAATTGGTTGGAATCACTGCGTGCCAATGTTAAAAGATCATTCACCAATCGGCGAACCCGTCGGGTTTCACGGTAGATGGTAGAAATGTCATCGCTTTTTTCTTGCACGGTTTGATGGGGATGTTGCAAGAGTAATTCCGTTCTCGTTTGTATAACGGTCAGGGGGGTGCGCAACTCGTGTGAAGCATCGGCCACAAATTGTTGTTGGACTTCCCAGGCCTGCCGAATAGGTATGAGCGCCCGTTTACCAAGAAAATAACCCGCCAGCAGTGCAACCACCCCTGACAGCGCACAACCGATGATAATATTATTGCGCATATCCCGAAGGGTCATCATCTCCGCATCGATATTACGAATCGATTGAACCACCCAAGGCCCCTCGGAAGTCTGTACTGAAACCGCTAGATACCGGAAAGTAAACCCCTCTGCTTCAAGGGTATGTACTTCTCCGTCTGTCTTTTCAGGATGAAGATTTTCGATGATCGACGAGAAAGGAGCTTCGGTGTAAACCACACGGTTGTTTTCATCCCATATGATTTTACCGATGAGCGGGTCCAACGACGAAGGGGCGGAAATTCCAGTCCCCCGTAGCCGTTCCTCTTCCGCTTGGACACTGAGCAACAGGGAGTGGTCGATCTTGGCAAAGGATTGTTTCTCCATGTACCAGTATAAAAAAGCCCCCAGACAGCTGACGATCAGCATAAACACAGCCGCATATTGCAGCGTGAGGAGGATTTGTGTTTTACGGAACATTTATCTCCGATCCTCCAACATATAGCCCACACCGCGGATCGTATGAATCACTCCGTCCAAACCCTGCGCGGATAATTTTTTGCGAAGATAATGAATATACAGCTCCACGATCGAAAGGGAGGTCAGAGAATCAAATCCCCAAACCCGATCATATAGCTGCTCTTTCGTTAAGATCTGCTTCGCATTCTGCATGAGAAATTCCAGCAGGAGGAACTCTTTTTCCGTCAGTTGTAGCGGAAAACCATTCACTTCCCCTTCTTGTTCTTTCAGGTGTAATTGAATCGCCCCGTATCGCAAGATTCCATCTGTTTTTAACGCCCCCCTGCGACGCAGTAGAGCACGGACTCTAGCTAGCAATTCTTGTACATCGAAAGGCTTGACCAAATAATCGTCCGCCCCCCGATCCAATCCCCTCACTTTATCCTCTACACTGTCCTTGGCAGTCAACAGCAGCACCAGCACCTCGATCTCTTTTCTTCGAAGTGTGGTCAGGATGTCCAGGCCATGGATCTCCGGCAGCATGATATCGAGAACGATCAGATCATAAATATTCTGCTCAGCGAGAAACAAACCTTGATCACCTGCCGCCGCTGTCTCCACTTCAAATTCCTTCTCCAAAATCCGCTGCAGAGATTCCAATAACGGGAGATCATCTTCAATCAACAGGATCTTCATGGGCATCGGGCCGGAAATCCCTCATCGGAAAGGATGGCCCTCCCTCCTTTCCATTCATTAAACTATAGCCATTATACTCCTCCTTGCTTGGGATTTTCTTTGAAAAGCATTCCATCTCCCAGACAAAAATCGGAGCATCCCGCTCCAGGGTGCTCCTGCTATGTTTCAAACCTTATCTGGTTTTCTTGTAAACCTCTTTTCCCTTCCATAAGCAAGTGGACTGATGGGGCCCGTAACTGCGTTGGACGGCTCTCCCCTTTTTGGCGACAGCAACAGAACGCTTCTCTGGAGGACGATGGGTCAGCTCATGATGCAAGCCGGTCTGCCTAAGAACTTTTCGTAACCTGTGGATCCCTGTCATGATGATCCCCTTTCCTCTTATTCTACTCCCTGTTTATTATTCATGATGAAAGATCGTGCGATGAATCCGTCCCGACGAACAAGCCCTCTTCTAAAAACCACACCTGCTGAGGGAGTCGATCTGAAACATGACCTTCCATCCGCCCTTTCTGGCCCAGGCTGGACGAAACACCCGTCTCTGTGATATCTTGAGCATACGAACTGGAACAGCGGCGGAGCCATCCCTGCCACCTAAACTACATGATCCGCGATCATCACACGCGAGAAGTAATCCGCGACCTGAGAAGGGTGCGGGTTACTTCTTTTTGAATGATCTAGACCTCATGATTTTTTTGGAGAAAAGGAGGACGTCGGATGCATCAAACTGCAACGATGAGAGAGAAAATCTCTCAGTTTTTCGTGATCTTATGGCCTATTTTGGTTACACAAATCAGCTTATATTCCATGAACCTGTTTAACACGATGATGTCAGGTCAAGCCGGAACGAATGATCTGGCCGGCGTGGCCATCGGATCCAGTCTCTGGATGCCTATCTTCACCGGCATCAATGGGATTCTGATGTCTGTCACACCGATTGTTTCTCAGCTAATCGGCGGCGGCAAACATCACAAAATATCCGGTACCGTCACACAGGCCCTGTATTTATCGGTCCTGCTCGCCATCACCGTTGTACTTGCCGGGATCTTATTTCTGGAACCCCTGCTTTCATTGATGAATCTAAATCCCGCAGTACAACACATCGCCAAGCATTATTTGATCGGACTGTCCATCGGCATCATCCCCCTGTTCGCAGCCAATGTGCTTCGCTATTTTTTTGATTCCCAAGGACATACCCGGATCATGATGATGATTATGTTGTTCGCGGTTCCCTTCAACATTGGGCTGAGCTATCTGCTGATTTTCGGGAAGTTCGGTTTTCCCCAACTGGGGGGCATCGGTTCCGGATATGCTAGTGGGATCACTTACTGGCTGATCTTTACCATCGCCGTCGTAATCACCTTCAAGGTGGATGTGATGCGCAAATATGCCCTGTTCGTCCGTTGGTTTGCTCCCTCTGTGAAAGCCTGGAAGGATCAACTGGCCATCGGTATCCCCATGGGGCTCTCCGTCTTTTTTGAGTCAAGTATCTTTGCCGTGGTCACGCTAATGATGGGAATGATGTTCAATACCGTAATCGTTGCTGCCCACCAAGCCGCCATCAATTTTACATCTCTCCTGTTTATGATTCCCTTAAGTATTTCGATGGCTTTAACGATTGTGGTCGGTTTTGAAGTCGGGGCCAAAAGGTTTGCAGATGCAAAACAATACAGTCACTTTGGTGTGCTCTCGGCCATGGGTTTAATCGCTTGCGCCTCGGTTTTCCTTTATTTTTTCCGCGGATGGATCGCCGGCTTTTATACGGATCATCCGGAAGTGATCACTTGGGTGAAACAGTTCTTGATCTTCGCGATTTTTTACCAGCTTTCAGATGCTGCTCAAGCCTCACTTCAGGGGGTACTCCGCGGTTATAAAGATGTTACGGTTCCATTTATCACAGCGTTTATCTCCTATTGGGGAATCGGGATGCCAGTCGGTTACGGGCTGGCTGCCTTCACCCACTTGGGTCCCTTCGGCTTTTGGCTGGGCATCACCATCGGTCTGACCTGTGCTTTTCTCGGCTTCTGGATACGCCTGCTAATCATACAAAAAAGATTCGCACCCCATCTTCCCGAACAAAAAGACCCCTCCGTCGCCTAAAAGCGTTGTGAAAATCGTCATACCCACAGGACACAAGCGTGCCTAGAGTCGCTTCTCCCCCCATACTATACAGGAAGGGTTGGGGTTCACATGGAGTGATTTAAGATTGGTAGAACAACGAAAACGAAATATGAAACCCCATCCCGACCTTAGTTCCTGCCTAAAGTATGATCAACACGTCCAGACAATAGATAGTTCCCAGGGATGATACCGATGTGCTTGGCATAGATCCAAGGGAACTCACACTCGGTAGAATAGGTATAAAAGGAAATCGAGGGGAAACCGAGAAAAAAGAAGTGCATAGGGGAAATCAGGTTGGAGGTGTGCGTGGATGACATCTTTTCAGGAAATGCTCGTTCCCGACAAGTTGACGCCATGGATACTTCCCGCGGCGAATCGCAACGCAGGTGTAAAGGCATCTGAGATAGATGCTTCTGTTCAAGGGAAACCCCTCTCTATCACAACTGACGATGGTGCCATCCTGTCCGCCGTGTTGGAGGGAGGAGACGGGCCACTCGTCGTACTTTCCCATTGCTGGACTGGCAGCCGTTTCATTTGGGCCGCAGTGACAGAACGTCTCGTCGAAAGTGGATACCGCGTCCTGTCCTATGACCAGCGAGGTCACGGCGCTTCGACAGTCGGTGCCGAAGGGATGAGCATTCACCGGATCGGTGCGGATCTGGCTTTCGTTCTCCAGACACTCGATGCAAAGGGAGCCCTCGTAGCAGGCCATTCCCTAGGAGGCATGGCCATCCAGGCCATGGCGATCCATCATCCCGATTGTATTCACCAACATGTACGCGAGGTCTTCCTGGTAGCAACAGCTGCATACGGGGTAGGAATGAACCGACTCCGTAAACTGGTTACACCGGTGATTGGTAGCCCTTTGTTGGAGCGGGTGATGAGAGGACGACTCGGCCTGCTCTTCGTCCGCGGATCTCTGGGCTCCCAGGCACGACAGGCAGATATTGTAAACACACGGGACCACTTTATTTCCTGCCAGCCCCATGTTAGGAGCGGGATCCTGGATGCGATGCAACGGATGGACTTACGCCATCTGAAGACCATCGACGTTCCGGTCACGGTGGTCCATGGGACACGGGATCTGTTAACACCTCCCAGCCGAGGGCGTGAGCTGGCGAAACGCCTGAAAGCTGATTTGGTTTGGATCGAAGGAGCTGGCCATATGCTTCCCCTCGAAGCGCCTGATCGGATCGCCCAACAGATTGGGCGATCCAGCTGAAGGAGTGAAACCTCCACTCGCCCGCCCCTCACTTAAAAACCAGGACCCGCAACGGGTCCTGGTTTTTGATTGGATCATTTGGGTAAAGATTAAATCGTCCCATAGGCACATCTGTAGTCAGCTGCTTTTTCGCCTTTGTAGAAACCTGCATATATACGCCTGATGCAAGCAATGGAATAGCGGTCTTTTGGATCACTTCGGCTGCGTCGCAAGGTTCGTTGTAAAACTTACTACATCAATATTCATAATCTTACTACTAATCTATTCTCAAAGTGATATAATTGGAGTCGAACGAATAAAAAAATTGCGTGTTCACACCATTCACTTTTCAGCGAAAGGTTGGTTAAAAAAGGTGATCAAAAATATGACAGGGCTGATATTGACCTCTGTATTTCTGTTATTTTCGGTTGGGCTTCTCTTTTTTGTCAGTCCCAAAGAAACACAAGGTTCAAGCCCCGAAAATACCTATACTGCTTCCACATCTACATTCGAAAATCCAATCAATATAGCTGGCGCAGACCCCTATGCCATGGTTCATAGTGATGGTTACTATTATTTCACCCGAACTTTAGGTAATCGTCTCGATCTCTGGAAATCTAGAACACTGACAGGGATAGACCTGGGCGAGCGAAAAACAGTTTGGACCCCACCTGCAAACTTAAAAGATATCTGGGCGCCAGAAATCCATTTTGTTAACGGAAAGTGGTATATCTACTACACCGCAAACACAGGATGTGGAGATGACTGCCGTGGCATATACGTTCTTGAGAATTCGTCCGCCGATCCTTTAAAAGGAGAGTGGGTAGAGAAAGGAAAAATAAACACCCAATATTCTGGACTGGACGGAACCGTCTTTGAACATCAGGGCCAGTTGTATTTTTCGTATGCCGCATATGGAGACTGGTCCGGTGAGCACGGCAGTGCAGTTGCGATTGCGAAAATGTCTAATCCATGGACCCTAACAGGAGAAAATGTGATCTTAACCTATCCGGAATACGATTGGGAAAAGAAAGGAATGCATGTCAACGAAGGGTCTATTATTTTGAAGCGAAACGGGAAATTATATCTCGTTTATTCAGCAAGTGCCTGTTGGGAAGACGAATATGCAATGGGGATGCTAACGGCTGCAGATGACAGTAATTTGTTAGACCCGGATTCTTGGTCAAAATCAAAGGATCCCGTATTTAGTAAATCAGAGAAGAACGGGGTCTATGGCCCTGGGCACAATTCATTTGTCAAATCGAAAGACGGAACAGAAGATTGGATCGTATACCATGGAAACAGCGCCCCCGACCAAGGGTGTGGAGCCCGTCCAACCAGAGTACAAAAATTCACATGGAACGAGGACGATCATCCGAATTTTGGAGATCCAGAAATCGGCCCATTAAAGGTTCCATCGAGTGAATACACCATTGAAGCCGAACACGGGATCATGAAGCAAGTGAAATTAAATGAGAAAAAAGACGCCTCGAACGGAAAAACCGTAACCCTGAATCAGGAAGATAGCCAACTGCTCATCCAGGATGTCAATGTTCCAGCGGCCGGGACCTATACCATGACGGTCAAATATTCAAATGAAGACCCATCGGATGCGACAAACTCCGTATCCGTTAACGGAAATCCCGCCACTAGTCTGAAATATCCTTATACAGGCAAAGATTTTGGTACAGTGGAAATGAAAGTAGATCTTCGTAAAGGCTACGACAACACCATTGAATTTAAAAAAGAAAAAGGTTCTGTTGAAGTTGACTCCATTGAAATTAACGGCGAAGTCACCGTCTCGATTGAATCCGGCAAAGAATACAAATTGATAAATCCAAACGGCGGTAAAGCATTAGACGTAGAGGCGGAATCCAGCAACGTCAGAACATGGGACGATTCAAAGGGTGGGACTTCTCAGCGCTGGGAAATTGTCGACATCGGGGACGCTACGTATAAAATCATCCACTCCGAAAGTGATAAAGTATTATCTTTAAATGAGGAATCGGGCCATGTAAACATTCAGGATTGGACTCAGTCAACTTCACAGAAATGGAAAATAAGAAATACAGGCGATGGTTATTACAAACTGGTCAATGTGCTCAATGGAAAAGCGTTAGATGTCAGTGGAGCCAGTATAGACAGCGGAGCAAATGTGGGTGTTTGGGATGATATTCCTGGGGGGATTGCACAGATTTGGTTGCTCTATAAACTAGATCCTAAATGATGATAAGAGAAAGGCGACTTCGCAGCCATTGATCCAAGCAGAGATCAACTCTAGTGAGGTTTTCCTCTCCGCCGCCAGACTTGCTGCCAGCTTCTCCTGAACACCCTTGTCTGAAGCTAGCAGCTACCATACCTACCCCCCTCGGGATTTTCACAATCGCCCATGCCGGCGCACATCAAAAACCAGGACCCGCAACGGATCCTGGTTTTTGATTGGATCATTTGGATAACAAGTGAATCGTCGCATGAGCATCTGCAGTCAGCTGTCTTTTTGCCTGGGCTGAAATCTGGAGTTTCGGTATGCTGTATTTAATATCCCTTAGGAGTTTCTTCATCTGTTGGATGGCTCGACTGGAGTGTTCTTTCTTATATTGATTCTGTGCCTGATGCAAACGATAGAGTAGCTGCGCCTTTTTCTGCTTCCCTATCTCTCCTGATTTCCCATACCCTTGAATCGATTTTTCCATCGCTTCGAAGTGGGTCTGGGCGTCCGATCTACCGAGCAGTTCCATTTCAGCCAAGGATGTGGTAGCCTCCCCACCATTGGAGGTCACTTCCAGACGGTAGAAGGAGTATTTCCCTGGATGCTGGATGGTAAAGGCGCGGGTATACTGGCGCCATCTGAATTTTTCATCGCTTCTCCGATCCAAGGTGGTCCACTTCTTCCCATCCTTGGATCCTTTCAAAACCCAACTTTTTGGATCGGCTTCGCTGGTAGTCCCTGAAGTCAAGGTGTACATCTGAGCCTTCGGTTTCCCGTCCTTAAACTGGTATTGGATCCAGGGAGTTTTGCTTTCTATGGACCAGCGAGTGTCCGAGGTATTGTCAAACAATTGATCTGCACGACCCCCTTCACTATCTGTGGCCACACCCTTTCCTTTGGCGCTCAATCCATCCGTCAAATCCTTCATGGGTTGCGGTGCCAGCTTCGACCCATCTGTAGCCACTGGAGTGATTGATTCAGGCAGATCCTTTTCTTGACTTCCCCATTTAGAGGGTTTGGAACCCATCTCAAAATCCAAGACAGCTCCTTTGGCAAGGATCTCATGAGGTACTTGAGTCCGGGTGTACTTTTTGCTATTGATTTTCAAGCTTTGCACATAGCGATTGGATGAGCTGTTCTTAGGAGCGTTGACCACGATTTTCTTTCCATTTTCCAAATGGACAGTCGCTTTCTTGAAGAGAGGCGAACCGATCACATACTCGGGACTGCCCATCTGCAAAGGATAAAAGCCCAATGCACTGAAGATATACCAGGCAGACATTTCTCCGTTGTCTTCGTCTCCAGGATATCCCTGGCCGATCTCGCTACCGATGTAGAGCCGCTCCAACACTTCCCGCACTTTCTCCTGGGCTTTCCAAGGTTGCCCTGCATAATTGTACATGTAGGCAATGTGGTGGGCGGGTTGGTTACTGTGGCCGTACATGCCCATCCGCACATCTCTCGCTTCTCTCATTTCGTGAATCACGCCGCCATAGGCTCCTTTGTAAGCAGGCAATGCGGTTTCCGGAGTGCTGAAGAACTTATCCAGCTTTTTGGCCAGTTTTTCTCGGCCCCCATACAGATTCGCCAACCCTTGTCCATCTTGTGGAGCGTGGAAAGCCATATTCCAGGCGTTCGTCTCGGTATAATCCCCTCCCCACTCTGCAGGGTCGAATTGTTCCGGAGTCGTTCTCCAGGATCCGTCTGACTTCCTCCCCATAAAAAATTGCACATCTGGATGGAACAGGTGGATGTAATTCTGCGCCCGATTCAGATAGTACTGATAGTCCTCCTTATAGTGGGAGTGATAGGGATCCTTTTTGTCTCCCTTTTGATCCAAAGCGTGGGCCAGGTTCGCAATTCCAAAATCGTTGATGTATCCATCTAGCGACCAGGATAATCCTTCACCTGTCGAAGTGTTGGTATACCCGTCAAAGATCGAGGTGTTTAGCCCCTTCCTGCCTGTACCTGCATTGGGACTGACCACCGCAGCATTTTTGATCGCGGACTGGTAAAAGCTTTGGACATCAAAATTGGTGACCCCTTTTAGATAAGCATCTGCAAAAGCTATATCGGAGCTGGTCCCGACCATCAGATTGGCATAGCCGGGAGAGGACCACCTGGAGACCCAGCCCCCATCTCGGTAATGCTGGACAAACCCATCGATCATCTCCCCGGCCTTCTTCGGAGTCAGCAAGGAATAGGCTGGCCAGGCGGCCCGGTAGGTGTCCCAGAAACCATTGTTGACATAGGATTTTCCGGTCACTACCTTGGCACCGGTTTGAGTGGGGGTGTCATCTCTCTCTGCAGGAGAAAAGGGACTGGCATACTTGTATTTCGGTTGCTCCTTCGTACCTACATTTTCAAAACCGGAGTTTGGATAGAGGAACAATCGATACATATTGGAATACAGAGTGACGAGCTGGTCTTCAGTCGCCCCTTCCACTTCGATCTTCTTCAGTTTTTCATCCCACTGCTTCTGTGCTCTTTTCTTTATAGATGAAAAGGTGTCCTTCGGCCCAATCTCCTGCTCCAGGTTTTTCTTGGCTTGATCCACACTGATCAAAGAGGTTGCAATCTTCATGTTCACCACTTTGCTGCCCTCTTTGCCGGTGTTGAATCGGAAGTAACCGGCCACGCCATCCCGCTCTTCTCCTGTCAGCTTTCCTCCCGATGCCACCGGTTGATCAAATGTCGCATAAACAAACATCCGCGTCGCACCTGTGGACAAACCACTTTTGACATCTGAGTAACCTGAAAGTTCCCCCTTCTTCGGATCCAGAGTGAGACCGCCATCATTATTCACATTATCAAAAATTAGATGGGAGTTGCCTCCCTTAAACTTGAATCGAATCATCGCCGCATGATCTGTCGGGGCCATCTCCGTTTGAATCCCATTATCAAACTGTACACGGTAATAGTGAGCCTGCGCGACTTCATTAGAGTGTCGGAAGGGTAAGGCGCGATCCTTCCGATTGGCACTGGGCACCTTTCCTTTGTCATCTGAGGGCATCACTTGAAATGTTTGACGATCCCCCATCCAGGGACTCGTTTCATGGCTGAGGGAGAAAGCCTCGATTTGCGGAAGGTTATCCTCGTTGTTTCTTTCATGATAATGATAGAGCCAGCTGGTTGAACCGGAGTCAGTCACCGGCGTCCAGAAATTAAAACCATGGGGAACCGCCACAGCGGGAAAATTGTTTCCCCTGGAAAAGGTTCCATTGGACTGCGTGCCTCGTAAGGTGTTTACATATTCAGAAGGCTTAGAATAGGTCTTGGGGGTGGGGCTTCCTTCAATTTGGATATCGTCGATGCTTCCCTTGAAAACTCCCGGTCCCTTGGGATTATCATAGGCGACCAGGATCCGTTTAATCGTTTTGCCAGCTGCGACAGCACCAATCTGGGACTTTTTATAGTTCCACTGATTGGGATACAAGGTTTTCGATTTTCCCTGTTCCCTCGGATGTAATTGGATGCCGTGTTGATCTACTGCACCTAGATCGTGGAGATAGGTTCCGTCTGAAAAGGCAAGGTCGATCGTCATATAGGTACTGGCATCGTCCATTTGATCTCGGGTCGTAAATTCGGGGAAAATATAGTAGGAGAGTTCTGTCTTCGAAGTTACAGGAATCTTTACATCAAAAACCTTGTTGTAAGAATAAGCTCGTCCTTTGGCCTTGTGGGAACCGCCATAGGTAAGCGCTTTCGATCCGGTCCAACCCACTTTTGTCTTAGCCATATATGCACTAGAAGGACCGTTGCCAATCTCAGATTTCATATCCGTAGGAGGGGGTGGCGGAACATCGATTCCATTGGAAAGTTGGATTTCCGCCAGTTGGATCATGGGTTCACCGCCGTTTTTGGTGATGTCCAACCGGTAATACAAATACTTCTCTTGGTTCTCCAACTCATAGATTTTGGTCTGAAACCGGTCTTTGAACACTTCATCAGTTCTCTTATCTAGTGGGGTCCAGTTTTTTCCGTCCTGGGAGCCTGAAAAAGTCCAATCCCTTGGATCCCTGCCTTCAAAGTCATTGGCCGAGGTCAATGCAAACTTGACGACCGACTCCGCTTCGGACAGTTTCATCTGGATCGAGGCCGTTTTTTCCTTAATCAGCCATTTGGTGTTCAAATCCCGGTCGATCAATTTGTCTTTGGTTTCATTCGGTGGATTTTCACCGGACACGGTGATCTCTTTCAATTGATCCGTGATATCCCCCTGAATGCCGTCAAATGGGATATTGCCGTCCACACCGGAAGCCATTTTCTTACCTGATGCATCGGTTTCCACGGTGTTTTTCCAAGTCGGTGGTGGATCCCCTTTTTCAAATGAACTGAAAAAGTCAGACGGCTCCGCGTGCACTGCTTGCGGTGGGATCGCACCACTCCCCGCCAGCAAAGCGATACAGACCCCGATTGTAATCGGTTTCATCATTCGCCACTTTTTCATCGCCAGCATCACCCCTCTATGATTTATTTGATAGAAAAGCATTATATCATAATTTTCTAAATAAGGGGAAAGAAATTGGATGGCAAGATGGTGTTTCGTCAGCCAAACTCATCCTGTAAAGAAGTGAAAACGAACCGTCGGGCAGAGACAAAGCTGGAGGGGGGGAGCAACACAAGGGAATGAATTGTCCCCAGACAGGTGTGATCCATCCTTAGCTAGGACCGGGCCGGTCGGGGTAGGGATTCAGATTGTGTTCCCTTGTTCTTGTGAGTCAAAGACATTCCATGGCAACCCCACCCTCCCCCCGATGTTTCCACCATTCATTGGCTTCCCTGGGGTTAGAGACCGAACAGTCTCTTACAATATAGAGAAAGAATCGTTTACTGGATCTTAGTGAAATCGAGCCGGACTACTGGGGTCTCGTTTTCAATATCGTGGCGATATTGCCGTAACATCTGTGCTTCCTCGTCTTGCAAATGGTCCAAGTCCATAAACTGGTGGAATAGACCATACAGCAACACATGACGCAGGCGAAGGAAATCAGGGATCTGTTGAGCCCACCAAGGGTCCAGATCATTTTCCCGCCTGTAGCCGATCATAAAATGGGTGAAAAAGTGACGCACAAACTCCGCTTGGTCCTCATAAGGAACCGTTGGGTACCATTGCACATTGTAAAGGATGATCGCGATGTCGTTCATAAACCAGTTGTACCCGATATCATCGAAATCAAAAGCGGTGATCCGCCCTTCGTGCCAATGGAAGTTCCCTTGATGCAAATCCGTGTGCACTAGGCCATAGCAATCCTTGCTTTTCGGCAGTCGATGGATGCGTTCCATCAATTGATCCGCCTTTTTAAACACTTGCATTTGATCTGAGGGCACATATTTCCGCAGGTTTAATTGATCCTCTTCATACCATTCTTGGCGTTTATACGCCGGATGGCTCAATCGGTACCCCTGAGTCAGAGCATGCATCCTTCCGACATACTCGCCCCAGGTTTGAAAGAGAGTCTCGTTCCAATCCGCTGCCTCGACGATTCTACCTGGAGCTTTCTCATAGACCACTGCTAAAAAATCGCCAGAATCCGCTGGAATCGTTTCAATCCAATTCCCCTGGGCGGAAGGAACCGCCCGTGAAACTGGTAGCCCATGGTCGGCCAAGTAATTCAACCATTCCAATTCTCCCATGATATAGTCCGGGTGACGGCGAATCGTGTGGGTGATCCTTAAAATGTAGGAGCGGTGATCTTTTTCAAACTCGTAAACGTAATTTTCCGCGTCTTTCAAGAAATATATTTGATCTTGAGATACCCCGTACCTCGCAGCCGTGTCAGTCAAGATTCTTTCATTGAATTGATCTCGAATTTCCTGTTTCAATGAGATGTACTCCCTTCATCGTTGCTAAATCTACCCATGTACCATTTCACCTTCATTTCGCCACATGTCATCTTCAATATCGATCAGGCGTGTTGATTAGCCATATTTTGGGTGGGGAGATCGTGTTCACCCACGCGAGCGTTGCCATCCGGCAAGGAAGTGAAAACTGGCCGCTCCAAATCTTCCGATCGGGCAGGGGCAAAGCCTTACGGAAGCAACACAGGGAAGAGGTTGCCCCTAAACGCCCTCACTCCAGATTCTCCACTGGGTAGGATGGCTTCCTTCAGCTCCTTTGGATTGTAGTGCCCATGGTACAAAGGTCGCTTTGGCAGCACACGACTCCCTTCCGCTGCCCATTTTCTGGTTAATCAACAGCCCTGAATATCGATATATAGTTTGTCTAAGAAGCCTTGAAATGTTCGACTGATGTAGAGTGATTCGTTAATATCGTTTCCCCCGAATATATCTGAGAGGTCCACATCACGAGGTTTAAAAAAGACACCCGAAGGCTCCTGACGCCCTTGAGGATAGAAGAAGCAATACTTGCTTAAAATCGAATCAATAGCGAAGGGAATTATTATACCATGTGCTTTGTATTCCTCTCTACTTTCGAAAATCAAGTTCATTTCGTCTACAAGACTTTCGGGATCACAAAACCCCTCAACATCGTGCGATTCACCATTCACATCAATCCCAACGAAGGCACATTTAGGACCTTCATATCTCCTAATCCACTTTACATAATCCTCCGGTAGCTTCAACCCCAATTGATCCTCAACTTAAATAATCTCCCATTCAGAAAGAGGTTCATCTAGTTTCACCCATTCCATGATAAAACCTCCCTACTTTTTGACGCTGAACTACCTGATGACCGTCTGCAAGGTTTCCCAACGATACTAGACCAGCCTCAACTTGAGAACTGTTTCATAATCAACCTTTTTTTCCTGCAATCCTGTGGATCACTCCAATATGGTTGTAATCTACAAGTAAGGTTTCTATGGCAAAACGGGCTTTTCTTCTGACATATTCATTTTCATCATTGATATATTTTATCAAAAGGGCCTTTGCTTCCTCGTTTGCATCTTTAACTTCTCCCAGTCCATAAGCCAGTTGCCATCTGGCTTCATGATTTTCGTAATCAAGTCCATGTTGCCAGTCTAATCAACAGATCAGGGTGATCAATGACCAGTTCTCAGGGCTGTTGATTAACCAGAAAATAGGCGGTGGAAGGAATCGTGTGCTGCCAAAGCGACCTTTGTACCATGGGCACTACAATCCAAAGGAGCTGAAGGAAGCCATCCTACCAGCGGAGAAGTCTTACGGGAGGGCGTTTAGGGGCAACATCTTCCTTGCTTTCGTATGGTTTCGCCACTGCCCGATGGTCAGATTTGGAGCGGCCAGTTTTCACTTTCTTGCCGGATGGAAACGGTCGCGTGGGTGAACAGTCTCCCCCCCACCTAAAATATGAGCTAATCAACACACCTGATTTCATTTATTGAGAATAAAATGATACTCTTTCCATATAAAAAATCCAAACAGCGAAGAAAAAACAAAATAAGTATTATTAATATTGGGGTGGAAAGCGAAAAAAGTTATCTTTTGGATTCTGAGCATCCTTGTAACCTTTTGGATTTTGCCATATGCCTATTTTGAATTCATTATGGACGGTAGGGATCTCTTCCCACCCGGTTTTACCGTTGGTTTTTCTTCATGATCAATCTTCGCCAATCAAAGCCCGATCTGATCCGCCAACTGCTTTAGGTTAAACGTTTCTTATCTTCATCTTCTTTTCACCTCTTCATTCAATAGAATGACCACCTAACTGCTGTTTGCTCAAACTGAAGCAAATTTAATTACCAAAAGGATCGACGACGCTTCCTATTAGGCAACCCGGTCAGAGTTCTCCCCAACCGGACTTCTGATTTATAAGTAGTCTTGGCCTAGTCTATCCTACCACGACATGGTAATCTATTCATAGGCAAGAGAGAACGGATAAGCCTCACTGCCCGGGCCGAGTCATCGGTGGAAGGGGGTGAGGCGCATGGAATGGCTTCAAGCTCTCGCGGCACTTCTCGTCGTACTTGTGGCCGTTGCTCGCTTCTTCCTGGACTGGCATGATCGCCGCCGGAAGAAGTAGTGTTGACCCCTTGGTATTGGGTAAGTGAAAACCGGTTGTGAAGGTGGTGCTTCACAACCGGTCACAAGCCCACGGTGGGGCATCCCTGATTCCTTCTCTCTTGCCACTATTATATACATTTTTCTCGAAGATATGCAACGGGCACAAAAAAGCCGGGCAGGGATCACTCCCCACCCAGCTTTCTGACTATAAGGTACAGTAAGAGACGAACTGCATCTTGTCGTCGATCCCCAGTAGTGCAAAAACCCCCGGAGATCGACGACATTTGTTATATGGCGATTTTGGTTGATCTATCAAGGATTTCGGCAGTTATCAATGAAAAACCATAGGAAATTGGCTAATGAATTGGGTCTTGAAAAGCCCATAGGAATGCGGGTAAAATGGGTTTATAACGTACCTATAAGGAATTGAAACCTGAGTTTCCATTTCTGGGATTTCGGAATTGAAGAAGTTTATAACGTACCTATAAGGAATTGAAACAGGGCCAGCCGGGATGGGCTCCCGGCTCACAAACAAAGTTTATAACGTACCTATAAGGAATTGAAACTAGATCCCGGTTTCGGAGATGATTGTTGTTTTCCGACGGTTTATAACGTACCTATAAGGAATTGAAACTGGCCATTTTGCAACCAATTGGGGAAACAACAGCAGTGTTTATAACGTACCTATAAGGAATTGAAACCCTGTCCTCTTCTTGTCTCCGGCCAGACGTTTTGCGTTTATAACGTACCTATAAGGAATTGAAACAGATATGGATCTTAGACCCGGATGAGCAGTTGCAGGCGTTTATAACGTACCTATAAGGAATTGAAACAATTCCGCTTCGCTTTCCTCGTACTGTTTTTTCAACCGTTTATAACGTACCTATAAGGAATTGAAACTATCTCGGATCATCTCTTCTGGCATATCCTCAGTCGGAGTTTATAACGTACCTATAAGGAATTGAAACGGTTTTCCATGCTGAAGGCTTGGCGGATCGCCTCTGGTTTGTAACGTATCTATAAGGAAAACCAAACAAAAAAGCCGGGCAGGGATTTTCCCCACCCGGCTTTTTTCATTTCATCTCAATTGTCATGCCTGCTTTTACGTGCTGTTTTACTGCATTCACCGCGTTACCCGGTTCCACAAAGGCACCCACTTGCTTCCCGGCCACCTTCACCCGGATCAACTTGTCCGGTGCTGGTACAGGCTTCTTCTCCCCCTTCGCGGTGGCCATCAGGCGTTTCCAAGTTTCCGGCCCTCGGTAGCCATCCGCGTCGCTACCGGACCACCCCTGCGCCTGTGGAAGTCCTGGACATTCTTTTTATCGGCCTCGGAAAATGTCGGCCTCGGGCCGAACTTGTAATGCTATACTGTATCCATGGGTTACCAACCGCTTACACAATGCCGTTACAGCCAGGTGAGACTTCCCGATCTTGAAGGCAAGGAAGCACTTCCCTTCCCACTTCTCCGTCTCCTTGAACTCCTCTCCTGCATTTGCATTTACTTTTTTCATATCGGCCACCAACTGATTGATTGACATGCCAAGCTGGCCAAATAGGCATTAGGATCTGTATAGGTAGTTCCACCTTTGTTCTTGGAGACCCAATTGTGTGTTATCAAAGTTTTACCCATACCCTATTTCCGTCACCACAAATACCGGGCGAACAGCTTGACCTTATCCTTGCATTTGATCGACCTTAAAGACTCCGGGTCCCCCCTCACTCCCACCATTTCCGATCCAAGGTCCGGTACTGGATCGCTTCGGCGACGTGACTGGTGTCGATTCTTTCTTTTTCTTCCAGATCGGCAATGGTGCGGGCCAGTTTGAGGATACGGTCGTGGGCCCGGGCGGAGAGGCCCAGGCTGTCGAAGGATTGTTGGAGCAGATCTCGGGAGTCCGCATCCAAACTGCAGTGACTGCGGATAAAGGAGGGGGGCATGCCGGAATTGTGAAGAATTCCAGTTCCTTGGTATCGTTCCGCCTGGATCCCATGGGCACGAGCCACCCGTTCCCGAATAGTTACAGAGGATTCTCCTTTTTGAGTGGAAGAGAGCGTCTGATAATCCACCCGAGGCACTTCTACATGAATGTCGATCCGGTCCAGGAGCGGACCGGAGAGTTTGGAGCGATAACGGCGGACCTGCTGAGGGGTGCAGGTGCAAGCCCGATCCTCCTCATATCCAAAATAGCCACAGGGACAAGGATTCATGGAGCCCACCAGCATAAATTCCGCCGGAAAGGTGAGCACCGCCCGAGCTCGAGCCACAGTCACTTCCCGATCTTCCAAGGGTTGACGCAACACTTCCAAGGCGCTTTTAGAAAACTCGGGCATCTCATCCAAGAAGAGAACCCCCCGATGAGAAAGACTGACCTCCCCCGGCTTCGGCGTCGAACCTCCGCCGATCAGCCCTGCCTGGGAGATGGTGTGGTGAGGGGAGCGGAAGGGACGGCGTGTCACCAATCTTCCTCGTCGAGCCAGATGCCCGGCGATACTCATCACCTTGGTCACTTCCAGGGACTCCTCCGTCGTCATCTGTGGCAAAACCGATGGGAGACGGCGGGCAAGCATCGTTTTACCAGAGCCGGGAGGACCGATAAAGAGAAGATTGTGCATCCCGGCTGCAGCCACTTCCATCGCCCGCTTGACATGGGCTTGTCCCCGTACATCAGCAAAATCATCCAAAACAGTCTCCTCTTCGGTGCCGGTAGGGTACTCCGCTTCACTGGGTTCTGGTCGCCATTCTCCTCGTAGAAAAGCCACCGCCTCCTGCAAAGAAGAGACCGGAATCACCTCCATCCCCTCTACCAACCTAGCTTCTGTCGCATTGGAAGCCGGCAAGATCACCCGGTTAAACCCTCCAGCCACTCCAGCCATCACCATGGATAACACTCCGGGTAGGGGGCGTAGCAACCCGTCCAGAGCCAATTCGCCGATCAGCAGGGTCTTGTCCATCCCCTCCTGGGCCACTTGACCACTGGCCATCAGTACTCCCACAGCGATTGCCAGATCAAAGCTACTCCCCTCCTTCTTCAGATCAGCCGGAGCTAGATTGGTCGTGATCCGTTGCAGAGGAAACTGGCACTCACTGTTCTTGACCGCAGCACGTACCCGTTCCCGAGATTCCCGGACCGCTGAGTCCGGCAAGCCTACCAGATCAAATACGGGTAACCCGTTGCTGATATCCACCTCCACTTCTACAATATATCCGTCAATCCCCAACACCGAACTGCTGTATAGTTTGGCGTACATATTTCCTCCCACGTTTGTTCTTATTATTCAAGGCTAGGGCTGTCGCTTAGCCATGTTTTGGGTAGGGAGAACGTGTTCATCCACGCGACCGTTGCCATCCGGCAAGGAAGTGAAAACTGGCTGCTCCAAATCTGACCATCGGGCAGGGGCAAACCTTACGGAAGCAACACAGGGAAGATTGTTGTCCCTAAACGCCCTCTCGTAAGATTTCTCCGCTGGGCAGGATGGCAACCTTGCTATCGAGATTGTAGTGCCTGTGGTGCTTCCTTAGTCTAGAGCTTCAGCTCTTTTAAATTGTAGTGCCTGTGGTGCCACCTCTATTCCAGGACTCTTCAGCCCATCGAGATTGTAGTAAGGTCGCTTTGGCAGTACACGACTCCCTTCCACCACTCATTTTCTAGCTAATCATCGCGCCTGATTCAAGGCCGTTGATTAGCCTTATTTTGTGTGGTAACCAGGGTCGGGATGGTGGGGCGGCGGAGATCCTTTGCGCTCTTTGCAAAAGATCGTAGTCGTCCTGTCATCCCCGTCCCACATGAAATTTTCTCGTTTGGGGACAAGTGGGGCGGCGAAAGGTCTATCCACTTTCGCAACACATTTTCCGCAATCAACACACTTGATTTCCTATGATATCCTCCTCGCGACGTCGATCCCTCCCTGCTTTAGCAGGGAAACAGACCTACGATGAAGTTGACAAGAAAGCCCTTCCCGTCGGGTTCTTACCTTTCCTCCTTTTTCTCTATAAAACCTTTCGATATAATGGTGATGACTAGGCCAAAGGAGAGAGTTGGGATGTTCTCGAAATTCAAAGAGCTGTTCGACTTCACTCCGGAGCCGAACCACTCCGATGCAAAAGAAGATTTATATAAAGAACTGGAACAATTGAAAAAGGAGAATGAAAAACTGAGACAAAACAGCTATACTCGCAGTGGAAAGACCGAGAGTCCAACCTCTCACCGATACCATCTGGAGTTTTTCCTGTATGATCACAAAAACGACACAGAGACTCGCTACACCGAAGCAGATATCCACCGCTATCCCATGATGGGTTTTACCATCCACTACTTGGACGAAAATGGACGAAACAACCGACCGGAATGGATCCCTTATCTTTGCGACGGTTTGGTGGAAGCCTTTGAAGCGATGAAAGTGATTTCCCACACGGTGGATGAGCCCGACCTGTACAGCTTTTTTGTCGATCTGAAACGGTATCCCCAGGTGGAAGTGAAAAAAAGTATTTATCTGATATTTCATCAGCTGTGTCAATGGCAGAACGCCGGGAAAGACCAGATCTCGCTGCGAGTACACATCGGAGGAGATGAGTTGTACCAAGATCTTTTGAACGGCCACATGGAAAAGGTTTGACACGCTACAATCCGGTGGAAAATCACCGGATTTTTCGTCAGGAAAAAGTTCAAAAAGCCGCTTCCAAATGATCGATGCGTAAAGGATCGTCAGCAGGGGACAGGAGTACCGAGATCACATCGATCCGAAAGGAGGGCATCTGGGGTTGTCGCGCTTGTAGATAGGCCAGCGCCAACTTACGAACCTGTTGCTGTTTTTTGCGGTCGATGGACTGAAATCCGTAGCCAAATTGCCGTCCCCGAGTGGTCCGAACCTCTACAATCACTAACTCCCCCTCCTGTTCAGCGATCAGATCCAGTTCCCCAATCCGATTGCGCCAATTGGTTTCCAGGATGGTGTACCCTTGATTTTCAAGATAGCTGGCAGCTAAAGCTTCACCGATTTGTCCGGTTTCCCTGCGCCGGTCTTTGCTCACAGGATCTCCCCTCCCTTTGATAGATCTAGTTTCGACCTCATCGCACAAAATCCCTTCTATTTCCACAAATGGGCACAAAAAATCCCCGCCCTTCTCTTAGGCGAGGTTCCTTGTTGAATCATCCCGCTCCCGGACCGGGGCAAAACTTTTTCGGTGGATGGGACAGGCGCCCCAACGTTCCAGCGCAGCCAGATGATCCGGTGTTCCATAACCCATGTTTTTCCCAAATCCGTATTGGGGATATTTTTCTCCTGCCTCTGTCATCCATCGGTCCCGGACCGTTTTGGCAATCACCGAAGCCGCCGCGATGGAATGGCTAAGTGCATCCCCTTTGATGATGGAATGCTGAGGGAGCAGAAGTTCCGGAACCTCCACTGCATCCAGCAAGAGGCAATCCGCTACTGGGGACAGCTCCGCTACAGCCCGGCGCATCGCTTCATAGGTAGCCTGCAAGATATTGTATTCATCGATATATTGATGGTCTACCACCCCGATGCCCAAGGCTACAGCATCCCGTTCAATTCTTACTCGAAGAGACTCCCTCTCTTCAGCAGATAATTTTTTGGAATCGTTCAGCCCCGTTGCATCAAACTCCAAAGGTAGAATCACTGCCGCTGCCACTACCGGCCCCGCCAGCGGACCCCGGCCCGCCTCATCCACTCCGGCGATCGCCTGATAACCTTGACGACGACAGGCGCGTTCCAATTGCCACATTCGATCCACGCGTTCGACTTCCCTCTGGCGGGCTTCTCGTTTTTTTATGTATGAGGTGGCCAACTTGCGGACACCAACCCGGGAGTCTGTCTGAAGCGCTTCCAGGAAAGCATCGGACACCTCTTCATCCTGTTCCAAACGGATCTTGATCTCAGAGATTGTCCCCTTCACGCTCATCAGTTTCATCCCCCCAATCCATCGGGAATTCCAGGGAGATCCGGCCCAGCCGACCGGAACGGTAATCACGCAACACCACTTCCGCAGCCTTTTCCAAATCAATTTCCCCACCTTTTCGCATACATCCCCGTCGTTTCCCCACCTCTTCCAACAAAAGAGGTGCTTCCCGCTTTTCCTGGGGATTCAACTGATATCGATCCCGGAGGAGATCTGGATAACGCTCCGCTATGTAATTTAACAAATAGAGGCCGATTTCCTCCACAGAAAGAACCTCTTCTTTGATCGCCCCGCTTGCCGCCAGTCGCAAGCCTACTTGAGGGTCATCAAATTTGGGCCAGAGGATTCCCGGAGTATCTAGAAGTTCCATCCCGTTTCCCAACTTGATCCACTGTTGGGTACGGGTCACTCCCGGCCGGTCCCCGGTTTTTGCCGGACTCCGTCCAGAGAGACGATTGATCAGAGCCGATTTGCCTACATTGGGCACGCCAACTACCATGGCCCGGATTCGGTGATGCCGGATTCCTTTGCGGGATTGGGAAGCCAGCTTCTCCTTCACCAACTCCCGACTGATCGATCCGATCTGTTTGATCCCTGCTCCCGACAAGATATCCACCGGATGTGCCTGCACCTGGTCTGAACGGAAAAACCCGGCCCAAAGCCGGGTCGCCTCCCGGTCCGCCAGATCACTCTTGGTGAGTAGGATGAGACGAGGCTTTTTCCGGATCAGATCCCCGATCATCGGATTGCGGCTGGACAAAGGCAAGCGAGCATCCAATAATTCGAAGACCAGATCCACCTGATTCAGTTTTTCTTCCACTTCCCGACGGGCTTTAGCCATATGGCCCGGAAACCATTGAATTGTCATCTTGGAATCACCTTTTTACCAAATAAGAGAAAAATCGCTCATGGGCCAAAAAACGAGGTCTGCCCGTCCCACAATGGAATCGATGGGTACCGGCCCTAGCTCCGGGCTACGGCTGTCACTACTGTTCATCCGGTTGTCTCCCATTACGAATATATGTCCTTTGGGTACGGTTACGGGTCCAAAATCCGCCGTTCGGTTCCCCTCGTCTATGTACGACTCCTCAATACTCTTTCCGTTCACCCGAACCATATTATTTTGGGCGGAGACAGTCTGACCCGGAAGCGCAATCACCCTTTTGATGTAATCTTTGTTTTCCGTAGCATGGAAAACCACCACTTCACCCGGTTTGGGCTCCCGAAAGTGATAGATCACTTTGTTGACAATCAACAGATCACCGTCATGCAGGGTGGACAACATGGAGGGTCCGGAAACACTAAAAGGGGAAAAGACCAGATAGCGGATCACCAGGGCGAGGATGACTGCAATCGCCAATGCCTGCACCCATTCCCAGGTTTCATCGTTATCCCGCTTACTGTGACCATGTCTGGTGGAACGGGGGATGAACTCGCTCATGAGGCTCCTCCTGACTCGCAATCACACACATCAACAAGAATACGGAGATTTCAGATATGGAATGTGATAAAAGGGCTTGAGATCCCCAAGCCCTTCCAAATGATTAATGAATTTCCTTGATTCGGGCCGCTTTGCCGCGCAGTTTGCGCAGATAAAACAGCTTGGCGCGACGTACTTTACCGCGACGGGTCACCTCAATCTTCGCAATCCGCGGTGAGTGTAACGGGAAGGTGCGTTCAACGCCGATATTGTAAGAGATCTTCCGGACGGTGAACGTCTCGGAGATTCCTCCCCCACGCCGCTGGATCACTACGCCTTCAAAGACCTGAATCCGTTCCCGTTGACCTTCAACAACCTTCACGTGGACCCGAACCGTGTCACCAGCACGGAAGCGGGGGATATCTTTGCGCACTTGTTGTTCTCCGATTTCGCGTACGAGTTGATTCATGGGTTTCCCTCCTTCCCGTCAGCATTTTTTGTATATCATCCGGTACTTTTCTCGAGCACAAAAACCATTTTAGCATATGGTCCAACTGAAAACAATGAACACCCCGGGAAGTCAGCCTTTACCGGCTTCTTCCTGCAATTTCTTGAGGAATCGGCGATCTTCTTCGGATAATTCCGCTGTCTCCAGCAGTTCCGGACGCCGTTCCCAGGTGCGGATCAAGGACTGGCGCCGGCGCCACCGGGCAATCTCGAGGTGGTGCCCCGACAGTAGCACATCCGGGACCTTCCACCCTTGAAAATCAGCGGGGCGGGTATACTGGGGATACTCCAACAATCCCATGGAAAAAGAGTCGGTTTCCGCTGAGGATTCGTTACCCAAAACACCGGAGACCAAACGGATCACACTATCCATCAGTACCATCGCCGGCAACTCACCGCCGGTCAACACATAATCCCCGATAGAGATCTCCTCATCCACCAGATGTTGACGGACCCGTTCATCAAACCCTTCATAATGGCCGCACAGGAGGATCAGATGATCGTGACTGGCCAACTCCTCTGCCTTCGACTGGGTGAAGGGAATGCCTTGAGGGCTCATCATCAGCACCCGGGGCCGGGTCGGTTCATCCCGGATCAGTTCATCCACCGCACGGAATAAGGGCTCCGGTTTCAACACCATTCCGCCGCCGCCCCCATAGGGAGTATTGTCAACGGTTCGGTGTTTGTTAGTGCTGTAATCCCGGAAGTTCGTAACCGAAACCGAGACCCGCCCTTGCTCAATCCCGCGACCGATCACACTGGAAGAAAAGAAGCCCTCGAACATCTCTGGAAACAATGTCAAGACGTCGAAACGCAAAGCCGTGTCACCTCAATCACTCCAACCCTTCCATCCAACGGATGATCACCTGCCGGGCCGACGGATCCACTTTCCGGACTACATCTTCGATAAAAGGGATGAGGACTTCCCCGCCGCCGTCTTTCTGGATCACCCAAACATCGTTGGCCCCAGGCTGTAGAATCTCAGTGACGACCCCCACAGATTCGCCCTCTGTGGTCACCACTCGGGACCCGATGATTTCATGCAGGTAAAAAGCGTCCTCTTCCGGTTCCACCGCTTCCTCTCGGCTGACCCTTAGTAGTCCGCCCTTGAAAGGTTCCGCCTGATTGATGTTTGTCCACTCCTCGAACTGCACCAACCAGAAGTCCTTGTGCGGACGAGCGCGGACCACAGTGACCGGCTGCCCCTCCTCCAGACTCGGATGAATCAGGAAAAGTGGAGTGCCGGGGGCGAAGCGAAGCTCTGGGTAATCTGTCCGCGAATGAACCCGAACCTCCCCCCGGATGCCGTGGGTACCGGTGATCCGCCCCACTGTCAATTGATCCGGTTCCTGCATGAAGCGCCCTCCTTTCAAACTCTCCACAGGCGGGTCAGCGGATCTCTACCATAACCCGTTTCTGTTCCCGCACAGCGGCGGCGCCAACCACCGTGCGGATCGCCTTGGCGATTCGACCTTGTTTTCCGATCACCTTGCCCATATCTTCCGGGGCGACGGAAAGTTGTAGGACGAGGCGGTCTGGATCTTCTGCCTCCCGGACACGAACGGCATCTGGATGATCCACCAACGCCCGGGCGATCACCTCTACCAGTTCCTTCAATCTGACTCCCCCTCAG
Source organism: Kroppenstedtia sanguinis (assembly GCF_050433445.1). NCBI lineage: Bacteria > Bacillati > Bacillota > Bacilli > Caryophanales > Thermoactinomycetaceae > Kroppenstedtia > Kroppenstedtia sanguinis. Next base: position 96,085 of record NZ_JBNPXF010000003.1, on the reverse strand, counting down.
GCCGGATGGTTTCAGCTTGAGATTACTTTTGGTTTTTGGCTTCGTGCAACTTTTTCAGAATGCCTTCTTTCCGGAACAGGTTTTTCACCGTATCGGAAGGTTGGGCACCCGTGTTCAGCCATTTCATCGCCTTGTCCTCGTCAATCTTGACTTGAACCGGTTGGGTCAGCGGGTTGTAGTACCCGATTTCTTCGATGAAACGACCGTCGCGGGGAGCACGAGAGTCGGCCACCACCAGACGATAGAACGGGGATTTCTTGGCGCCCATTCGTTTCAAACGGATCTTTACTGCCATTGGATTTTCACCTCCTCTTCAGGGCATAAAGGGAAACTTAAGTTTCCCGCCTTTCTTTTTCTTTTTCTTTCCTTTGGACATGGAGGAAAAGTTCTTCATCATCTTCTTCATATCCATAAATTGCTTGATCAGGCGGTTGACATCCTGCACTGTAGTCCCACTGCCAAGGGCAATTCGCCTGCGCCGTCCTGCGTTGATGACCTCGGGATTCTGTTTTTCTTGTCGGGTCATGGACCGGATGATCGCCTCCACTTTGGTGAGTTGTTTTTCATCCACTTGGAGATTTTTCATGTTTTTCATCTGTCCCATCCCCGGCATCATCCCAAGCAATTCATCCAAGGGACCCATGCTACGCACCTGCTCCATCTGTTCGAGAAAGTCATCAAAGGTGAACTGCTGGGTGCGAAGTTTCCGCTCCAGGTCCTTCGCCTTCTCCTGATCGACGGAGGATTGGGCTTTTTCGATAAGAGTGAGGACATCCCCCATTCCCAGGATTCGGGAAGCCATCCGTTCCGGGTGGAAGGGTTCCAAAGCATCCACCTTTTCCCCCATCCCGACGAATTTCACCGGACAGTCCGTCACCGATTTGACAGACAAGGCGGCTCCTCCCCGGGTGTCTCCATCCAGCTTGGTCAGAACTACCCCGGTCAATCCCAGCTCCCGGTTGAAACTGTCCGCGACGTTGACGGCATCCTGACCGGTCATCGCATCCACCACCAGCAGAATTTCGTCTGGTTGCACCTTCTCCTTGATCGCTTTCAGTTCATCCATCATCGTCTCATCAATATGAAGGCGACCCGCGGTGTCGATCAGAACAGTATCATGTCCTGCTTCTTTGGCTTGGGCCACCCCATCGACAGCGATCCGGACCGGGTTTTCCTTGTCCCCCATGGTGAAGACCGGTAACTGTACCTGGTCTCCGAGGACCTCCAACTGCCGGATGGCCGCCGGTCGGTAGACGTCCCCTGCCACGAGGAGCGGATTCCGGTTCTGCTTTTTGAGATAGCGTCCCAATTTCCCGGTTGTGGTGGTCTTCCCCGCTCCCTGAAGCCCAACCATCAGAATCACTGACGGTTTGGAAGTGAGGTTCAGTTTTTCCTGGGTCCCGCCCATGAGGCTGGAAAGCTCCTCGTTGACAACCTTGATCACCTGCTGGCCGGGCGTCAGGCTTTTCAGCACTTCCTGTCCGACAGCGCGTTCCCGCACTTTAGACACAAAGTCTTTCACCACTTTATAGTTGACGTCGGCTTCGAGGAGGGCCAGGCGGACTTCCCGCATCGCGGCTTTCACATCCGCTTCGCTCACCTTTCCCTTGCCGCGCAGCTTGGCGAGGGCCGATTGCAGCCGTTCGGACAACCCTTCAAATGCCATGCGATAAAGCCTCCCCATTATGTGATCCCGGTCATCACCGGTCAATCTATGCCCAAAAGTTCCTCCAGCAGTTCTCCCACATCCTTCTGCTCCGGATGGTCAGCCAGCTTTTCCATAATGCTGTCGGCCAGCTTTCGTCTGCGGATGTGTTTGGTGAGGAGTCCCAACTCTTCCTCCAGGGTTTCCATTGCACTCCGGGAGCGCTTGACGGTCTCGTGAACCCCTTGACGGGAAATCCCGAGATGATCCGCGATCTCCCCAAAGGACCAGTCTTCATGGAAATACAACTCCATCACCTGCCGCTGTTTCTCCGTCAATAAAGGAGCATAGAAATCGTAAAGCAGGTTGACCCGGGTTGTCTCTTCCAACATGAGCCCACCTCGCATCCCGTCAAGCCAAACATCTTTACACCTTGGTTATCATATCAGTCGCGAAAACCCGTGTCAAGGTTTTCTTATTGGCAGTCTGCTTGGAGGGATCAGTCATCCGTTATGATTTGGGTTTAACCCCTTTATTTGGTTGGATGGTCCTTCGTCCACGCGAGATATTACCTAATGCCTCTTCAGAAGGCGTAGATCCAAAATAGGTGAATCCACACGCCTGATCTCAAATAAAGGAGTGACATGTCGTGAAGCGTACCCCCTGGTTTGCACTCGTTTCCATCCTGGTCATCGCATCCTTTTTGACTCTCCATTCCGCTGCGGCGCACGGGACAAAACCTTATCACTTTGGTTTCAAAAAGAGTAAAGACGGCCAGCTCGCTTCCATTGCACAGGAAGGGTTCATGGAAATCCTGCGAAAACAGGACGCGATCTTTCTCGGGGATCCAGCTCAAAAAGAGTTGTATCTCACCTTTGATAACGGATATGAAAACGGGTATACCACCCAGGTACTGGATGTTTTAAAAAAGAAAAAGGTGCCAGCTGCTTTTTTTGTGACAGGCCATTATGTTAAGGATCAGCCTGAATTGATCCAGCGAATGGTGAAAGAAGGACATGTGATCGGGAATCACTCCTGGAGTCATCCCGACATGTCTCAAATCCCTGTCCATAAGATGAAGGAGGAACTGTCCAAAGTCCAGAAGGAAGTCGCGCGTCAGACGGATCAAAAAGAAATGCATTTTGAACGTCCGCCCCGGGGAATTTTTAGCGAGCAGACCTTGGCCACCAGCAAAGAGCTGGGATATACCACTGTTTTTTGGTCGGTGGCTTATTCGGATTGGAATCCGAAGCAGCAAAAAGGTGGAAACTATGCTTACCAAAAGGTGATGTCTCAGCTTCATCCCGGTGCAGTGATTCTCCTTCACTCTGTCTCCAGAGATAATGCGGAAGCCTTAGAGAAAATCATTGAGGATGCAAGAAAACAGGGATACAAATTCAAGAGTTTGGAGCAGTTGAAGGTGAAACATTACCATTGACGTGAGCTGCAAAAATCTTCGCGGCACCGTCCCTTAGGTGAACGGTGCCGTTTAGTGTTCTCAGGAATACTAGGGGAAGGTATAATACTCAATCAATCCCACCACAGCCAAACCCGGCCGGTGGTCGCTACAAACTCGGTTAGAATCTCTACACTTCCTACCCCCTGGTCCACGATATCGGGGCACAGCTCATATATTTTTTCGCAATAGGCCGCCAGTTCCTGGGGCCAACTATCCAGCCTCCACTCCACAATATCGGAGGTGGCCTGGATAAGGGTAAAGGAAGCTTCCTCGTAAAAAGATTGTAGTCGCCGGATCAAATCTTCTGTGTTCATACCATAGTTGATTGCATCTGTCCGTGCCTGACGCAGGATGTCCCAGGGCTCCTCCCCTTCTGCCAGCACCAACTCCACTTCCCCCGGACTCTCCTCCCCCAGCCAGTATTCCGTTCCCAAAAAAGTAATCGTCCCCTGGGGCAACTGGGGACGCAGGAAAGCCCAAATTTCCTCCGCCCACTCCTTTGTGCCCACAACTGAAAATCCATGTGAATCTTTCACCCGACCGAAGTCATAGGTAAAAAAGGGCCTGATTTCCCCTCTGCCTTCCAGCAACTTCACCGTCTCAAGTAGCGCTGGACTGTGAACCACCGTTTCGGCCTCCTGTTTCTCCCCGCGATTTCCAATATTCACGATATAGGCACTCTCCTAACTTTCAAAAAGACAAGACTTCTATACCATTCACGTTATCATACCCTAGTGATTCAAAACAGAACAAATGTATCGTCCCAGGAAAGAGGCTTTCATCGAGGAAGACCGCGGGCGACCCGATGGTAAGCTCTTCCCTTTATGAGGAATGCGCCCTCTTTCTCTTCAACCACCACAGGAGCCCGATCCCCAGAACTAAGGTAATGGTACCGATCCAGCCGGTTCGGTGCATGAGGCCCATCCACTGCTTCCAATGATCTCCCAACAGAATACCCACTGTAATGTAGATCAGAACCCAAATCAATCCTCCGGTGAAGGCATACAAGCTAAAAACAGGGAATGGCCAGCGGCTGATCCCAGCGGAGTAGGCGGTCAGGTGGCGGACACCGGGGATGAAGTAGCCGAAACTGACGGCCCATTTTCCAAACCGTTGAAACCACTCTTCCACCTGTTTCAGATGTTTGGGAGTCAAATGAACGTAGGGGCCGTACCGCTCCAGAAAAGGTCGGCCCAACCGGCGGCCGATGGTGAAACTGAGACTCATCCCGGCGGCACTTCCCGTAAAAGCGACCACCACCGTGTGGAATAAATGAAAATGGTTTTTTGAGATCAGGAAGCCCGCAAAGGTCATCAGGAGTTCATCAGGAATCGGCAAGCCTACGATCCCCAGAACCAGTGCGGCAAACAATCCGATATAACCAAAATGAACCACCCAGTTGAGCAAAACTTCTGTCACGACCGGCACCTCCCTTCTGACGATCCTCTGTCATCCTGCCCCTATCCCTCCAATTTCTTTCCTCTTACCTTCAAGAGCAAACCCCGACCGATTCAGATTCGGCCGGGGTTGCTTCAGTTGGGATCGGTTGCGGTTTCCTGTTCGATGTCTTTCACAAACAGAGCATGGACAAACTGCTCCCCATTAAAAGGTTGCAGGTCATCCATTTGTTCTCCGAGCCCCACCCATTTGACAGGGACACTCAATTCCTGACGAATCGCCAAAGCGATCCCTCCTTTAGCGGTCCCGTCCATCTTGGTGAGAACGATGCCGGTGATCCGGGTGGCTTCATGAAAGATTTTTGCCTGTTGCATCGCATTTTGCCCCGTGGTGGAGTCCAGTACCAACAAGGTCTCATGAGGAGCTGCGGGCACTTCCCGGCCGATGACCCGGTGCACTTTTTTCAACTCCTCCATCAAGTTAACCTTGTTCTGTAACCGCCCGGCAGTGTCGCACAGCAAAATATCCGCCCCCCGGGCTTTGGCTGCCTGGATGCCGTCATAGACTACCGCCGCCGGGTCGGAGCCGGCTTGGTGGCGGATCACATCGACACCCACCCGCTCCCCCCAGATCTCCAGTTGCTCGATCGCCCCCGCCCGGAAGGTATCCCCTGCGGCCAGCACCACCTTTTTCCCCTGCTCCTTGTAATGATGGGCCAGCTTGCCGATGGTGGTTGTCTTGCCCACACCGTTGACACCGACAAAAAGGATGACTGTCAGATCGTCTGCCTGCAAATTCATGCCTTCATCCCCGTCTCCTCGCAAAATCCCGACGAGGATTTCCGACAACAGCGGCTTCAATTCTCCAGGATCTTTCAACTTCCGTTGCTTGACCTCAGTCCGGAGCTGGTCCACGATTTCCAAGGAGGTGTTGACGCCGACATCGGCGCCGATCAAGATCTCCTCCAATTCTTCGTAAAGCTCTTCATCAATCCGGTTGCGGCTGAACACCGAATCCATCGCTCCCACTAGGGAAGCGCTGGTCTTGCTCAATCCGTTTTTAAATTTTTGTGTCACCGAATCGGTGGTTTGGGAAACGCTCTTCTTCAACCGTTTAAAAAAACTCATGATCTTCTACCTCCTTATCCCTGAGCGGCCGCCGCCTCTTCTTTCCCTTCAAAATCCTCCAAGCGAACAGAGACGATCTTGGACACCCCTGCTTCCTCCATCGTCACCCCATACATCACGTCCGCCCCTTCCATCGTCCGTTTGCGGTGGGTAATGATGATAAACTGGGTCTTCTGGGAGAATTCCCGGAGATAGCGGGTGAAGCGGCTCAGATTGGCCTCATCCAGGGCGGCATCCACTTCATCCAGTACACAGAAGGGAACCGGCTTGTACCGCAACACAGCGAACAAGAGGGCGATCGCAGCCAGTGCTCGTTCGCCACCTGAGAGAAGCCCCAGGTTCTGCGGCTTCTTCCCCGGTGGCTGAGCGATGATTTCAATCCCCGTCTCCAGCAGATTGTCCGGTTCGGTCAACTGCAGATCTGCCCTTCCCCCACCGAACATTTTAGCAAACACATCGACAAATTCCTCACGGATCACCGTAAAGCTCTCTTGGAAACGATTGGACATCTCCAATTCGATGTTGCGGATCACATCCTGAAGGGAGCCTTTGGCCTCCAGCAAATCATCCCGTTGCGAACTGAGAAATTGCAGCCGCGTGGACAACCGATTGTGCTCTTCGATCGCCCCCAGGTTGACTTCGCCAAGGGAGGCAATTTTCCCGCGGAGGGAACGAACCGCCCGCTCCGCACGCTGTGGCTCATCCGGCTTCTCGTAGCGCTCCCTAGCCAGCTCAAAGCTGATTTCATACTCCTCGGCCAGCTTCTCCAGAAGGTGGTTCAATTCCACGTCCATCCGGTTGGCTTTCACTTCCTGCTGATGTAATCCGTCCTCTTGCTTTTTCAGGTCCTGGCGAAGTACGCGAAGCTCCTGTTCTTGTTCCCCGCGGTTGCTGTGATAACGGTCCCGTTCTTTTTTGCTCGCCGTCAGCGCCTCTTGGGCTGTCACTTTTCGCTCCCGCAACTCTTCCACACGCTCCGCCAAGAGCTTGCTCTCCTCCTGATGGTCCGATTCACCCGTCTCCAGCCCGGACAATTGTTCTCTCAGCTCCGTAAGCTGATGGGTCAGTCTCTCTTCTTCCTCTTCCAGCCGACGGCAGTCCGACTCCAGATATTCCCGTTCTTGGTTCAGCCGAGCCGCTTTAATTTTCCAATCCGTCACCTCACGGCTCGCCTCGTCCTTTTCCGACGCCTCCCGTTCCATCTGTTCCAGAGCTTGATGGATGCATCGCCTCAGCTCCGTCTCCTGCTCATCCATCGCGGCAATGCCTTCGGCTAGTTGAGACAGGCGCTCTTGGATTTGGCGATCTTCCTCTTCATTCCGAGCTTGCTCGAAGGAGGTCTTCTCCCGTTGGGATTCCAACGTACGCACTTCCACCGCCACTTCCCGTCGGGTCGCCTTCAGTTCCTGTTCCCGCTGGCGTAACTTTTCTCCTTCGGTTTGAACCGCATCCATCTGAGCTTCCAAGTCACTCATCTGGCGGCGGATCTTTTGGTGCGTCTCCTCGGCTTGTTTCAGCTCCACCTGAGTCCTTGCGATTTCTCCGTCTAATTCTTCCACTTGCCGAGAGCGACTCAAGAGGTTGGCCTTATTTTTTTGTCGGCTTCCCCCAGACATGGATCCGCCGGGGTTGACCACGTCTCCCTCCAACGTAACCACCCGGAATCGATAAGACATCCGGCGAGCAATCATATTGGCATCTTCCAGCGTCCGGGCCACGATCACTTGGCCCAACAGATTGCGGATGAGTATGCGGTAATCCGGGTCCGTCTCCACCAGTTCAGCGGCGATCCCGACCACACCTGGTAAACCTGTCAAGGTCTCCCGCTCCCGCGTCGGTAATAGGCGCTCCCGCATCACATCCAGTGGCAAAAAAGTAGCCCGTCCACCTCGCCGTTCCTTCAGGAAACGAATCCCGCCACGGCCGGTTTGTTCATCTTCTACGACCAAATGTTGCATGGCTCCGCCAAGGGCGGTCTCGATGGCCGCCTCATAATCCTTCGGCACACGAATCAGCTGGGCGACTGCCCCACGGACTCCTGCCAGCTCTCCCGCACCTCGATCCCGTGCTTTCAGGATCTCTTTCACTCCTTGGAAAAAGCCGGTGTGCTCTGCCTCCATCTCCTTGACCATCTCTCGTCGGGAGTGAAGGTTGTCCCGCTTCTGTTCCACTTCTCGCAGACGACGGGCAGCGGCGTCGATTTCCCCTGTCAGACTTCTCTTCTCTTCCGCCTGTTGCCGGTACTGTTCCCCACAGCGGTCTAGAGCTTCCCCGACCTCTTTCAATTCCTTGTCCAACGCATCGATCCGGGTTTGCAGATCCGCTTCTGTGCGCTTTTCCAACTCTTCCTGGACCGCCAGCTGCTCCTTCCGCTCTGCGGTCTTTCGTCCCTCTTCCTCCAGATGGTGCTGGTCCCTTTGCAGACGGGTCCGGTCATTGAGGAGTTCTTGCAGACTTTCCTTTAATCGATCCAGATCCGATTCCAGGCCGTCTCCTTCCCCGGAGAGACGGGATTCCGCCTCCTTCAGTCCAGATTCCGTTTCAGCCAATTGCTTCTGTTTCTCCTGTAACCGCTCTTTTTGTCGTTGCAAATCCGTCAGGAGCCGTTCCTGTTCCTCCTCTAACTCCCGGATCCGTACCCGACTCTGTTCTATCGATTCCGCCCGGTTGCGAGAACGCTCCTGCAACACCTCCCGCTGTCCCTCGGTCTTCTCCAACTCCTCACTGACAGACAGTAGATCCCCCTGGAGACTCTCCAGTTGTTCTTCCTTTTGTCCAATTTTCCACCGTAATTCTTCCAATACAGCTTCCCGCTTAGACACATCGGCAGCGAGTCGGGCCTGCTCCTCCCTCCGTTCCTGAAGGGAGTGGTTGGCTTCCTGCCAATTTTGGTGCAACATTTCAATTTTATGTACATACAATCCAATCTCCGTCCGAGTCAGTTCGGACTTCCACTCTTTATACTGTTTAGCTTTCTCCGCCTGCTCCTCCAAGGGAGCTACTTGCTCTTCCAGCTCACCCACCAGATCCTGAATGCGAGATAGATTCTGATCAGTGGACTCCAGTTTTTTTTCGGCTTCCCGCTTGCGGGACTTATATTTGACGATGCCTGCCGCTTCCTCAAAGATCGCCCGCCGGTCTTCCGACTTGTGAGAGAGGATCTCGTCGATCCGTCCTTGTCCGATCATGGAATAAGCTTCTTTCCCAATTCCGGTATCCATAAACAGTTCGGTAATATCTTTCAGACGGCAGGACTGTTTGTTGATATAGTATTCACTCTCCCCGGACCGATACACGCGCCGGGTCACCGTCACCTCGGAATAATCCAAGTGGAGTTTGTGGTCGGTATTGTCAAAGGTGATGGAAACTTCACAGTAGCCGACAGGTTTGCGGGAATCGCTGCCGGAGAAAATCACGTCTTGCATCGATGCTCCCCGGAGCGATTTGGCACTCTGCTCTCCCAACACCCACCGCATCCCGTCTGTCACATTGCTCTTCCCGCTCCCATTGGGACCCACCACGGCCGTCACACCAGGAGTGAATTCCAATTCGATCCGATTAGCAAAGGATTTAAATCCGATCATATCCAACCGTTTCAGGTGCAATGTACTCCCCTCCTCTCCTCTGTACAAACTCTTATTTTACTATAAAGGGGAGGCACTAGGGAAAGAATCCAATGCCGAGTCCCTGTTTCTCCAAAGATCAGCTGATCCTTTTTCCCAGGGGCACTTCCCGGTCAGCCTGGATCAGAACCACTTCCCCCTCCTCTGCCTCCACTCCCAACACGAGGACTTCAGACATGAAATCCGCCACCTGCCGTGGTGGAAAGTTAGTGACAGCCAATACTCGCATCCCCACCAGATCCTCCAAGGTATAGAGCTTGGTGATCTGGGCACTGCTCTTCTTCACCCCCAGTTCCTCCCCGAAATCGATCCACAGTTTATACGCTGGTTTGCGCGCTTTTGGAAATGCTTCCGCCCGCAGAATCTTGCCCGTGCGGATCTCCACCTTCAAAAAATCATCAAATGGAATCTGGCCCATCTCCATTCCTCCTGTTTCAAAAATAATGATGGGGCCTCAGGGCTGTTGATGAACCATAAAGAGGATGACGGGAACGAAACGACCCTTTCGCTCTTCCCATCCCCCATCGTAAAATATGGCTTGAGGGGACGGGGAGGGTGGGACGGCTACGATCTCTTGCAAAGAACACAAAGGCTCTTCACCGTTCCACCCTCCCGACCTGATTTCCTGCCTAAAATATGGATAATCAACACGCCTGATGGGGCCTATCTCTCCCGATCCGTGTGATCGTGGAAAGAAGGTTTCTCAAATCCAATCGGTCCCACAAATCGAATCACTCCTTTTATACCAAGGGGAGATTCGATAGAAGGCGGAGGGAATCCTGTCGATCTGGGCTTTCAAATATGAAAACCACCGGTTCTCGTCCTGGGAAACCGGTGGCTCGTCTATCTACTGTTTTTGTTGTTGAAACCGCTGAAGTCCCTCGGCAGCTGCCTGCTGTTCCGCTTCTTTTTTGGAACGTCCCGCTCCGGTTCCCAGCTTTTCTCCGGACAACCACACTTCAGCCACAAACTGACGGTCATGGGCCGGTCCCTGGACATCGACAATCTGATACATCAAAGAACCAAGATGCTCCTGTTGCACCGCTTCCTGTAGCCGGCTCTTGGCATCAGAGCCCTGAGCGAGCCATTGATCGTCAATACGGGGGAGAATCATTCGGTTCATAAAAGCAATCACCCCGTCCAAACCCTTTTCCAAATACAGTGCACCGATAAAAGCTTCAAAAACATCTGCCAGCAGGGCAGGACGATTGCGACCCCCGGTAAGCTCTTCTCCCTTACCCAACCGGATATGCTTACCGAAGTTCAGATCCTGGGCGAAAGAAGCCAAAGACGGCTCACAGACGATCCGAGCCCTCATCCGGGTCAAATCCCCTTCTTTCAGATGGGGGAACCGGTGGTAGAGGTGCTCTGAAACCGTCAGCTCCAGGACAGCGTCACCGAGGAACTCCAACCGTTCGTTATCCAGTTGATGGCGTTCCCCTTTCCGCTCATGGGCAAAAGAGGTGTGGGTGAATGCTTGTAAAAACAAATCTTTATTCTGGAGAGACAGGCCGATGGTCTGTCCAAGTTCGGCCAGATTCAACTCCGATCACCACCTGCTTATTCGGCCCCGTCATATTTCTTCAGAGCGAGGGTCGCATTGTGGCCACCAAAGCCAAGTGAGTTGGACAAGGCTACCCGAACCGATGCCTGTCGGGATTCATTGGGAACATAGTCCAAATCACACTCGGGGTCGGGGTATTCATAGTTAATCGTCGGGGGCAGGATTTGCTCCTTCAAAGTGAGAGCGGAGGCAATCGCTTCGACACCACCGGCCGCCCCCAACAGATGGCCGGTCATCGACTTAGTGGAACTAACCGCCATTTTATAGGCATGGTCACCAAAAACGGTCTTGATGGCCATGGTTTCAGTCTTGTCGTTTGCATCGGTGGAAGTCCCATGAGCATTAATATAACCGATCTCTTCCGGTTCCAATCCTGCATCCTTCAGTGCCCACTTCATCGCCCGGGCGGCGCCTTCTCCGTCCGGTGCCGGGGCTGTCAGATGATAGGCGTCGCCGCTCATCCCATAACCGGCCACTTCCGCGAAGATCTCCGCACCTCGGGAAAGGGCGTGATCCAGACTCTCCAGGACGACAATCCCGGCTCCTTCCCCCATGACAAAACCGTCGCGTTCCTTATCAAAAGGACGGCTCGCTTTTTCCGGTTCATCATTTCGGGTAGTCATCGCTTTGTTTGCACAAAAACCGGCAAAGGCCATCGGACTTATAGTCGCTTCTGCACCTCCGGCAATCATCACATCGGCATCTCCCCGCTGGATGATCTTGGCCGCGTCCCCAATGGAGTGGGTACCCGTAGCGCAGGCTGAAACTGCAGAACTATTAGGCCCCTTTGCCCCGACGGAGATAGAGACCTGACCTGCCGCCATGTTGGCGATCATCATAGGGATAAAAAAGGGACTGACCCGGCGTGGACCTTTTTCCATGAGCTTGCTGTGCTCCACTTCCCAAGTCTTCAGCCCGCCGATCCCCGAACCAATATAGGTTCCCACCCGATCCGGATCCTCTTTGGACATCTCGAGACCGGCGTGTTGCAACGCATTTAGTGAAGCTCCCACTGCCAGTTGGACGAAGCGATCCATCCGCCGGACTTCCTTGCGGCTCATATATTTCAGAGGATCAAAGTCTTTAACCTCTCCCGCAATTTGAGTGGGATAATCGCTTGCATCAAACTGAGTTACCGGCCCAATACCCGATTTCCCGTTGATCAGGTTATTCCAAAACGTCGGGATGTCGTTGCCGATCGGTGAGAGGACCCCCAAACCGGTGATCACTACTCGCTTCGACAATCTCGTCACCGCCTTTGAATTTTACGTGCCATGGGAAGATGATAAAGGGGAGAAAGTCCCGTCAACCAACGGGACTTCCGACTCCTTTAGGCACGGGATTCGATATAAGTAACGATATCTTTCACCGTGTTGATCTTTTCTGCTTCCTCATCGGAAATCTCCATAGAAAACTCATCTTCAAGTTCAAGAATCATGTCCATCACATCGAGGGAGTCAGCTCCCAGGTCATCCTTGATCGATGCTTCCAAGGTAACTTCGGAAGCATCCACCCCCAGACGATCCACGATGATGCGTTTGACTTGATCTAGCGTATCTGCCATTACCTTCACCTCCCCTCTCGTATTATACGAAATGACCTGCAAAAAAACTAGCAAAGGTTCACAGCCTCAAGAAGTGACCATGCCTCCGTTGACATGGAGGGTTTGACCTGTGATGTAACCTGCCAAATCAGAAGCGAGGAACTGGACCGCCCCCGCCACATCCTCCGGCTTGCCAAATCGGGCAAGAGGGATTTGACTGATCATTTCCCTACGGATCTCTTCATTCAGTTGGTCCGTCATATCCGTTTCAATAAATCCGGGGGCTACTGCATTGACGGTAATCCCACGACTGGCGAGCTCCTTGGCCGCGGATTTGGTGAGACCGATCACTCCGGCTTTGGCTGCCACATAGTTGGCCTGCCCCGGATTGCCCGAGACTCCGACAACGGAGCTGATATTGATGATCCGACCAGCCCGTTGCTTCAACATCGGTCGAGTGACTGCCTTGATACAGAGGAAGACTCCTTTCAGGTTGGTATCCACCACCCGGTCCCAATCCTCCTCTTTCATGCGCAGCATCAGATTATCCCGAGTAATACCGGCATTGTTTACCAGGATATCGATCCGACCCCAGGTTTTGAGAGCCTCTTTCACAGCGGAGTTGACCTGTCCGGCATCTGAAACATCCGCCTGGATGGTTACGACTTGCCTACCAGTTTCCCGGACCTTTTCCGCAGTTTCCTCCGCCGCATCTCGGTTCCCTGCATAAATGATCGCCACATCTGCCCCGGCTTTGGCCAGTGAGATACTGATCGACCGACCGATTCCCCGGGAACCCCCGGTCACCATTGCGACCTTGCCGCTTAACATGATGAACCCCCTTTTACTTCATTTTATCCAAAGTTTTCCTCATCGATTCTCCATCTTGAATGGAGAAAGCCGTAACCCCTCGCTGGATCTTTCGCACCAATCCGGTCAATACATTCCCTGGACCGATCTCTACAAAGGTATCCACGCCTTCCTCGATCAAGCGGCGGATGCTGTCCTCCCACAGAACGGGAGCGGCCACTTGTTGGACCAGCGCTTTGCGGATGTCGGCGACTTCCTGTTGCGGGCGAGCGGAAACGTTGGCCACCATCGGAATCCGGGCTTCCCGGATATCCAACTGGTCCAACACCTCACTCATCCGGTCCGCCGCTGGCTGCATCAGACTGGAGTGGAAGGGTCCGCTGACGGACAGAGGGAGCACGCGACGGGCTCCAGCTTCTTTCGCTCTCGCGCCAGCCGCTTCCACCGCTTCTTTACTGCCTGAGATCACCAGTTGTCCCGGACAGTTGTAATTTGCCGGCTCCACCTCTCCCTGCTCCCCACTCACTTCTCGACAAATCCGGTCCACACTCTCCCGGTCCAGACCGATCACCGCTGACATCGTCCCCTTGCCAGCAGGAACCGCCTCTTCCATCAACAGACCCCGCTTTCTCACGGTACGGACTGCATCTTGAAAGGATATAGCCTCGGCTGCCACCAGCGCAGAATACTCTCCCAGACTGTGACCGGCCACAAAATCCGCTGTCAAGCCTGCCCTCTCCACCATGCGATACAAAGCCACACTCGTGGTGAGAATGGCGGGTTGGGCATGGGCTGTCAGCCGAAGGTCTTCTTCCGGCCCCTCAAAACAGAGGCGGGAAAGGGAGTAACCCAGGGCATCATCAGCCTCTTCAAACACGCCCCGGACCTGTGAATCTACATCATAGTCCACTTTTCCCATCCCGACAGCCTGAGAGCCTTGTCCCGGAAACAAAAATGCTGTTTTGCCCAAGAATACCGTCCTCCTTCAGGTGTGGATCAGTTCGTCTCCATGGTCCACTTCATCACCGACGCTCCCCAGGTCATTCCCCCGCCGAAACCGACCAACACCAAGGTGTCGTCCTGTTTGATACGTCCATTTCGGACCGCCTCATCCAAAGCGACGGGAATGGAGGCGGAAGACATATTGCCATAGCGATCCAGGTTGATCACCACTTTCTCCCGGGATAACCCCAGACGTTGGACGGCGTTGTCGATAATGCGCGTGTTGGCCTGATGGGGAATCAATAAATCAATATCTTCCTTGGTCATTCCTGCTTTGCGCAGGGCTTCCTCCGCAGAGCTTCCTAGGACTCGAACGGCGAATTTAAAGACCTCCCGGCCCTTCATAGAAATAAAGTGGAGACGATCTTCCACCGATTTTTCAGTTGCCGGAATCCGGGAACCACCAGCCGGTTGCTTCAACAGATGCCCGCCGGAACCGTCTCCCCCCAATTCAAAAGAGAGAAATCCTTTCCCCTCAGCCACCGGCCCCAACACTGCAGCTCCCGCTCCATCCCCGAACAGGATACAAGTGTTTCGGTCCGCAAAATCAGTGATCTTGGAAAGGCAATCCACCCCAATCACCAAAGCATGCCGGTACATCCCGTTGGCAATAAATTGCGTAGCAACAGAGAGTCCATACAGAAATCCGGTGCAGGCAGCAGACAAGTCAAAAGTGGCCGCCTTGTCCGCTCCCAACCGATCCTGAACTAGACAAGCCGTAGCAGGGAAAGACATATCCGGGGTCACCGTGGCCACGATGATCAGATCCAGGTCCTTCGCCTCGATCCCTGCAGACTCCAATGCCCGCCGACCCGCTTCTACCGCCAAGTCCGAAGAAGCCTGGTCGTCAGCAGCAATCCTCCGCTCCCGGATCCCCGTTCGGCTGACGATCCACTCGTCATTGGTATCCACCATTTTCTCCAAGTCAGCATTCGTCAGCACTTTTTCGGGGAGATAAGCTCCTGTGCCAATGATCCCCACCGATCCCATGATACTCATCTCCTATCCAAGTCGTTGTAGTTCCTCGGATATCCCTTGGACCACATCCCGTTGAACAAAGCGGCGGGCCTGGCGAACCGCATTGTACACCGCAAGGGCATCAGAAGAACCGTGGGCCTTCACCACTGGCCCTCTCAAACCAAGGAGCGGCGCTCCCCCATGCTCTTTATAATCCATATCCTTGGCAAATCGTTTCAGGCTCGGTTTGAGGATCGCGGCGGCCAGTTTGGTGGCGGGACTTCGGGTCAGCTCCTCCTTCAGACGTCCAAAAATCGCTTTCGCCACGCCCTCCGAGTTTTTGAGAAGAACGTTGCCAGTGAATCCGTCACACACCAGCACATCGCAGTCACCTTCCATCACATTCCGCGCTTCCACATTGCCGACGAAATGGATCGGCAATTCCCGGATTCGCGCATAGGATTCAGTGATCAACGAGGTCCCTTTTCCTTCTTCGGTGCCAATATTGAGGAGGCCCACCCGTGGGTTTTCGAAGCCGAGCACTTTTTCAGCATAGATGCTACCCATCAAGGCATACTGTTCCAAGTGCTCAGGGCGTGCCTCCGGGTTCGCTCCCACATCTAATACCAGCATTCCCTTCCCATCGAGAGTGGGAAACATCGGAGCCAGAGCTGGACGCGCAATTCCATCGAGACGGCCGGTTACCATCGTGCCAGCGGCCATCAACGCCCCTGTATTCCCAGCACTGATGAATGCATCCGCTTCACCTTCCCGCACCATCCGACAACCGACCACAATCGTGGAACCTTTTTTTCGACGAATCGCCCGTACCGGCTCTTCCTCCGCTAGAATCCACTCTTCCACCGCTCTCAGAGTGAGATTGGCAGGACGTTTTCCTTTCAGCAAGGACTCAGATTTTTCCGCCGGTCCCAGAAGGATCAGTTCTGTATCCGACCACTCCTCAGCTGCATGTAGAGCTCCCTCTACCAAGGCAACTGGCGCATGATCTCCACCCATGATGTCCAATGCAATCCGCATTATTGATCCTCCTTTGAGCGGTAGACATCGAATACACCTTGAAAAACGTTCTCTTCCCCGACAAGTGTGCGAACATCCACCTGTGTGCGATGAGATGTCGCATCGACCACCTTTGCATATGCCACACATATTTCCCCTAGCCGAACCGGCCGCACAAAGCGGATCCCGGCAGTGGCGGTCAACACCAGTTCCGCGTCGACCACAGCCACCGCCAAGGAATTAGCCTGAGCAAACAGGTGGTGGCCCCTGGCGATCTGATGACGAGCAAAGACATGCTCCTCCCGGATTTCCAACTCTGAAATCCCGCTGTGATCCAATTTCAATTCCGTCACATGCCCGATCACTTCTTCTAGTCCGAGGGAGCGAACCTGATCAAAGTTTCTCTCTGCCATGTATTTAATTCGTTCTCGTAACTCGGGGATTCCCAACTCCATACGATCCAGTCGGATGGTTTGGATACTGACCTTGTACCGACGGGCCATTTCTTCGTCAGTCAAAAACGGCTCAGACTCCAGAGCCCCTTTCAACTTTTTCTGTCGCTCTCCTTTTGACAGGCGCACAGTGGAGGGGTCACCACCTTTTATCACCACGTGCTAGTACCAAGTACTAAATCAGTATAGCGGAACCCTCTCTCAATGGCAACCTCCGAAAATAAAAAGGACCCGCATAATGGGTCCCTTTGACAACCGTGATGAAGGTTAATCATTCACCACTTCATTCCCTTTGTAGTAACCGCACTCTTTGCAAACACGATGGGACAGTTTCATTTCACCGCACTGCGGGCATTTCACCATCCCCGGGACCGACAGTTTGATGTGGGTCCGACGTTTGAGCTTGCGGGTTTTGGAAGTTCTTCTTTTAGGTACTGCCATTCATTTCACCCCCTCTTAAAAATCGTCATGGGGATTATGGATCCCTGTTCAACAGTTCACCCAGTTTGGCTAACCGAGGATTCACCTGCCGGTTGTCGCACTGGCAGGAGGCTTGGTTCCAATCGGTTCCGCATGTGGGACACAACCCCTTACAGTCCTCCCGACATACCGGAGCGAAGGGGATGCTCAGCAACAAAGCCTCCCGGATAAAAGGAGTCAAATCGGTCGGCCGGTCGAGAGAGACGAGGAGGACCTCCTCCTCCCCGTTTGGTTCCACCCGGTTTTCATCATCTGTGAACACCCGATGCCAATGGGAGGATAAGGTCTGGTCAAATCCGGAAAGACACCGGGAACAACGTAAGGTCGCCTTTGCAGACTGATCCCCTTGCATATGAAACAGGCCTTGATCCTTCCAAGCCGTAATCCCCACCTTTACTGGCTCCAGTCGGATCAGATCGGAATTTTCCTTCTCGACCCCTCTCAGCCGGACTTCCTCTTCCCAGTGAAGAGGACCTGTGCTTTGATTCAACTCCCGGAATGTGAACAGCATTTACACGACTCCCTTTCAAACAGGGTAATTATATGTCACAAAACCGATTCAGTCAATGTCCGTCCTTCAGGAAGCATTTTTCCACTCTTGTTTTTTCAGAAACCCAAGCGCTTCACTTAAACTCTTCACCGGGATCACCTTCATGTTGGCACCGATCTTTTTTGCCGTCCGGATTGCTTTTTTTTCATTAGAATCTCCGGGGCGAATATCTGCAGGCACGAAAAAGATATCTGCCCCCTCCTCCTCCGCCGCCACGATCTTGTGCTGAATCCCTCCGATCTGGCCCACCTCTCCTTTCGCTGAGATGGTTCCGGTGCCAGCGACACGGTAGCCCTGGGTTAAGTCGCCGTTTTCCAACTGATTGATCACCTCCAGAGAGAACATCAAGCCGGCAGAAGGACCGCCGATCTCCTCTGCTTGAATCTTCACTTCAGGTTGGGTTTGAATCTTTCTTTCCGTCATCGGCTCGATTCCAATCCCAGGTCTACCTTCCCCACCCACTTTTCCCAGCGATCCTAACTTCACTTCGGGTGTGAGAGTTTTCCCCTTTCGAGTGAGTTCCAGTCGAACAGTCTCACCCACTTTTTTTTCACTCAGTTGTCCGATCAGATCTTCCGGACTTCTCACCGGCTTTCCATTCACCTGGTGAATCACATCCCCTTGCTTCAACACCTGTGCACCAGACATTTTTTCCAAAACCCGCAGAACCCGGACACCTAGCAACTGCTCCTTATAGGGATGCCCTGCTTCGCGAAAAGCGGCTAAAACGGCATTTTGTTGGGATTGTTTCATGATTTCCTTTTGTCTCCGCTCATACTCCACCGGATCCTCTCCCTCGACCAAAACCTGCTCTCTGGGCAACAACTCATATCGGGAATCCCATCTGGAGAGAATGGCCCCCAACAGATTGCCTTCCCGCATGGAAACGGTGGTCATGAAAAAGGCACCTTGTTCCTTGTTCTTGGAACCCTCCACCTGAATCATCGGCCGCACTTCCAGGGCAGAACCCGGCTGCATGATGTAGTAAGGTGTCGGCATCACAAACAACAACAAAAACAAGGTTGCCGTGACCACCCCGGTGATAATCCATGGCCGTCTGTACCAAGGTCTGGAATGTCCCATTCAATCCGCGCCTCCCCGCTCCACAATCAAACCTTTAATCCGATCGATCTGGAGGCGTGCTGCTTCTTCCCCCAGACGGATACACTCTTCGACATCGGTGAATGCCGTAGGACTGATATCTGTCAAATCTGGATGGATCAGCACATCTGCCTCTACCCATCTCTGATTTAGTATCTCCCGTTCCATCACGCTGAGAGTCTGTACGATTACATCAAAAATATTCTCAATACATACAGTAGTCGCCCGGGGCACCACATCCACCGCAAGGATCACCTCAGCACCCATCTCTTTTACCACGGAGACGGGCACTCGATCCATCACCCCGCCATCCACCAGGGTTCTCCCCTGCCATTGAACTGGCGCAAAAATACCGGGAATGGAGATGCTGGCCCGGACAGCCAGATCCACAGGGCCTGTTTGAAAAACCACCTGCTCCCCTCTATTCAGATCTGTGGCCACCACCCCCATGGGAATCGGAAGTTCCTCCAGGGAGCGTCCCCGTGTCAACAACCGGATCATCTCTCTCACTCTTTCCCCCCTCACAAACCCCCGTCGGGGGACGGTCAGATCCAGCCAGCGTTTTCTCGGCAAATGGACAGCCAATCCTTCAACCATCTCCCAATCCAACTCCGCCGCATAGAGGCAGCCCACTAAACTCCCCATACTGCTCCCGGCGATTACATCCACAGGAATCCCTTCTCTCTGTATCACCTTCAATACACCGATATGAGCCAACCCCCTTGCTCCTCCTGAACCGAGCGCCAGTCCCACTTTGGGTCTAGGCAAAACCATCTCCTCCTCTGCCGTGGATACACCCCATCTTTTCTCATCCTCCCGTCCTTTCATGAGACAGGCGGTCTAATTTTTTTCTCTCAGGCGTAGACATGTACCAAACTCAGTAGATGAACGGGAGGATTTGAATGGAGCCGATGAAGCAACCCTTCCAAAGCCACTTCCGCTCTCTCGCTCTAGGGGGGACCGCCCTGTTTCTCGTGGGCTCCCTCATCCTGTTTCCGGAGCAAGCTTTCAATTCTTCACTCAAGGGACTGAAAACCTGGTGGGATGTTGTTTTTCCCGCTTTACTCCCCTTTTTTATCGCTTCGGAGATTTTGATGGGATTCGGCGTCGTCCACTTTCTCGGGGTTTTGTTGGAGCCCTTGATGCGACCGATCTTCCGTGTCCCTGGGACAGCGGGCTTTGTCATGGCGATGGGACTCGCTTCGGGTTATCCCATCGGAGCCAAGCTGACCGCCCGTTTACGGGAACAAAAACTAATCACTCGATCCGAAGGGGAAAGATTGGTCTCCTTTACCAACACCGCTGATCCTTTGTTTATGTTTGGCGCTGTCGCCGTAGGCTTTTTCCATGATGTTTCCCTGGGGGTGATCATTGCAATCGCCCACTATACCTCCAGTTTGCTACTCGGATTTCTGATGCGCTTTCATGATCCTCAGGGACCTACCACCCCTGTACCAGTAAAGAGCGATGGCCATTTCTTGATTCGGGCCTATCGGGAAATGCATCAAGCCCGCATCAAAGACGGCCGCAGTCTGGGAGAGTTGATGGGGGATGCCATCACCTCATCGATCAACACTTTGATGATGGTCGGCGGATTTATCATGATGTTTTCCGTCGTGATCGAAGTACTGAGTCAAGTGGGGATCACCACATGGATATCTGCGGCAATCGGTCAGCTGTTTTCCCTCATCCGAATCCCCGCGGAACTGGCATCCCCGGTCATATCCGGCCTCTTTGAAATTACACTGGGTGCCCAAGTTGCCAGCCAGGTGCCCAACACCGTCCACATCGCCTATAAAATCACAATCGTCAGCGCCGTCACGGCATGGAGTGGCCTGTCTGTCCACGCCCAGGTGGCCAGCATCTTGAGCCGGACGGATATCCGTTACGCCCCTTACTGTGTCGCTCGCCTGATTCACGGTGTGCTCGCCGGTTGGATCACTCTGCTGCTCTGGAATCCGGTGGAACAGTATATTCGCTATTCCGACGCCACCGTCCCCGCTTTTCTCCGCCAACTTCCCGAGACTGGATGGCATGGACTGGCGGAACGGGTTTCCTTTCTGGGATGGAGAGCGATCCTGTTGCTTGGGATCTTGATTTTGATAGGAACGAGCATCCAATTTTTCAAAGGATTTCGGACGAAAAAAACCCACTGAAGAAGCGGGCAGATCAGTCAACACCCCACCCAAAAAAACCCGATGGTAGCATCGGGTTTTCAATAACCGTACTTTCCGGCAAGGGCGTTCTCCACTGCTTCCGGCACCAAACCTTTGATATTGCCCCCACCGGAAGCCACTTCTTTGACAATTCCCGAGCTGAGAAAAGAATACTGGTTGTTAGTCATCATAAACAACGTCTCCACTCGGGAATCCAACTTCCGCATCATGGATGCAAATTGCAGTTCATATTCAAAGTCGGTAACTGCTCTCAACCCCCGGATCACCACATGGGCCTCCCGTTGATGGACATAATCCACCAATAATCCATCAAAGCTGTCCACTTCCACATTCTCCATTTCCCCGGTCACTTCCTGGATCAGACGAATCCTTTCTTCCACAGAAAAAAGCGGTTTCTTTTGGGAGTTATGCAAAACGGCAACCACCACCCGATCGAACACCCTCGCTCCTCTCTGCACGATGTCCAGATGTCCATTGGTGATCGGGTCAAAGCTCCCCGGATAAACTGCCACCCGCATCCTTTGCACCTCCAGGATAATAAAGATGGATCTTTGTCTGACCGTACACCAGCTCCCGGCCTCGAGACAGATGGTGATATCGGGATTCAAGCCGGGAGTCGGCTCCTTGTTCTGCCACCAGGACCCCACAGGGTTCCAATAAATCGTGTTCTGATATATACGTCAGGAGTTCCGGCAAAAACGTTTCCCGGTAAGGTGGGTCCAGAAATATGTACCGGAAGGACAATTTTCGACGAACCAATATACGTAAAGCTGCTCTCGCATCTTTTCTGTAGACCTCAGCCCGATCTGAAAATCCCACTTTCTGTAGGTTCTGCCGAACAGTCTCCACACTGGCCGAAGCCTGGTCCACAAACACCGCCCGCTCGGCTCCCCGGCTGAGAGTCTCCAGCCCGAGAGAACCGCTGCCCGCAAACAGATCCAGCACCCCTCCGCCTTCAAAGTAAGGACCGATGATCTGAAACAGCGACTCCCGTACACGGTCTGTTGTCGGCCGTACCTTCATCCCCGGAACCGTTTTTAGCCTTCTTCCTTTGGCTTCGCCGGCAATGATTCGCATCACAACACCTACCGCTGTCAAGTTTTTGAACATTTTTTATCCTACCACAAAGGATGGAAACATGGAAATCCTGCCTTCCCAAAAAAACATCTGGATGTATGTATATTTTACCCAATATGGGCAATGATATGGATGACAGCGTCGGGAGATGCTGTCAAACCGCGGAGAAGACTTACGTTTCCCCATAAGCTCTTCCTCCGGTTTCTCCTCTCCCATTCAGGATCTGCGTACAAGCGGATCCCATGGACCTGTGGATGTCAATTTCGCAGGTCTTTTTTTGTGTTTAAAAATAAAACCTGCGGGTAAAAGATCCGCAGGCACATCATTCTTTAATCAGGGCTGTTGATGAACCATAAAGTGAATGTTGGAAGCGAAACGATCCTTTCGCTCCTCCCATTTCCCCATCGTAAAATATGGCTTGAGGGGACGGGGATGGCGGGACGGCTAGGATCTCTTGCAAAGAGCGCAAAGGCTCTTCACCGTCCCACCATCCCGACCTTAGTTCCTGCCTAAAATAGGGCGAATCAACACGCCTGTTCTTTAATATTTCCTTCTCCGACTGCGATTCCTACGGGGACGAATTCCGGAACTGTTCATATGTTCCGTTTCATCGAACAGAGAAGGGAGCTCTTCCCAATCGCGTCTGGAAGCTTTTCTCTTGGGTCTTTCCTCCCATCTTTCTCCCTCTTCCAGACGGCGGTCCGACGAATCTTCCCATTGGCGCGGACTCCGATCCATGGAAGGCACCTCTTCTTCCCTGCTGCGATCGCGAGGGGATCGACTCCAATAGGGGGAATCTTCCCGGTCCCGAGGCGAGCCACTCCAGGGTGGCGCTTCCCTTTCTCTGTCCCCGTCACGATCACGGGGCGCCTGATCCCAGGATGGAACTTCTCCTCCCCGATTCCGCTCCCGGGGAGGCGGAGCCCAGGGCGGCATTTCCCTGTCCTGCGGACGTCCCCAGTCCATCATAGGTGCGCCCCACCATTCATCCAGTCGGGGATCGCGCCGATCTCGCGGACTTCTCTCATCGGGCCGCTTGGGAGCCCCTTCTTCTCGACGAGGGGGAGGCCCAAAGGGCGCATCCCATCCGAGACCGTCGAATTCTCCACCGCGACCGCGGGGCGGGCCCGAGTTGGAAAATCCACGTGGTGGTTCCTGATCCCGGGGGGGCGGAGGAAGGAAAGGATGCTGGGGCGGCGTTGTTTGCGAAGGCAAGTGCTCCGCCAACTGTTCCATCTTGTTTTTTAACCAAGCCCAGCGTCTCGCTTCTTGTGCTTTGGAAATAGATGCCCGGCCCGGTTGTCTTTTCATGGATGGATCTCCTCCTTTCAGAGGGTGGTGATCTGGATACCGTACATTGATACGATATGTTTTCGCCCGTTGCCTGTCCCCGGCAAATGCCCATACCTCAATGCCTATTTCTCCCCTCCTCTAAACCATCCGCTTCAACATCCGGGCTTCTGTGGGAGATACCACCTGTTCATGCACCATCAGATCCAACATCCGATCTGTGTACTCCCTTTTTTTCGGGGATCTCTTCAGCTTCTCTACCTCCGCCGGTGTAAACAGGCGTTCACTGAGGGACGTCAAATACTGAACGAGCACCAATGCCCCCCGATTTTGCCGGATTCTCTTCGCTTCATCCACTGTCCGGACAATCCGTTCCACCGACAGAGCTCTTCGTCCGAGAATTCGATTCACCGTTCGGACCAAATCCGTATAAAACGCTTTGTTCCTATTCATCCACTACACCTCCCGTCTCTGGACCTCCCCATATAAATATGCAATCAGACAGAAAAAGGACATGTGGTGGAATGAGAAGAATCACCGCTGACAGGATGATATTCAAAAAACGACAAAAGAACTTAAATCCAACTCTTTTCTATGCATTTACAATATTTCACTTTTCTGGTATATTAGCCTTAGGCCAACTGCCCATTTTTTCAGGACATCCTTCTCCCTTTCAGGGACAAAAAATTCAAACAAAAATAGCTTGATCATTCCTTAAATAGATCTCCTTCAATAACCGGCCCGCAACAATCTTTCAGAGGAGGTTGGCTCATCTCGTCGGAGCTTGGTTTGAAAGGAGGGTATAACGTGGAGAGATGGATCCTGCTGTTGTCCGCTGTCGTTAGAATGTTCGAAACCCTTATGCAACTCTCTCAGCGTTACGGTGAAAGGTACAAACGAAAAAGCCGAAAAAAAAATCCCTACCTCTGACCGGCAGGGCCCGACTCATTCTGGCCCGGTGAACCCCACTCCACCGGACTTTGCAGTCACAACAACAATATATGTGTCGGGTGCATTTTTAAAACTTGTTTAGTCAAATTGGGTTCCTTCTTTTCCAACGCTTTCGATCACCTTGCGCAAAGTCCTCGGTACTCCGGCTGCTTCCCAGTCTGGAACTTCCAGGAGAGCCGCCGCATCTGCCCTGGCCACCTCCAACACACGAAAATCTCCGATCAGATCCGCCACTCGAAATTCCGGTGCTCCACTTTGTTTCACACCAAAAAAATCCCCCGGTCCCCTCAATTCCAGATCCCGCCTAGCGATTTCAAATCCATCTGCCGTATCGGTCATCACCCGCATCCGTTCCACACCCGTCTCAGACTTGGGATCCGCTACCAAAATGCAGGTTGCTTTTCCTCCGCCACGCCCCACCCGTCCACGAAGTTGATGGAGTTGGGCCAATCCAAAACGGTCTGCGTCATCAATCACCATCATTGTCGCATTGGGAACATTCACCCCCACCTCCACCACGGTGGTGGAGACGAGCACCTGGATTTGGTTGTCGGAAAAACTTTGCATCACTTCATCTTTCTCTGTCACTGACATGCGGCCATGTAACAGACCGACACGAATCGGCGCAAGGGCGACAGCAATCTCTTCAAAGACATCTTGGGCGTTTTGCAGATCCACCTTTTCGGATTCTTCGATGAGTGGACAAATCACATAGGCTTGCTGTCCTCGCTGGCAGGTCTTGCCGATCAAGTCGACTACGCGTCTCCAGACATCCCGCTTAACCCAAAAGGTTTCCACCGGTTGCCGACCTGCCGGCATTTCGTCGATGGTGGATATATCCATGTCCCCGTAGGCAGTGATCGCCAGCGTGCGGGGAATCGGGGTGGCCGTCATATGGAGGACATCCGGTGATTCCCCTTTTTCTCGTAAAACACTGCGCTGACGCACTCCGAAACGGTGCTGTTCATCGGTAATCACCAGCCCCAGGTTGTGATAATAAACATTTTCCTGGATCAGCGCATGAGTTCCTACTACCAGATCGACCAACCCCATCTGGATGCGGGATAGGACATCCCTTTTTTCCCGGGCAGTCATGTTTCCTGTCAACAATTCCAGTTGGACTCCCATCGGCGCCAGGATTTCCTTCAGGGACCGAAGATGCTGCTCCGCCAAAATCTCCGTCGGCACCATTAGCGCTCCCTGGTAACCGCTTAACCAATTGGCATACAGGACGATTGCCGCCACTACCGTTTTCCCTGAACCGACATCCCCTTGCAACAATCGGTTCATGCGGCTGTCGGTTTCCATATCCGCTAGGATTTCCTCCACCACCCGTCGCTGGGCCCTCGTTAGAGGGAAGGGAAGCTTTTCGATGAGAGCTTCTAATCTCTCCCGGTCCAAGCGGTGGGAAATCCCCTGGTCCCTTTGCTTTTGTTGTCTACGGTGCCAGAGAAGCCTTAGCTCATAGAGGAACAATTCTTCATACACCATTCGCCTGCGTGCTTGCTTCCCATCATCTCTTCCCTTAGGAAAATGAAGGATATACATGGCTTTGGCCCTGTCAAGAAGTCGATAGCGTCGCCGAATCTCTTCCGGCAAGATCTCCTCGATCTCCCGTCCAAAAGCGACAAAAGCCTGATAGATGGTCCGGCGCAACCAGGAAACCGGGATGGAGCCAGTCACAGAATAGACCGGTTCCATCCGATCGGCCCTGCCTTTGCTTTCGTCACCGATCCAAGAGCGGTCAGCAGTTAATTGCAATCGGTGGGCATCCCAGGTTCCAGAGACAATGATTTTGAGACCGGGCTTCAATTTTTTCTTTAGAAAGGGCTGATTAAACCAGACCACTCCCACATGGACCCCGTTCACTTCGATGCGGACAGTCAGCCTGGATTTTTTCTTGCCGTACCACCGGATACTGGGAGGCCCGTACACAACCCCCTCCAAAGTCGCTTTGTCCTCATGAACTGCTTTGCTGATATCGATGACTCGAAAATCGTCATACCGATATGGAAAATAGCTAAGCAGATCAGCCACGGTCCGAATCCCCAATTTTTCTAGATCTTCGGCCCGTTTTGGCCCCACACCTGGCACCTCTGTCACAGATCTCAGGTTCAAATCCATCTCACTCGGCTGGCTTCCCGAAGATCCGTTGCTCATGGGCACGACCCGTCGGGGTTGCCGCCAACCCTCCCAATGCAGTCTCTCTCAAGCTGGCAGGCATATCCCGTCCGATCCGGTACATGGCTCCGATCACCTCATCAGTGGGAATCACACTCTTCACACCGGCCATCGCCATATCCGCTGCCACCATAGCGATCGCTCCTCCCATAGCGTTTCGCTTCACACAAGGGGCTTCCACCAATCCCGCCACCGGGTCACAGACCAGGCCCAACATGTTTTTGAGAGCGATCGCCACTGCCTCTGCCGACTGGGAAGGAGAACCTCCCGCCATTTCCACCATCGCCGCCGCACTCATGGCTGTGGCAGAACCCACTTCCGCCTGACAGCCCCCTGCTGCTCCGGAAATAAAGGCATTATTTGCGATGCAGTATCCGATCGCACCACTGACGAAGAGTCCTCGCACCATTGTCTCCCGATCGGAGTTCAGCCGCTCCGCTGCAGTGAAAATACACCCAGGCAGGATTCCACAGGCACCAGCGGTCGGTGTCGCCACTACCGTCCCCATCGCGGCATTCACCTCGGAGACGGCCATGGACCGGGATACGACATCCAGGGCATCTGTCCCGGAGAGAAGGACCGGTGCTTCATTCATATAAGTCCGGATTTTCACAGCATCTCCCCCGGTGAGGCCGCTATGGGATTTCGTCTGTTCATTCAATCCCTTGTGGACAGCCTTTTCCATCACGTCCAGGTTTTTTCCCATCTGTTCAAACACAGCTTGCCTGCTTTTATTAAAGGTTTCCATTTCTTTTTGGATCATAATTTCGGAGATCGGCATCTGTTCCGATTCCGCCAGTTCCACCAATTCCGCCACTGAACGAAAGTTCATCTGCCTCCACCCCCCCAAATCTATCTATCATTGGAAAATCTACCGATCATGCTTAACTTTGAAATGGAACAAAATCGTTTTTTTCCCAGCCTCTCCCGCCATTTTAACACACCGAACCTCTCTACATGAACAACCGGCAAAAACAGCCGCCGTCTAAAAAACGGCGGCCTTTTGCCGGTCGATCCTTCCAAAGGTTTAAAGCACAGTTACTCCGGTGATATCCTCCAGGGATAAGATCTCCTGTTGAATCGGGTCCTCCACGTGCTGATCGGTTTCGATGATCATCAGCGCTTCCAAACCCTTCTCTTTTCGGGATACCTGCATATAACCGATGTTAATCTGGTGATTGGCCAGGACAGTCGCCACCTTGGCCACCGCACCATATCGGTCATGATGTGTCACCAGCAGCGCAGGGGCACTTCCAGAAAGGCTCAATTCAAAACCATTCAACTCCACGATTTCCATCTTGCCGCCGCCAATGGAGATTCCCGTCACTCCCAGATCCCCCTGATCATCCTCCAGATGAAGGTGGGCTGTATTGGGATGATCCGCCCCCTCTTCCGATTCAATGAAGGTGATCTCCACCCCTGACTCCCGGGCCATCTCCAAGGCCTGCACCATCCGTTCGTCATCGGTGTCAAAATCCAACAATCCCCCGACCAAGGCAACATCCGTCCCGTGTCCCCGATACGTCTTGGCAAAGGATCCGTACAAGGTGATGGTTACCCGT
Source organism: Kroppenstedtia sanguinis (assembly GCF_050433445.1). NCBI lineage: Bacteria > Bacillati > Bacillota > Bacilli > Caryophanales > Thermoactinomycetaceae > Kroppenstedtia > Kroppenstedtia sanguinis. Next base: position 68,119 of record NZ_JBNPXF010000003.1, on the reverse strand, counting down.
CGGGGCAACCGTCCGAACAGAGAACGGGCCGCCCTTCCGATCCGCGCCGCACCTGCGGTATGCGAACTGGAGGGCCCAATCATAATAGGACCGATAATATCAAAAACAGACCGAAATTTCATACGGGTTCCCTCCTCGCCCATACCCGGTCGCCTGCGGATTCGCCGGGTTCAGGATGTTTTGGGTAAGCAGACCACAGCGATCGTTCCCGGACCCACATGGGCCCCGATCACCGGACCGATCTCTGTGTACTCCACATGGTCCACTCGAAACGTCTCTTGGAGGCGTTCAGCCCACTGATCCGCTTCCTCCCGATTGTCTGTATACAATACGGAGACATCCTTTGCCCCCTCCGGCATGTTTTCCTGTAACATATCGAAGATACGGGAGATCGCCTTTCCCTTTCCCCGCACTTTGTCCACAGGAAAAACTTCTCCCTCGGGGTTGATGGACAGGATCGGCTTAATATTGAGCAATGAACCGACCACAGCGGATGCTTTCCCGATGCGTCCGCCTTTCTGCAGATACTCTAAGGTATCGACTAGGAAGAAAACCTGTTCCTCCTCGATGAGCCGGTTGGCGATCGCCACACACTCATCCAGGGATTTTCCTTCCTTGGCTGCCCGGGCCACCTCGACCACGATCATCCCGATGGCATAAGAGGCCTTTTTCGAATCGATCACCGTCACCTTGAGCTCATCTTCCACCATGGATTGGGCCAGCAAGGCAGACTGATAGGTTCCACTGAAAGCGGAAGAGAGATGGATGGACAGGATGTCCACATTCACATCCTTGGCCGCTTCCCGGTATGCTTCTACAAAGTCGATGGGAGAAGGCTGGGATGTGGTCGGCATCTCATCGCTTTCCTTAAGGCGGGCATAAAACTCAGACGGCGTGATGGTTACACCGTCCACATAGGATTCACCAGACAAATGCACTTTTAGCGGAACAACCGCGATCCCCAACTCCTCGATGAGATGCTTGGGAATATCCGCTGTGCTGTCCGTGATCACCTGCACTTTTGACATTCGGGCACCTCCACTGATCTTGTTATTCCACGGAGAATAAGAAATAGTAGAGGGGTTGTCCTCCGTAGTGAACCTCGCATTCCACGTCAGGATAATTTTGCGCGAGGAAATGGGTCAACTCTTGTATTTGGTTCGGGGTCACGTCTTCCCCGTAAAGAAGAGTGACCATATCCCCACCATGGGTGAGCATCCGGGTGAGGAGATCCCGAGAGGTTGCCAGCAGGTCTGCACCGACCGTTTCAATCCGGCCTTCCCAGATGCCGAGAAAATCCCCCTCTTGGATGTTTCCACCTTCATACTGGGAGTCCCGAACCGCGTAAGTAACTTCACCGGAAGAGACATCCCCGACGCTCTCCATCATACGTTTTTGGTTCAGATCCGCATTCGCTTCTTCATTGAAGGAAAGAAGAGCTGCCAAACCTTGGGGAATATTCCGGGTCGGCAGAACTGTCACCGGAACCTCCACTAGTTCCGTCACCTGTTCCGCAGTCATAATGATATTTTTGTTGTTAGGAAGTATGAAAACATGTTCTGCAGGAATCTCCCGAACAGCCTGAACCATCTCCTCCGTGCTGGGATTCATGGTTTGACCGCCCTGAATGACCACATCGACACCCAGGCTCCGAAAAATCTCCGAAATTCCGTCTCCGCTGGCCACCGCCACCAACCCATAACGTTTTTTCTCTGAAACGGAGGCCAGTTCCCCTGACTCTTGGTGTTCCGTATCGAGAATTGTGGCGTGTTGCTCCCGCATGTTGTCAATCTTGATCCGGGTCAACTCCCCATAACGCTGGGCATAAGTCAAGGTGTCTCCTGGTTGCTCGGCGTGGATGTGAACCTTGACCAGATCATCATCGGCGACGACCAGAAGGGAGTCGCCAAACCTGGCCATATCCCTGCGAAACTGCTCTTCTGAGAAAGGAGTTTCCAATAACTTGTCCGGTTTCAATTGAACAATAAATTCCGTGCAATACCCATGTTCAATATCCCCGGTTTCAAAATGGGATTGGGCACTCTGCCGGTGGGCAATCTCTCCGAGACGATTTAAATCGACAGATTCTCCGTCTGCATCGGTCATTGTGTAGGAGACTTCCTCACCGGTCAGTGCTGCCAGAAATCCTTCATAGATCCGAACAAGCCCCTGTCCCCCTGCATCGACCACGCCGGCCTGGGCCAGAACCGGGAGCTGTTCCGGGGTGCGTTGGAGAGCGCTTCGGGATTCCTTCAGAACCCTCTCCATCAACTCTGCCAAGTTTTCCGTTCGGTGAGCTGTTCGAACCGCCATCTCAGCGGCTTCCCGGGCCACGGTCAGTACCGTTCCCTCCACCGGCTTGATCACTGCCTTGTATGCCGTGTCCACACCACGCTTCAAGCCCTCGACAAACTCCCGGGAAGTTAAAATCTCCTGGTCAGCCACTCCTTTCGCAAAACCGCGAAACAATTGGGAGAGGATCACGCCAGAGTTTCCCCGGGCTCCCATGAGTAAGCCCTTGGAAAGCGCTTCCGCCAACTTCCCAACGTGGGCATTGGAAGCCGCTTCCCTTTCCAGCTCCTTTACACCGGAAGTTAGTGTCAGGTTCATATTGGTGCCGGTGTCTCCATCCGGGACCGGGAACACATTGAGCGCGTTCACTTGATCCACGCTCCCGTTGAGTCTCTTCGCTCCCGCCCGAACCATATCCAAAAACATCTGTGAATCAATCACTCGTACCAACAGTGGTCCCCCTTACTCTTCGCTCACCAACCGGACCCCTTGCACAAACACATTCACCCGGCTCACTTGGAGCCCCACCATCTGGTCCAGGGTGTATTTCACCTTGGATTGCACATTGTGGGCCACCTCGGAAATTTTGGTTCCGTATCCCACAATAATATGCATATCGATCTCCATCTGGCCCTGTTCCTCCCGGACCTCGACTCCCTTGCTAAGGTTTTCCTTGCCTAGGAGTTCCGCGATGCCGTCTTTCAATTGGCTACGGGAAGCCATTCCCACCAGACCATAACAATCCATGGCTGCAACGCCGGCGATGGTTGCGATCACATCATTGGATACTTCGATCTCTCCATAATGAGTGGATACATCCAAAGTCATGTCAAATTCCTCCCAAGCGGGTTCCATGCTCAGGCTTATTGTACAACAACCTCTGTCAGAAAAAAAGCAGACAAAACCATCTTACTCAAGGGGGAGGCTTCTTGCAAGGGAATAGTTCCTGTGCTAAAATGGTGAGGTATTTTGTTGCCCGGAGTAGTCCGCGGATTCCGGCATCCGGATCCGGGACCGGCGGGCCAGACCCGGCCCAACAGATTTTCAATTCGTTCTCCCAGACAGGACAGGAGGTGGGGAACATGGCACGTCGTTGCTATATCACCGGCAAAGAGGGGCGTACCGGTAACCAGGTCAGCCACTCACACCGGAAATCCCGTCGCAAATGGGGGGCCAACGTCCAAAAAGTTCGCATCTTGGTCGATGGCAAACCCAAACGCGTCTATGTGAGCACCAAAGCTCTCAAATCGGGTAAAGTGACCCGCGCCTAATTGGCGGTTTTTAACAAAGAAGCACCCTGCAGGGTGCTTCTTTGCTTTATTCACGGTTCAAAGTCACTAGTGGTACCTCTACTTACTTTCTTTAGTAGTAGATTCAGCCTTAAGGTACTTTTGGAACTTTTCAGGATAATCATCAGCGAACTCTGAATTCTTGTCTACTTTTAAATATCCTTGCTTTAATAGAGCTATAGCAATGTCCTCTTTATTATGATAAATAAATCCCGGAGTTGGCCCTCCTTTTTCTGGGGAATCCACGAATTTGGCGGTTACTTTGTAGTCATATTCATTTCCCAAAAAACTCATGATTTTTCGTGGTATTCGCATCTGCTCTTCTCTTTGTTTTATCTCTGGAAGCTCTACCATGATTAATTCCACTGATTTTATTAGATTTATTCCCCCCCCTTCCCATTGAAACACTGTAACACTTAATTTTTTGCTACCCACACTAAGACCATGATTAATACCTCCAACCTTCCCTGAAAAGCTCTCTTCTGACTGACATCCAGCAAAAATGAAACTGATCAATAAAAACAAAGCACCATACCGCACCATAGACTCCTCCTTTGTGTAAAAATACCGCTACCTATAGCATATCTTCCGTATTCCCATTTATAAAGATATTTTCAATATAACTCTGTTTTGGCAATAGGTTTACTTCACTGAATAGTTCGTGCTATAATTTACATGCATTTACAATAATGTGTTATTGTACATGCTAATTTTTTTTATGGAGGGATTTTTCTTGAGGAAATCGGTCAGTTTCTTGTTAGCGTGTTTCTTGGTACTCTCCCTTTTCTCTCCCGTAGCGGCCCAAAGTGGACAATCCCAAAGTGAGTTTGAGATTCAAAGCATCAACGGGGTCGTCAAAAACCATGAATTTAAGGACGTTGATTCCAGTGCGAATTTGCAAAACATACAATTATCCCAGACAGATGGATCGGCTCAAATTCAAGGGAAATTGACTTACAAAGGCCGTACTTACGATCTGTCTTTGACTGGGAATCTTTATCCTGCTACTGGCAAAGGAGCCTACGATAAAAAACTGGTTCTCGGCGAACTTAAAGGAACCAAGGATTTTAATGTACTACAATTGTGGGTCGAAAAACAGAACAAGGGGACTGTTCTCTTAAAAGAAAACCGTAGTTTGGAAGGCAAAACTATCTTGTCTTTAATTTTGGAGCATAAGAAAAGTGGAGAACGGGTCATTCTTCAAAAAGCCCTTCCTGATCAAGAGTTTACTCAGCTTTTCAGTGGTGCCCAACAGCAAGTCAAAAATCACCGAATGAAAGCCAATGAAGTCAGAGAAAAAATTGTCAACCTCATGTATATCAGCCGTAAATCCGATTTTTCAAAAATCGAAGACTCCATGGATTTCAAAATGACTGGAAAAGTGGATTCAAAAGGAAAACTCTCCGTAGAAAAACCCATTTCCATTCAAGCTGATGGTTGGACCGATATTAATGTCTCCCAAAAAGAGCTTCTTCGGTTGCTTAATGATTTAAAGGACTCTCGCCGTTATCCGAACGGTGTTCAGCTTTCCAACTATGATATCCCCGAAAGTCTATTCAAGGGATCTGGCTGGAAAAGATACCATTACATCAATTCAGAGCCGTATGGTGCCTATAATGCTAGAAGTGAAGACTATTTTTACTCCACTATTACCCAATTTTCCTACTTGAACCTCATAGCTCGCTTCAATGATGCACTTCAGGGATTCGAATCACAAACGGAAATCAATCATGGGTTGGCGCTGGAATATAACCATTTAACCGGTCAACTTCAGGTTGTATACTATGACACGGGTTTAATATTGGAGGATTTACAGATAGCCCATGGCGCATTGGAAGGAGATAATGTCTATATCAATCAACAAGTGAATGGGGTATTGTGGGAGGATCCAGACTTAGTAGCATTCGTTTGGGGATTGATTCCGTATGCAGATACAGGTTACGACATATGGGATAGCTTGAGTGGCCAGGAACTCCTAGCATTTGGTCAAGTCCATAGTTTTCAAGCGACCCCTGAAGATCAACGATTAGTTAATAACGGTAAAGTATATCGCACCATTTCAAGTGATTTTACGGGATATACGATGAGATATGAAAAACACTGGGGAGGTGTACGGGGGCAAATCTATGGTTACCCCAATATTGACTCAGTGACTTGGAGCTTTCAGTATACCGCTTCAATCAATTAATGATAAAAGACCCGCTTAAGCGGGTCTTCAAGCGTCGTTAAAATCTCGACAGCCTGCAAAGAAGCACCCTGCAGGGTGCTTCTTTGCTTTTCTTTTACGGATGTCCACTTTCCATTTTTGCATTCAGTCCGTACTTGCGGGCGATCCGCTTCACCTGCTCCCTGTAGGGGGCAGCGGCTTCTCCCCGGACCATCTCGATATAGCTGGTATAGCCCTTGATATATTCCCAGAAGTTCGGGTGATTATGGATGTTCTGCCCTTCTAGTCCATTTTGTTCCACCTGGTGCAGGAGAGCCCGAAAAGCGCGCAATTCGCCACGGTTGAGATTGGGTTTTGCATTGACGGTGATCCCGGTGACCGCCTGTCTTCGGGAGCTGCGAAGAACCCTAGTTTTCTCCTCATTCACCTCAAATCCTTCATACCGGACAATCCCCCGGGCCGTTCCTAGCAATGCCCCGATCTGCTTTACCCCGGAAGGCCAACAGGAAAAGGTGAGGTCATCAGCATAGCGAGTGTATGAAAAACCATGGGAATCTGCCAAACCTAACAACCGTTCATCCAATCGACGGCACAGGAGATTGGTGATCGCCGGACTGGTGGAGGCTCCCTGGGGCAAATGGCGATCCCCCAGGGATACATGGTAGATCTGGCCGTCAAATTCTACCTTCCGGCGGGGTGGCTCGGTGCACAACAAGGCCAACAGCGTGCTGACCGCAGGACTGTAGCCGAGGGACTGATACAATCCCTTGACCCGGGGGTAATGGACGCTGGGGAAAAAATCTTTCAGGTCCATTTTGATCACCGCTGCCTTCCCAACATGGTGGGCCGCGTTATCTACGATGCTTTTCCCCCGGACAAACCCATAGGCACAAGGGTGCACCTCTACCCGGTTCAGCAGGTGTGCCTGAATCCATTCCTGGGCCTGGCGCAGGTGTTTCTTGGGGGCGGAGAGAATTCGCTGGCCACCGCTTTTTTTGGGAATGGTGAAATGGTGATAGTGGGATATAGTCGCAGTGTCCCGGTGATAAGTCAACCATTTCAGACGTCCCAGGGGAATCTCCATCGCCTCGGCCAGCTCTTGGGGGGTATGAATCAGAGGCAACCCCAACTTCTTCAGTTTTTCCTCCTCACTCTCCAGGCGCTCCAGATCCCCGGAAAAACCTTCCCCTACATGGATCACATGCTGCTCCCGGTATTCCTTCCACTTGGCTTGGGCCTCAGCCCGCTGGCGAGCCCGCTCTTCCTTGCGTTGCGCACGCCGCCGTTTGCTTTCCTCGATCCGTTCCTGTCTCCGTTTTCGGATCATCGCCTCGAGGTCCCCCAGTTTCCGGGTCTTCTCCTCCAGGGATTCCAATTCCTTCTTCAGTTGAGCCAGCTCTTTTTCTTCCTGTGCCTGTTTCTCCAAATCTTCAGGAGGGAGGGGCTTCTCCGACCAGAAACCCATCCGGATCATTTCCCGCCGGATCACCTCGTCCCGTCCCTCCTGCATCACTCGTTCCAGCCACTCTTCACGGGAGAGGGGCTGCACTTCCCCATCATTTTTTTCCTGCAATGTTCACAACCCTTTCCCCCTGAGATCCGTTCATCGCCCGGCGGTAAAGAACCACCGTGGCCAGGATGTGCTCACAAGGCCCCTGCATCAATTTGTTCTGCTTGAAAAAGTAACAGTCACAGGCGGCCTGGACGATCCGACCTTCTCCATCCAGCTGAACTTCCGGTTGGTGGGTTCGGGATCGGACCGGCACCTCTCCCTTGAGTAGGCAATCCTCCCCTTCCCGATTTACGGAGAGGAGACGGGCCTTACCTTCCGTGATCAACTTCTCTGCCTCTTTTTCACGTGGATTGTTATATTTCAAATCATCGATGGGCAAGGGATCCCGAGTCAGCTCTCGCAATCGGAAACAACCCGTCTCCAGATCAAACATCACCCGCCCCGCATGGCACAGTTGACGGAGGGCAGACTGGGTGACGTCTTGCGAGAGTCCCGTGCGACGAGCCAACTCAGCGGAGGTGGCTGTTTTCCGTAGTTTCAGCTCGGCGAACACCCGGCTGCTGTCCATCGGAGAAACCGGGACGCCTCCCACCATCAGATCAAAATTTCCTGAGGCGGACCAATCATTTCTCGTCCAGCCGGAGAGCCCCAGTGTAAAACTGACCCCACCCAGGTCGGCGATGTAGAAACTGGGCATCCCTGTGCCGAGCAGATGAATCGTAATGCTGCGGGCGAGGGGTAACAACTTCTCCAACAGAAAGAGACGACGTCGGCCCCAAGTCCGGATCTCCCGGTCCACATCCCCTGTGTAGACGCTTTGGTTGAAGGTGAGCACTTCCCCCCAAGGATCGATCACCACTTGGACGGGTTGTCCCGGTCGCAGGCGATAGCGGAGGGAGCGGGGACCTTGTTTTTCCCGGTTTCGCCGCAGGAAGGTGCACAAATTGTAGATGTCGATGGGTTGGACCCGAAGGGAGACCGTCGGCAAGCTCATCGCCGACTGCACTTGAAGAAAACCGCGAATCCAGCTTTCCGGCACATCGATTTTCTGCTCCTTGTACACCTCCCGCCCCTCCGTGGCCACTTCAAAACCGCCGGGATCGATCTGAAACTCGGTAGGCCGATAGGTTCTCATCCGGAGCAATTCCCCGTGTAGGGAATCCGAGAAGTCGATATTGGTCGTCCCGTACTCAAACTCTGTCACATCCCGGAACATCTCTTCGTGAACGGCCAATCGTCCGTAGGAGGACTCATCCTGGGAAAAAGCTTCAAAGAAAACCTGGTCCGGAGCGACAGTGATCACCGGATCGAGGACAAACCACCCTGCCTTGTCATGGGTGTAGAGGTAATTGAAATACCGGCGCATCGCTCTATGGTAATCCCGGTTCCTCACATCGATCTTCTGTTCCAACTCCCAGACACGAGTGTGAACCTCCTGCATCCGGCTCACCCATTCCTGCTTGACCGACAATTGCTCCGCGATATCCTGAATATACTGCTCCCGCACCCAGGCCTGGTAGGCGCTGTGATCCTTCGGCTTGTACTTCAAATCGGAGACCACCACATCCCGCAAGGCGCTCATCGCATCCCGATACCGGACGGGATCGGCGATCCGTCCCCGGAAATAGGTGGGTTCCCGCCCCAGGTCCGGGGAAAAAGAGACCGTCGTCCCGCTATCACTATGACGGATCCGACTCGAGTTTGCGTATACCTGTTGAAATTGCATCGACTCTCCCCCTTCAGCTGTCTGACACCCGACCCAACGGAGTGTCCAGTCCCGGATGGCGCTCCGACAACCGGGTCAAGATCACCATCACCTTTTCAAAATCCCGCTTGCCGGCGTTTCGCAAGTAATCCTGTAACAGATGGACCGCCAACCGGGCTCGCTCCTCCTCAGCAGCACCTTCCCGCCATAACAATTCCAAGGCCAGATCCTTTGCTTTTCGGCTTCCGTTGACCTGAAACAGAACCCGTCGGAAGAAAAGTTCCATCCCTTTCAACCCCTTGGCCCCCCAATCCAGATGACCTGCTTGCTCCAGGGCGAAGAGTTGAACTTCGGGAAAGGGACTCTCTCCCAACCGCTGAACCAACTCCCGGCGATGGGGCCACATCCTGGGAAGGGTGGCCCACTGCAATCCTTGTTGCCGAACCTCGGGAAAGCTACTGTCCGCTAGACCGCAGACCAAATCTGGATCGACCGCCTCTTCCGGCACCTCCGTCTCCATCCGCCAAAACACCCACTCCCGGGTGTCCTCCCAATCGGTTTCCGCCAGATTCGCCCAATCCCCGGAGGCCAGCTCCGACAACCGGTGTTCCAGCAGACGGCGTCCCGTCTCCCTCGCCGCCGCCACCCGACTGTGAGCCAGGTCAAACAGAAGTTCCTTCGCCAGTGCATCCGGCGACGGTTCCAGCTGATTTAGCAACCGAACCCCCAATTCCTGCAATCCCGTGTCCGTGCTCTCCAACAGGGGAAGAATCCGTTCCATAGGCAAGGAGTTCAGTTTATCCCGGAAGAGATTCTCCAATACCTCCTCCCGGATCAGGTCCCGAATGGAATCCGGCGTCTCCGGTTGCGTCATCCGGGCCCAGAGACGCTGGAACAGCTCGTCTCCATGCTCCGACAGAAGTTGACTCCAGTGCCATGAATATTCCCAATGGGCAAAGCAGTCCCGCATAAACCGAAGGTGATTGTCATCTGGAATGGAGAGCAGATCCATCACAAAATCCGTATCCAGCTGAAAATACCAATAAGGATAGCGAACCAGCTTCTGTGCCGCTCCTCTCACCCTGGAGAGCTCATTGGACAAGAAAGGAAGCAGTTCCCGAACCGGGTATTTTACATCCAGATCACGACTGTTCCCTAACAGATCCAGAACCGATGCCGCCAATTCCCGGGACGCGGCTACATTTGACTCCAGCAGTTCCCCGGCGACTTCCAACAGTGGAAAGCCCTTTAAGATCTCCACCAGCGCCTCGACTTCAAGAAATAACTGGAAGCTATCCGGGGTCTCCATCAATTCCGACAGAAAGTCCCGGTCGATCTGCCAATGTTCCCGGTAAAGAACCAGCTGATTTTTGGCCACCACCCGGATGGTTTCATTTTCATGTTTTAAAAAGGGTAACAGATCCCGCTCCGTATAGGGATGACGTTGGTAATGAATGCGGTACAACACTTCCGACACCATCTCCCAGTGCATACGGGATTTCCCATTCAACAGCTGGGTAGCGATATCCAGGGTGGACAGGTGATGAAGAGGCGTCCCCAATACTTTGACCAACAGATCCGCCAACTCATGGGACACCTCCCCATCCAACCCCGGAACCTGGATCAGCTTATTCAGTACGATCCGGGTCAGCCTCAGGGATTGTTCCCAGGACCAACGGGAGACGTTCCATTCCACAAAGGAGAACGCTTTGTTTCGGACTTCTGGATCCAGAGTCACTAACATTTTCAACAAAAAGGAAAATTCCGGATGATCAGGATTCATTCGGGCGATAATCTCATCGGCGGCAAAGGCCCTTTTCACGGGCTCTTCTGCTTCCAGCAACTCCAAAAACACCTCGGAATTCAGTCCGGCGAAAAATTCCGGATTTCCTTTCTTTAGTGCCCGGATCGCAAACTGAATCACCGGTTTCGCTTTCCCGTGCACCAGGATGTGCCACAGCCGCTCCGGCACCCGGTCCCACAATTCGGGGAAGGCTTCTTCCCGCTCCTCCGGAAACCTCTCCAACTCCTCCCTCGGCCGGTCGGCCAGTCTCCATTTCCGGTTCTTATCACAGACAAACCGGGAACTGTTGCGATACAAAATCTGATTCAGCACATAAAAGTCCAGATAGCCCCCAATCTGATCATCCCGACTACTTCCCCAGAAGTGGTTCCTTGCATGATAGTGGATCAAAATCTCCGCTGCCATGCGAGTGTAGTCTGAGGCCCCTTCCCGTCCCAGGTTGCGCAAGACTCGCCAAACCCGCCGTCGAAGATAGAGATCCGTTCGGCTGGAGTAGGGACGGCCGTAGTACGAATAGGCTGAGAGGTCGAACTGGTGTGCCAGTCTTCCCCAGACTTCCGCATCCCGTCGTTGTTCCGCCAGTTTAAATACCGCCTTCAGGTAGCGGTATTGTTCCTGAGTGAACCAAGAGTACGGACTATTATTCATCCATTTGTGCAATGCCTGCCGAGCCAGGGGGCGACCATCTAGATATAAGGTCCAAAACCAAGCTGGATGGGAACGCAATTCATACCCACGCTCAAATTTGGTGAGAAAATAACGACTCCCTTGATCCAACAGTGACTGAAATTCTTTAGGCAGGGGCTCTACCGGTTCTTCTTTTCGCCACCATGCCTCAAACTTTTTTTCCTCCCCCATTTTCTCATCAGGGGCTTGTCCCTTTGGGGACTGTTCATCCATGCTCTTCCCTCCCTGGAATCATCATCCCGGTCCCGGTGACCGGGATAAAGAAAACCCGACCTTTCAAGGCCGGGTTCCCTCCCATCCGTGTTCACTAAAATTCCATCGAGTCGGTTTCGTCACTGAACAGTCGGGGGGACACTACCCCCTGACAAAAGAGGCTGCGGCCACGCCTTTTCAGGCAGCCGAGTCTGGGGGTAGTGTCCCCCCGACTGCCAAGTAAGGCGGAGCCGGGTGACGGATCTGGAACCGTCAACGCAAGCATGGCGGAACGCCATACAATCCTGCTGAACAAGGATGGACAAGCTAATGATTTCATGCTAATTATAAAGCAAACAAATATTCGATGTCAAACACTTTTTTTAAAGATTTCAATTCCTCCGCAACAGTAAAAAGAGGCCGCTTCGACGGCCGTTCCTTTTGTTCCTCGCGGTGGATACAGATGTGACACCAGACTACGTCGCCGCTTTCTTTTCGTGACCAGTCACCCGGACGCCCGGGCGATAAAATGGATCATCATTTCAACACTTTCGATACGAACCCCGGGCGGGGGCAGCAGGTCAGCTACCTATTTTTCCTTCTGGAAAACACCCAATAGGGCTTTGACCATCCCGCCGAGGAACTTGGGAAGTTTGATGGTGTAAAATTTCATCCCGATCCCTCCTTCACCCTGTTGCTCGCAAGGCGACGTATCACCCTGTCACTTATATATATTCTATAAAGGGGCCAAGGTGCCTAGAACAGAAAACCGACCGCGCCCAATCAATCGCGACTTTCCACCACCAACAGTTTCCCGCTCCGGATGCGGATTTTCCCTCGGCTGGCCACCAACTCGTTGCTGATTCCCCGGGGATATGGACGGTACAAGGTCGCTTCACACAAAGGGTAGCGAAACCCTTCCAAGGAGACACCTTCCACCTGATCCGTCAGAGCGAGCAAAGAGACATAAGGGAATAATCCTCTCTTTAACCACAGTTCTTTTCCCGCTCCAGGATGAAGGCGAATCCGGTTACTGACGTTTTCAATGGTTCCGCGAATGCCCGCCGCCTCGATTTTCTCCAACAGAAACAGGTTGGCCAGGGCGTGGTCAAAACGGGCCCCACCCAGAGCGCCCAAAACCAAAATCTCCTGTGCCCCTTCCGCGATGGCGGTCTCCACCGCATATTGGGTATCGGTCATATCCTTCTCCGCCGGCAGGCGCTTCACAGGGATGCCCGCCTCCTTCAACAAACGGGGAGCCTGGGACCCCAGGGTGTCAAAGTCCCCCACGGCCAAGTGAATAGGGAGATTTACCCGTCGAAGTGCTTGGACACCGCCATCGACGCCCACCACTCGGTCCTCTGGCCGAATCGCTCCCAAATTCTCATCCGCCAATTCTCCCCCCGCCACCACCACCCAACGACTGTTCATCCCGTCTGCACCCGTCGGGAAGCTTGGGCGGCTTGCAGAGAGGGGAGCCCGATCGAAAGTTCCACGATAAACCTTTCCCCAACCCTCCCTGCCATCACTGCGATTTTCATCTGGATTCACCCCTACACCTCATTGGACTCCTCGATTCCCGGTAACGGACTGGGTTCCCCTGTGAAGAGCGGAGATCGCTTCTCCCCTATCTTTCTGGCCGAAGACCGCCGAACCAGCCACCAGCACCGATGCCCCAGCGGCTACGGTCTCTGCAGCAGTTTCCGGATTGATTCCGCCATCCACTTCCAGCTCCACACCGGAGAGCCCGGCCTCCTCCAACATTTGCCGTACTCGCTGGATCTTATCCAGTACCCCAGGGATAAAGGCTTGCCCCCCGAAACCAGGGTTAACGGTCATCAACAGCACCAGATCCAGATCCGGCAAGATCGGTTGCAACACCTCCACCGGGGTGGCTGGATTGAGTACCACTCCCGCCTTGACACCCTGTTCCTTGATCAAGTGGATAGTGCGGTGCAGATGGGGACAGGCTTCCTGATGAACGGAGATCCAGTCGGCCCCCGCTCGGGCAAAGGAAGGAATATACTGGTCCGGCTCTTCAATCATCAGATGAACATCCAGAGGTAAGCGCGTCCAGGGGCGAATCGCCTCTACAATCAAGGGGCCGATCGTTAGGTTCGGCACGAAATGGCCGTCCATCACATCGACGTGAATCCAATCTGCTCCAGCCCGTTCTACATCGGCAATCTCCTCTCCCAAACGTGAAAAATCGGCGGACAGGATGGACGGTGCGATTTTTACCATGGTTCAATACCTCCGTTGCTCGTTGATTTCCTCCAGGAACTGTAGATAGTTCCGATAACGGCGCTCGTCAATCTCCTTCTCTTCCACCGCTTCCTTCACCCGACAGCCGGGTTCATTCTTATGGAGACAACCCCGAAAGCGGCAGTCGGGAGCCCTTGCAGTCAAATCTGGGAAACAAGCTCCCAGCTCCGTCGCCTCGATCCCTCCGAAGGAGAGCTGACTGAAACCAGGGGTATCCGCCACCTGTCCTCCGCCAGGAAGGTCGAGTATCTCCACATGGCGAGTGGTGTGGCGGCCGCGGCCCCGTTTTTTGCTCACTTCCCCGGTTTGCAAATCCGCCGCGGGCAACACCGCATTCAGGAGGGAGGATTTCCCCGCCCCCGAGGGGCCGGCAAAGACAGACAATTGATCCCGCAAGGCCTCTTTTACCGCTTCGATCCCCTCTCCGGTGCGGACGCTGGTGGGGAGCACCCTATATCCTGCCGGTGTGTATATAGACTGGATTCGCTCCACCTCTGCCTCATCTTCCAGCAGATCCCGCTTGGTGAGCAGAATCAGCACCGCCAGCCCTTCTCGCTCTGCATGGACCAGAAATCGATCCAGCAGTTCCGGCTGAAACTCAGGTTGCCCCAGGGAACCCACCACCACCGCCTGCTCCACATTGGCGACTGGAGGCCGCAACAGCTCCGTCGACCGCGGGTGGATCCGAGTCACCACCCCTTCCATGGGATCCGTCTCCTCATAGGTCACCCAGTCTCCCACCAAGGGAGATTCTTTCTTCTTTTTAAAGACTCCCCGGGCTCGACACTGTACATCTCCTTCAGGAGACCGCACATAATAAAATCCGCTGACAGCTCGCACAATTCGCCCCTCCGCCATAGCTTCCCTCCTTTTTAGGTCCTGAACACAAAGGAAACGAGGCAGTCGCCTCGTTCTCATTATGATCTAAATATTGGGTTGTCATCAACCAGAGATGATTGCAATCTTTTGCAAGTGTACCCTTCATTCACGGATAGATTTCTTTGGGCTCGGGAGGTGGGTTGTTTTGGCCCGCTGTCTGGATCCACACATGCAACGTGCCCCCCTTGGGGCAATATTGCCCGGCTTTGGGCCGGGACGTGATTCCTTGTCCCCTTGTATACCCCGATCCTCCATGAAAGGTTAGTTTTGGAGTATAGCCGTGTTCTTGTGCCCACTGTCCCTCAATTCGAGTTTGCCAGACCCCGCTGACATCCGGCACCTTAAACATCTCCGGGTTCTTGTTCAGGACCACTTCCGTCTCCTTGGGAACGGCTTTTTCCCCTGCGTCAGGAGACTGTTTATAGATTTTCCCCGTGTCGTACTCCGCTCCGAAATGAGTAGTGTCCCCGGTTTCCACTTTCACTCGAAACCCCAACTTCTTCAATTTGGCCTCCGCCTCATCGGCACCCATCCCGATCACCTTTGCCACTTCCACAGGAGTAGTTTCCTTTTTCTGTTCTCCTTGAACTTCCTCATTACCTTTGCCCATCCAGCCCATCACCTGGTCAAAGGCGAAAATAGCCAAGGCTCCGATGACGATCAAGGTGAACAATCCAAAGAGAATCTTCTGCCACCAGGGCATGTTGGCTTGTGCGTTCTCCAGCCAGACGACCGTCCGTTCCAGCACCGTTTTGTTCTTGTCCGCCGGGACATTACGGAGCCGTTCCAGGTTGGCCATCGTTTGATCGCCCACCTGGGTGGGTGTCGTCTGTGAGTCACCTTTCCCTTTTTCGGAGGAGGCGGCTCCGGCGGCGGCGTAGGGCTTGGCTGCAGCAGGTTCATGGCGATCCGTTCGAAGCCGCTGCTCCTCCATCCGATCATAACGGAAAACCGCATCCAGCTCCTGTTTCATCTCCAGGGCTGTCTCAAACCGTTGGTCTGGCTCCTTCTCCATCGCCTTGCGGATGATCCGGTGAATTTCCGGGGGCACATCGGGATTCAACTCTGCAGGATCTTCCGCTGAATCCTGTAGATGTTTCATGGCAATACTGATGGCGGAGTCCCCATCAAAGGGAAGACGTCCGGTTACCATCTCATACAGGACCACACCCAGTGAATAAATGTCCGATTTATGACCGATCAACCCGCCCCGGGCTTGCTCCGGAGAGAAGTAATGAACCGACCCCATCACGGAGCCCGCCTGGGTGATCGTGGAAGAAGTCGACGCCCGAGCGATCCCGAAATCGGTCACTTTAGCTCGGCCGTTATACCCCAGCAGGATATTGTGGGGTTTGACATCCCGGTGGACAATTTGGTTTTCATGGGCATGGGCCAAGGCATCACAGATCTGAGATGCAATGGACACAATCTCTTCCGGTGTCAGAGGGCTGTACTGTTGAATGTATTCTTTCAAAGTGGGCCCTTCCACCAGCTCCATGACAATATAGTGAGTATAGTTTTCCTGACCCACGTCATACACATTGACCACATTGGGATGGGACAGACTAGCAGCGGCCTGCGCTTCCCGGCTGAAGCGTTTCACAAATTCCGCATCGTTGCTGAGGGACTCGTTGAGCACTTTGATAGCCACATGGCGATTCAAGAGCACATCCCGCGCTTTGTACACCACCGCCATACCCCCACCGCCAATCCGGCTGATCACTTCATAGCGGCCGCCTAATTTTCTGCCTTCCACTGTCATCTCACCTCGCTCTCCATCTCTATCTCAGTCACTTTTATTTATACGGTTATCGTTTTTTAACAGAATCACGGAGATATTATCCTTTCCTCCAGCTTCCAAGGCACTCTCCACCAGGCGGTTCGCCTGCTCGCGGAGAGGAAGGGAAGAGGTGAGAATGGTTCCGATCACATCGACGGGCACCATATCACACAGCCCGTCGGAGCAGATCAAGAGCGTATCCCCTTGGTACCAGGGAGTGACGATCAGGTCCGTCTCCACCTCTTCATTGGTTCCTACGGAACGCATGATCACATTTCGCTGGGGATGGACTTTGGCCTCCTCCTCTGTGATCCCGCCGTGCTTTTTCAGCACGTTGACCAGAGAGTGATCCTCTGTCAGTTGATAGAGGCCATCTTCATGCAGGAGATAGGCACGGCTGTCCCCCACATGGGCCAGAGTCACTTCCTTCTTTCTCGGAACGGCTGCGATCACCGTCGTTCCCATTCCCTTGTAACTTTTGTTTCGGCTGGCCATTTCATAGATTTCGCGATTGGCTGCCGTCACTGCCTTCAACATCCATTCCCGCCGCTCTTCAGTCCCCATTCCGGGAGTGAGACCGCCCAGCTCCCGCTGGATCACCTGAACTGCCGTGCGGCTGGCCACCTCACCGGCCTGGTGCCCGCCCATGCCGTCAGCGAGAACGGCCACGGGAACCCCGTGGTCGGACTGAAAAAGGCCCACACTGTCTTCATTGTGCTCCCGCACCCGTCCTTCGTGGGTAAGCCATGCCTTTTCCATACCGGTGACTCCTTTCCCTGTTCAATTCCAATTCACACGATGCGACTAGGTCAGACCGTCTGTTGTTCCAACCCTAGATGTTGGGCCCGCAGTTGCCCGCAGGCCGCTTCGATGTCGCTGCCATGCTCCCGGCGTATAGTCGTGTTCAGGTCGTAGGATTGAAGAATATCCCGAAACTTGAAAATCCGGTTCCTGGGGGTCCGAGTGTAGTTCCGCTCGGGAACATAGTTCACTGGGATCAGATTGATCAGCGAACCACTCCCTTCCAGGAGTTTCCCCAGTTCATGAGCCTGTTCCGGAGCATCATTCTTCCCACCGATCAGAGCGTATTCGTAAGTGAGCCGACGTCCGGTTTTCTTTACATAGTAGCGGCAGGCTGCCAACAACTCTTCCAAGGGATAGCGATAACTGACCGGCATCAGCTTCTTTCTCAGCGCCTGATTCGGTGCATGGAGAGAGATCGCCAACCCCACTTGCAAACCTTCCTCGGCGAAGCGGTAAATCGAAGGCACGATTCCACTAGTGGAAACCGTGATCCGACGTTGACCGAGGTTCAAACCCTTTTCATCCTGAATCACCCGCATAAATTGCACGGAGGCATCGTAGTTCTCAAAAGGTTCACCAATGCCCATCATCACAACAGAATGAACACGCTCCCCCCATCGATCCAGGTAACGTTGGGCTTCAACCACTTGGGCCACCACTTCTCCAGCCTTTAAATCCCTTTTCAGCCCACCCAAAGTGGAGGCACAAAATGTACATCCGACTCGGCATCCCACCTGGGTGGTAACACAGACACTGTTGCCATAGTTATGCCGCATGATCACCGTTTCGATCGCATGGCCGTCAACCAGTTGAAACAAAAACTTGATCGTCCCGTCGGCAGACTCCTGAGCCGTGAGCGTTTCCAAAGGTTTCAATAGGAAATCCCGCTCCAACCGCTCTCGCAACCCACGGGAGAGATTGGTCATGTCGGCAAAGGAAGGAACCCGCTTCACATACAGCCAATCCATCACTTGGTCGGTCCGGAAGGCAGGTTCTCCCACCCCTTTCATCCATTTTTTCCAATCCGCATAGGACCAGTCATAGGCGTTTAGTTGCATTGGATAGAACTCCTGTTATAAAGTCAAATCATTCCTCAAAACTTTCCTCATTATATCAATACCAAGCCGGAAAGAAAAGAGATTGCGTTGTAAATCCCCCTTTTTGGGGTGGAGTAACCATTTTGGCTGATTTTGGCCCTTCACCCCCGATTATACCTGTTTATCCAACGGAAAAAAACTTTTGTCTTGTAAACCTTCTTTAAAAAAAGAAGGATGCCGCTCCGGACATCCCTTCTCCTCATAACCGGGGGTCCTCCTCATAAGCCAAGGGCAAACCCGTCATCTCCTGCGCCAGTGGATCCAGCGCCGTCAAATCCTCTCGGTTGACCTCCTTCAACGCTTTTTTTCCCAGGGCGATCGTGGCCAACTTCATCTCCTCCACAGAAGATTTAAACAGATTGGCCACACTTTCTGCTGCCTGGTCCACATCCAGTCGGTCAGTAAATTTGCCATCATACCAGATCAGTCCCGAGGGTGGCTCCCAAGGCAACACCTGGGTGATTTGCGTATGCACCGCTCCCATCACCACCGGAAGATCCAGTGCCACTGCATCAGCACCCAAAGCCAGCGCTTTCAGATAATCTCCAGGGGTGGAGAGCCCTCCAGAGACGATGAGGCTCACCCGATGTCGGGCAAAATGTTTCTCCAGGTAACGAACTGCCCGGACCAATCCACGAATCGTCGGCAAGCCGAAATCATCCTGCAGGATTGGAGCCGACTCCCGGACCCCGCTGCCCATCCCGTCGATGGTGATAAAATCCACTCCAGCATCCAGGGCCTGGGCCAAATCGTCTTCGATCCGGGAGGGAATTAGTTTGATTCCCACTGGAACTCCCTTGCCCACCTCCCGCAACCGGGTCACCAGCTCCGACCAATCTTCGGACTGACTGACTCCAGGCACCCGGGAATGGATTTTCAAAGCCTCCCCCGGTTGAAGTCCAAACAATTGTCGCATGTTTCCCGGTAGCTTCGGGATGGTAAAGGGAGTCCCCGATGTGGCCCCGCTTCCAGCCACAATCTCGATCATATCGCCCTGTTCCAACGTTTTCGGTGGTTGCGTCCAGTCCCCCCGTCCGTATTGAACTACCACCTTGTCCGCCTCTTTCCCCTCGGCTTCCGTCAGGGGTTCCTCCCCGGTATGGGTTGCCGTACCCACCGCCCGGGTTCCTTTGGCAAGCGCTTTCTTCATTGGCTTGCTCAAAGTCGGTCCCGGTCCCAGTCCACCCACTAACAATGGAATCTCCAGCTTCAAAGGGTGCGGAGCACGGGGACCGATCACCGTCCGGGTGTCGATTTTCACATGTTCTTTGGTGGGCATCACCGCCAGCTGCGCTGGCAAAAACATCACCCGATCCCATCCTTTTTCGGGATAGGGCGTTCCCAGCGAACGCTGAATCGCTTGATCCGTTTCCGATCGAAGCGCCATTTCCACGATATTTTGCGTGTGATATCGTCTCCCAGAGGAGAAGATCTCCATCAAATTCCTGGAATAGGTCTCCGTCAGGATCAAGCGAAGAACCGACCCAAAAATCCATTTGATGACGTTCCGGGCCAAAAGAACTGTCAGAATCGCCATGAGGATCACAGCTGGCAATGTTACCGCAAACCCCTGCCAAAAATGATTCAACTGGGCACCTCCTCTCGATCCCTTTCCCGGTATATTATGGCCCCCAGTCGATTGAATCATGACTTACCCATTCTATCTTTGGGAACCTTAAGGACATCACTCGAAAAAAGAGGTGTCAGCCATGGGGTGGATCCCATCCTTCAGCGGGGCTCTTGCTGCCCTCCTTCTCTTTATTGCAGGGATAGCCATCTGCGCCCGGCCACTGATCAAAAGGCTTTTTAGAAAGGCAGTAGCCGTGATTGAAACCGATCCTTTTCCCAATAATCTGTGGGAAATGGTCATCCTTACCCGTCATATCTCTCCCCAGACCCTGATCGAAAACAGTATGCGGGCTCAAGAGGGAGTCATGGTGAAACGTCCCCTGGGAAGTCCGAAAAAGATGCCCGATTTTCAAAAATTAACCTTTCTTCCCTGTCAGTTAGATCGATTACCCACCTCGGAAGGTCAGGCCATTGAGACCCGCACCGTGATCGGCCCTTGTGCCAAAAAACCCTTGGAATTGGAAATCCCGCTGATGGTCAGCGGCATGGCCTTCGGAATCGGCGTCAGCGAACAGCTAAAATTGGCATTAGCCAAAGGTGCCACCCAGGCGGGAACCGCCACCAATGGAGGAGAAGGCCCCTTCCTGCCGGAAGAACGAAAATACGCCGACAAACTGATCCTCCAATACAGCCGAGCGAAATGGGCCAAAGATCCCGAAATTCTGAAGCAGGCGGATATGATCGAAGTTCACATCGGACAGGGGGCCTCTGCTGGAACCCCCAGTCAAGTGCCCGCCTCTCATCTCAAGGGACGAGCGATGGAATTGATGGGACTGCAGCCGGATGACACAGCGGAAATCCTTAGCCGCATGCCGGGCATCCATCGTAAACAGGATTGGAAAAAACTCATCGACCGCTTGCGTCGATGTACAGGTGGGGTCCCCATCGGTATGAAATTGATCCCCGGGCGCGTCGAACAAGACCTGGAGATCGCTGTGGCCGCCGGCGTCGATTTTATCACTCTGGACGGAGCCCAGGCAGGAACCAAAGGAACTCCCCCCATTTTGCAGGATGAATTCGGTTTGCCTGCGATTATGGGGTTGGCCCGGGCTGCCGATTACCTCGAAAAAAAAGGGAAAAAGGATCAGATCAGCCTTATCATCTCCGGAGGGCTCAAAACTCCAGGAGATTACCTGAAAGCTTTGGCCATGGGAGCCGATGCAGTAGCTCTCGGATCGGCGGTCGTCTTCGCGGCCAGTCATGACCAAGGGAGTCAAAAAGCCCTTCCCTGGGAACCTCCCACTCAGTTTGTCTTGTACGATGGAGACCTGAAAGAAAAGTTGGATGTAGAGGAAGGAGCCAAATCTGTGGCTCTCTATCTCCGATCCTCCGTGGCGGAAATGAAATTGGCAGCAATCGCTCTGGGAAAGAACCGGTTGCAGGATGTAAATCGATCCGATCTCGCCGCCCGGGATCCGGTCTCCGCAGCCATGGCCCGGGTTCCCATGATCTAGTGCTCCTTAAGACAACTTTGATCTTGTTTTTCAGCAAGGCGGAGGCAGGATGGTGGGGCGGCCCCGATCTCTTGCAAAGAGCGCAAAGGCGAATCAAATCCCCACCATCCTTACCTTTCTGTGATTTTCCACACAATGTTCTCTGAGGGGGCACTAGAATAAAAAAGCGAAGGGCCTAGTCTAGGCCTTCGCTTTTTTGTATGCTTTTTACTTGAATTCCAATCCAGTGCGGCGGATTTGCACCTCATAGGTGGCCCGGATCGGAACGTTGGGAAAATCACGATTCCAATCCAATTTTTTCCACAGATCTGGATGGTGGGCCCGAATCATGTTTCCAAAATGAAAAGCATCCACCTTGAGTTCTTTCTGCATTTTTCGGATGGTTTTCCGGGTCGTCAGTTCGTATCTGTCGGCTACCCACCGATTCATTTTTTTGTAAATGCCCGGTTGACTCAAATCATATTTGGCACAGGTTTTTTCAATGATGTCCCCTTTCATTTTGATGTGAACATGGATCTCGGGGAGGCGTCCTTCCCGCTGTTTCACCTGGATCTTCCGACTCATTTCCTTGGCCCGGAACACGACTTTTAGATCACTTTTTTTTCCTCCGCAGGGAACGTTGACGGTCTCTCCCTTCTCTTTGTTCCGCAGACGCAACATCGGCTCGCTCTCTTCACGGGACAGGCGCCCCGCCATTTTCCCCTTATTAAAAACAGCCAACCCCTTCCATTCGATCAGCTGCGGACTGATTTCTATAAAATTCATCACTGGATGTTTGGCCGGACTGGACAAGTTGATCAGTGTCTTTCCAAAATCTTCGTCATTATACTTGCCTATCCGAACACCATTTTCCACCAACGTAACGATATATTCCATGGGGATCTGTTCCAGTTTGGGGTTGGCTTTCATGGCGTCTTTGGCCTTTCCCTTCACCACCAAAGGCCACTGGTGACGCCGGACTTCCGGGTGTCGCTTCAAACCGTCCACCACTCTGCCAATCCCCTCCTTGGCCACCTCCTCGCCAATTATAAGCAATCGGGTTTGTCCGTAAAACAGCCGTTGGTTCGTCTGATTTTGAATATCATCCAGTGTATCAGAGACAGTTTTTCCCGTACCCTTGAAGACATGAACCGCATTCTGACCGCTCTCGCCTCCGCCTCCGCCTCCGGAACCGACGATTTTAAGAGGGATGGGCACCTGAACTGAAATCTCATAGCCTGCGGGATGTTTATCAAAACCAAGGGCAATAACCGAGGTGCGCTCCTCAATCTCCCGAGCGTCCCAACATCCGCCCAACAGGCTGACCGACAACAGACAGAAAAGAAGGTTACGCAGAGGAGGATACATCAGATTTACTCCCCTTTCTTCCCCGGAACCAGGCGATTCCCAACAGAATCAGCGCCACTGAGAAGGAGGTAATAAATCCATACAACCCTCCCCGATCCGCCCACTTGAACAACTGCTGCAGATCGGAAGGCCAGAGGGCCAAACCATAGAGGATGGGAGCCGTCCCCCAGGCCAGCCATTTGTGGTGGCGCTCCTTCAGATTGAACAGGGTGACACCCAGGTCCACAAAGGCACCAAACACGGTCATCATCGTGGTGAACACCGCCACCACCCAAATCGACAGGATGAGAGATTCCAATCGGGACAAGAGCTGCCCCGGCACCTCCGCCTGCTTGACCAGGTCCATGGTGGGCCACATCAGCGTGGTCAGCTCATGAGGTCCAAATACCCCGATCGCTGTGGCCATCGTCACCCAATATCCGATAATCACGGTGAACACCGCCAGCAGATGGGGCTTCAGCGCCTGTTTCGGCTGCTGATAGTAACCCATGAAGATATATAAGACGCTGGCCCCGGCAAAAGGGAAGGAGGAGGTTAACACACTGTGGAGCAACTGCTTCCCATCCAGTTCAAACAGCGGCAGAAAATTTTCCAACTCCATCCCCTGAACCAGGGTTAGGAGGATGATGAGGCTTGGTAAAAAAAGAATCGGCAAACAAAATTCACAGAAACGGGCGATGACCTGTGGCCGTTGCGCTACTACAATAGTGGCGGAGATAATCAAGCTTCCAATGATCACATCCATCGGGGTCCTCGGCAAGATCGCACTGATCAGCACCTCGCCAAAGGTGCGGGCTACGATCGCCGTCGCCACCAGCCAAAAAATGCTTAAAGCCCCCAGGAAGGGAAGGCTCAACCAGGTTCCTAAGCGGGGATTTTTGTCCGTTCCCAACAGATCACGGGTGAGTTGAACAATATTTTTACCGGGAAAACGCTTCATCAACAGGGTGATCAGCCCCGCCTCCGCCAGTGGGGTCAATCCGCCGATCAATATCGTCCACACTCCGTTGGGTCCCGCCTCTTGAACAATGCCCCGTTGGAACTGGAGAACCCCCACCCCGATCAGCGTGGACATGACCAGTGCGTATCCTTGGTAGAGGGAAATCGATTGATTCAGTTGCTGTTGGTTTCGGTTCATGGCGAATTTCCTCCCTCTTCCCGTTGGTGATCCTCCGGACGAAAAAATGTGGGACGTCTGTCCATCCACCGCCAGGGAACCCGAATCAGGGTGTCTTTCAAGTCCTTCCAGCGCAAAGGCGCAATGGGAGCCATATAGGGGACGCCGAAGGAGCGAAGCTTCACCAGATGGGCCAACATTAGTAACAGCCCGACCACCACTCCGTACAAACCGAAAAGGGCACCCAGGATCATTAGGGGAAAGCGCAGCAATCGCAACGAGATCGCCGCATTGTAACTGGGGTTGGCATAGGAGCTGATGGTGGTCAACCCGACCACGATCACCATCAGTGGCGACACAACCCCCGCTGTCACCGCGGCGTCCCCGATCACCAGCGCGCCGACGATCCCGATGGTGGGACCGATGGGGCCGGGAAGGCGGATACTGGCTTCCCGCAATATCTCCACGCTCAACTCCATCGTCATCGCCTCCACAATCGAGGGAAAAGGAACCGTGGATCTCCCCGCCGCCAGCGCGATAGCCAAGCGGGGCGGGATCATCTCCGGATGGAAGGAGACGAAAGAGATATAGAGTGTGGGCAATAACAGAGCGATCAAAAAAGCAGCCGCCCGCAACAGACGAAGAAAGGTGGCGATCATAAAACGATCAAAATAATCCTCCGGGCTGATGTAGAACTGGGTGAACACCGCCGGTGCGATCAGAGCGTGGGGAGTGCCGTCGGTCAGGATGCACACTTTCCCCTCCAGGAGATGGCCCACCACGGAGTCGGGACGCTCCGTGTTTTGAATCTGGGGAAAGGGCGACCATGTGAAATCCTCGATCATCTCTTCGATATACCCGCTCTCCAGCACCGAGTCGATATCGATCTCCAACAGTCGCCGCTCCACTTCCCTGACCACCGCATCATCGGCGATTCCTTCGATATACAACAAGGCGACGCCGGTTTTGGTCCGCTTTCCGATCTTGTAATCTTTCAACCGAAGATCCGGATCCCGGAGACGCCGGCGAATCATGGCGGTATTGACACGCAGGGTTTCGGTCATGCCTTCCCGGGATCCCCGGACCACGGATTCCGCCCGGGGCTCTTCCACCCCCCGTTGCGGCCATCCTTTGACACCGATCACCAGCCCTTCGCTGTAACCGTCCACAAACAGGATGGCATCCCCGGACAGCAGGGAGCCGACCATCTCCTTGAGCTGGGAGACTTTTTTGACTTCCTCCGACTGAACCAGACTCTCATAGGCAATCTTCCACAGATCTTCCTTGGTCCGGATCTCTTCCCCTTTGATCATCAACGGGCGGAGAACCGATTGATCTATCGTTTTTTTATCCACCAGCCCATCGATGCACATCACCACCGCCCGTCGATCCGGGGTGTATTGGATGGTGAACCATCGCGTGATCAGATCGGTACTGTCCCCTAGGAGATTCTTGATAAATTCCGCGTTTTTCTTCACATCAGGGAAAATAGGAGCCTCATCTAATTTCTGATTCAGCTTCTCTTGGGACCGCTCCTCCAGTTGTTGTTGTTTTTTCAGGCTTTTCCGGCGTTGCCAACCTTTTCGCATGTGCATCACCACAACCGTTAAACTCCCCCGACATCCGAAAATTATACCTTTTATTCCATAGAAATCCATATGCCCAAACAAAAAAGACCCGACGGGGTCACCCCGGGTCTCGGTTGGCATCACTCTTTCGTTTTTCGGGACAGTTCCAGATGCAACAGAGGGGACAATACATTGGCAAAGGCGAGCAGAAACATTTTCTCATCTTCCGTGTAGGAACGCTCTTCATCCCCGGTCACACTGAGGACGCCCAGAACTTTATCCCCGATCGAGATCGGGACACAGATCAAAGAGTGGTAGGTGTTTTGCGCCTTGGGATGAATCTTAAAGCGGCTGCCCGGCGTATGGATTTCCCCGGAAAAGAAGGGCTCCCCGGTCTGGAAGGTGTAACCGGCGGCGGAATCGGCGATGGATAGCCGCAATTTTCGCATCCCGTCTGGACTGTGAGCCGCCGCTTCATGCACTTTCAAGGTGCCGTCCCCCGCATCGGTGAAAATGCAGACCTTGGGATTGTTCCCCTTATTCACCGACATCGCGGCCATAAGGGAGGACAATAAATAGTTGTATACATACTTTCGGTGCTCCCCGAAATCCTGGTTCGGCTGGGACAGGATCAGAGAGATTTCCCTCGCTAGGGTGCTGATCGATTGGATGACATAGGTTTTCTGTTTGCTATCTTCATCGAGGGAGCGAACCTTTTTCTCCAATTCCATCAATCGGGAGTTGGATTGCAGGTTCAAGCCAAAAACAGAAACCGAGTCTCCGTTTTTGGCTCTCCATAGAATGATCCCTCCCAGAAGAGTAGCAAACCCGAGCAAAGTATAGGCCAACCAAGGCTTGTCAATGATAATTTTCAAAACAAAGTCCATATCCATGGAAGGAATCACCGCTTTGTATATATTCCGGTTGACCCGTTCCACGCTTCTCCCTTTTTATCCCGTATCTTTTCCTGTTTTAGAAGTGTTGTGATTTACTGCCTTTGAAGGCGGTCGGGCTTGGGTTTCACATTTCGTGCCAAAGTTCTTACGAGCCAAAGTCACTCCATGTGAAACCCCACCCTCCCTCTCTTGTTCTCACAACGTGTCTCACATTCCTTCGGAAACTTGAATTACCAGACACGCCCAAGTCTCACTAGGTTTCGCTACGCTCCCGGTCGTACCGGGACGGCACACTCCCTGCCACCACCCGTCTTCCGGTTCATCGGCAACCCTGATCTCTTTTATTTCTCCTTGATCATCCGTGCGATAAAAAATCCGTCACTCCCAAAATGATGGGGCAGGATCTGCACCCATCCGTCCCCGATCAGCGCTTTTTCCCGCACGGGGGCGGGCAGCATGTCCACCAAGGTGGAGTCCCCTTGGAAATGGGGATGTTTCCTGAGAAAAGCGGTCACCTGTTCCCAGTTCTCTTGCGGTTCCAGGGTACAAGTACTGTAAACTAAGGTTCCACCAGGAGCCACCAACTGGGCCGCAGCTTCCAGCAACTGGGCCTGGAGCTGACGGAGGCTGTCCACCTCCTGCAGGTTCTTGGACCATTTGATATCCGGTTTCCGGCGAATCACTCCCCAACCGGAACAGGGAGCATCCAGTAACACCCGATCAAACTGAACTTCCTCTATCTCCGGTAACTCCCGCAAATCCGCCTGTCGTACTTCTACTATGGACAAACCCAATCGGTGCACCTGGTTTTTGATCAATTTCACCTTGTGAGGGTGGACATCGCAAGCCAGCAGAGTGCCTCGGTTTTCCATTCGTTCAGCCAGATGTCCTGTCTTCCCACCTGGGGCGGCACACCCATCGAGCACCCGCTCCCCAGGTTGGGGTGCGAGGAGCTCGCCCACCAGCATCGAGCTTTCATCCTGGACGGTAAACCACCCCTCCCGAAACAGACGGCCAGAGGCAGGATTGCCTCCTGTCAGAGTCAGCCCCTGTTTCGAGAGTGGGGAAACTTCGATTTGTAATCGGGGGTCCTCTTCCTGTAATAGGCGGGCCACCTTCTCACGATCTCCCTGCAGGGGGTTTACTCGGACAGACAGCCTCGGCGGGCAATTATTGGCTTTCAGCACGCTTTCGGCGGTCTTCAGTCCGTAGACCTCCACCAATCGGCGCACCAACCACTCCGGATGAGAAGTAACCCAAGCCAGATCGGTCACGTTTTCCGGTGAATCAGGCAACTCCCATTCCCCTTGGCGTCGCAGATAGGAACGCAACACCCCATTCACCAAGCCCGGAATTCCCCGATGGCCCCGTGCTTTAGCAATCTCCACGGTCTCATGGACAGCAGCTCGGGGCGGAACCCTGTCTAAAAACCGGAGTTGATAGATACCCAGCCGGAGCAGGTGACGCACCCAGGGGTCCAGGGAGTCCACCCCTTTTCTCACCAACTGATTTAATATCCCATCCAAAGTATTTTTCCGCTGTAACGTCCCATACACCAGTTCCGTGGCTAGCCCCCGGTCCCGTGGAGAAAGCGTGCTTCGATTCAACCGCTCATTCAAAAGCAGATTACTGTAGGCTCCCTTCTCCTCCACGGCGATCAGGACATCTAAGGCCACGTCTCTAGCAGCATCTGATCTCTTCATCACCCTAAAATTTCCCCCGGCTCCATCT
The DNA here is from genome assembly GCF_050433445.1 of Kroppenstedtia sanguinis. Classification (NCBI taxonomy): domain Bacteria; kingdom Bacillati; phylum Bacillota; class Bacilli; order Caryophanales; family Thermoactinomycetaceae; genus Kroppenstedtia; species Kroppenstedtia sanguinis. The sequence continues at coordinate 39,903 of NZ_JBNPXF010000003.1, read as the reverse complement.
GACGACCTCGGGAAAATTCCGCTGCCGTCATGCGGCGTTTGCCCGCTGGCTGAAGTTCCAGAATGCGAAGCGCTCCGCCCTCTCCCGTAGCAACCAACACACCCTCTTGCGTCTGGGACAACACCGTTCCTGGAGCTGCAGTTTCCCTTACGGAAGCCGGCTCCGCTCGCCAGATCTTCAGCGGTTCTCCCTTCCAGAGAGTGAAAGCTACGGGCCAGGGTCGCAAGCCCCGGATCTGATTCACCAGTTGCAAAGCACTGCGACTCCAATCGATTCGCTCATCCTCACGCCGAATATTAGGGGCATACGTGGCCTGACTGTCATCCTGGGATACCGGTTTCACTTTTCCCTCCACCAAGGCCGGAACCGTTTCTGCCAACAGCTCTGCCCCCACCTGAGCCAGTTTGTCATGGAGGGTGCCCACGTCATCCTCTGCTTGGATGGGGATAGAACGCCGGGTCAACATGTCACCAGCATCAAGGGCTTCCACCATATACATGATCGTCACCCCGGTTTCCTTCTCCCCCTGAATCAGAGCGTGATGGATCGGTGCTCCCCCCCGGTACTTGGGCAACAGGGAGGCGTGCACATTGATACAACCGTAACCAGGAGCCTCCAGGATCTCCCGAGGCAGAATCTGACCATAGGCCGCCGTTACGATCAAGTCCGGCTCCCACGCTAACAATTGGCGAACATTTTCCGGATTCCGCAAGCGCTCCGGTTGAAACACCGGCAGGCCCAGTTCGCTCGCCGCCACCTTCACCGGGGGCGGAGTAAGCTCTCGTTTTCTCCCTTGGGGGCGGTCCGGTTGGGTAACGACCCCTACCACCCGGGCCCCCTCTGCAACCAAGGTTTGCAAAGAGGGGACGGAAAAATCCGGTGTACCCATAAACACAATCCGTATGTCACTCGTCATGAATCAATCTTCCTCCTGTTTCGGCTCAAACACCCGATCTGCAATATCAGTGAAAAGGATCCCGTTCAAGTGGTCTACCTCATGTTGTAAAATCCGCGCCAGATACCCTTCAGCTTCCAGTTCAAAAAACTGTCCTTGCCGGTCCTGGGCTTTCAGTCTCACCTTTTCCGCCCGCCGCACCTCTCCCAACAGGCCTGGGATACTGAGGCAACCTTCCGGGGGATCCAGTTGTTCTCCTTCTTTGTCAAAAATCTCAGGATTGACCGCCTCAATCAAACCGTTACCATCATCGGCGACGATCACCCGTTTGGAAATGCCCACCTGAGGAGCAGCCAAACCCACACCGGGAGCATCAACCATCGTATCCGCCATATCATCCAACAATTTGTGCAGACGTTCGTTAAATTTCGTGACCCTTCTGGCTTTCTCCTTCAATATGGGATCCGGCACCAACACAATTTTACGAATGGCCATAGGCTCCAACCTCCTTGATTCTTACCGGTACCCGTCCAAGGGAAGGCTGACCCCTTCCCGATCGATACCGATGCGCAACTCCGGGTCTTTCCACCCGGCCTTCAATTGACGCATGGCTTCGACGAGATCGGTTGGTTCATCTGTATGATCTTCATATTTGATCATGATTTGGATCCGGTACCGATCCTTGATCCGAGGGATCGGAGCCGGCACCGGTCCCAATACCTCCCCTCCCTCCGGCAACCGAGACATGAGGAATTGTGCCGACCGGTGAGCCACCGTCATCAATGCCCCTCGATCCCGATGACTGAACAGCAGAGTGAACAGGCGACAAAAGGGAGGATAACGGTGTCGCTTTCGGTTCAGACACTCTTGTCGGTAGAAAGTCTCCCCTTCATGTCCCGCCGCCAACTGAATGCTGTAATGTTCTGGGGAGTAGGTCTGAACCACTACCCGGCCCGGCTTTTCGTGCCGGCCGGCCCGGCCCCCCACCTGGGTCAACAACTGAAAAGTGCGTTCCGCTGCCCGAAAATCCGGAAGGTGAAGCATCGTGTCGGCAGCGATCACCCCGACCAGTGTCACTTGAGGGAAGTCCAAACCTTTGGCAATCATCTGTGTACCGAGCAGTACATCGGCTTCCCCCGCACCAAAAGCGGACAGCAGGCGTTCGTGGGATCCTTTCCGGCTGGTGGTGTCTACATCCATTCGAATCACCCGAAGCCCTGGCATCCACCGGGCCAACTCTTCTTCCACCCGCTGGGTACCGGTTCCAAAATAGCGGATGTGGGAACTGTTGCAGGAAGGACACTCCTGTGGAACTCCGCTGGTATATCCGCAATAGTGGCAACGCAGAGTTTGATTGGTCCGATGATAAGTGAGGGAAATGTCGCAATGGGGGCATTGCACCGTCTCCCCGCACTCCCGGCACAGTACGAAAGTGGAAAAACCCCGCCGGTTGAGAAACAAAACCGCCTGCTCCCCTCGATCCACGCAAGTCTCCAGGGATTCTCGCAGCGGGCGGCTGAAGATCGAGCGGTTGCCTTCCTTCAATTCCTCTCGCATATCTACCACTTCTACCTGGGGAAAGGAACGGCCGTGAACCCGCTCCTTCAGAGTGACCCACTCAAACCGTCCGGTTCGCGCTCCAAAATAGCTTTCCACAGAAGGAGTGGCCGTGCCCATCACCAGTACGGCCCCGTGCTCCTGACAACGCCACCGGGCCACTTCCCGAGCATGGTAACGGGGCTGTTCTTCCTGTTTGTAAGAGCTCTCATGCTCCTCGTCGAGCACCACCAGCCCTAGACGTGGGAAAGGGGCGAAGATCGCTGAACGAGCCCCGATCGCCACCTTCACATCCCCGGAGCGGATCTTCCGCCATTCATCAAAGCGCTCCCCCTTGGAGAGTCCGCTGTGTAGGACGGCCACTTCATCGCCGAACCGCCCCTTGAAGCGTCTCACCATCTGGGGAGTGAGGGAGATTTCAGGCACCAGGACGATCGCCTGCCGTCCGCTGTTCAAAGTTTCCCTGATCGCCTGCAGATAGATCTCCGTTTTACCGCTTCCAGTCACCCCTTGAAGGAGAAGCGTACGATGCTCTTCGGCCTGAAGAGGACGAAGGATGGCTCGAAAAGCCTGATCTTGCTCCGGTGTCAGGGGAAGGGGTTGAGTCCGTTCAAAGGAACGATCCCCGAAGGGATTGCGGAGTTCCTCCTTCTCCTCCCGCCGCAACAGTCCCTTTTCCACCAATCGGTCCACCGCGGATCGGGGAGCCTTCAGATCAGCGAGTAGCACCTGCATGGGAGTCTCTTCGGGATGAGCCGCAAAATGATGCAATAGCTCCCGTTGCCGTACGGCTTGCGGGGGAAGTGACTCCGCTTGCTTACGCAACATGTCAGCAGGTTGGGCCGGCATCACCCAAGTTCTCTTCTTGCGGGTAATCCGATCTCCCACCCGCTCCTCCACTTCCAGCCACCCATCATTCACCAATCGGCGAATCAACAAGGGAGTCACCCCTTCCATGCCGATGGCTTCCTCCAGGGGTAGCTCTTCTCGCTCCCGCAACCGGCGGATCAGGTGAGCTTCTGCCTCTGGGAGCAACGCCTCCCCTGAAAAAGTGGAGCCCAGGCGCAGGAACCGCTGGTAATTTCCTTTCAGCACGGCGGGAACCATCGCCTGCAGGACGGTGATCAACGGACACAGATACACCTGGGCCATCCACCGGGCCAACTGGACCAATTCCGGGGTGAGAGGCGGAGTCAGATCCATCACCTCCAAAATCGACCGGAGACGATGAGTTTGCGCACCTTCGGGAAAATCAATCACATAGCCGATCCGTTTACGAGGTCCGAAGGGGACCTTGACCCGGCTACCGACCACGACTTCCGTCTCCAACTCAGAGGGAATGAGATAATCGAAGGGCTTGTCCGTACCGTCAGCCGCTACATCCACCATCACCGCTGCAATCTGTCGGTCATCCATGATGCAATCGTTCCCCGATCAGAGCCACCAACCGGTCCGCCACTTCCCTTTTGCTCATCTGCGGAAGGCTGACCACCTCTCCATCGGCATCAAACACCGTAACCCTATTGGTATCCCCGTCAAAGCCGGCACCCGGCAGCGAAACATCATTGGCCACCACCAGGTCCAAGTTCTTTCGGTGCAATTTGTCCATCGCATGTTGGGCCACCTGTTCTGTCTCCGCCGCAAATCCGACGAGAAAGCGACCTTCTTTCCGCTGGCCTGCCTCTGCCAAAATATCCCGGGTCCGCTTCAGTTCCAACTGCATCCGCTCTCCTGATTTTTTCATTTTCTGCGAAGCTACAGTCTCCGAGGTATAATCGGCCACCGCCGCCGCCTTGATGATCACATCACAGGCGGTCATCTCCTCCATCACTGCCCGCCACATCTCTTCGGCAGTCGTCACCTGGACCCGTCTCACTCCAGAAGGCGAGGACAATTCCGTCGGGCCGCTGACCAGCACCGTTTCCGCTCCCGCCCGGACACAGGCCTCAGCGATGGCATATCCCATCTTTCCTGAGGAACGGTTGGATAGATAACGGACAGGGTCCAGAGGCTCCCGGGTAGGCCCCGCTGTAACCAAGACCCGCTTGCCCTGAAGAAGGGATGTCGGCTCCCTCAGCATCTCTGCGATCACTTCCAAAATCCGCTCCGGTTCTTCCATCCGCCCTTGACCCACATAACCGCAAGCCAATGGACCGGAAGCTGGCTCCACGAAGTGATGGCCCAATTGCTTCAATTTACGAATATTTTCCTGAACCACCGGGTTTTGATACATATGGACATTCATCGCCGGGGCGATCAGAATGGGAGCCTGGGTGGCGAGCAGGGTGGTGCTGAGCATATCGTCCCCCAATCCATGGGCCATTTTGGCTAGGATGTTGGCGGTGGCAGGGACAATCACAAACAGATCCGCGTGGTCAGCCAGGTCGATGTGAGAAACCACCGAGGGATCCTGCTCTTCAAAAGTATCTACCGCCACCGGATTGCGGGACAAAGTCTGAAAAGTAAGCGGTGTGACAAACTTGGAGGCGGAGCGAGTCAGGATCACCCGCACATCTGCCCCCCGCTGAGCCAATTGACTCACCAGTCCGGCCGCCTTGAAAACGGCGATTCCGCCGGTCACACCCACCACGATACGTTTTCCTATCAAAGTTCTCCCTCCTCTCCGACAAAAAATAACAACCCGAACAGGTTGTTATTTTTTCTTCCCGTCGGCTTCCGACGATGATACCAAGTAATCTTCCGCAATCTCCTCCAAGGCTACACCCACATTCTTATGAGAGCGGGGCTCCAGTTTGGGGCTGGCACCCTCCAGGAGTTGACGGGCTCTTTTCGCCGCCAAGATGACCAGTGTGTATTTGCTGTCCGCTTTGGACATCAATTTATCAATGGACGGATAGAGCATATCAGATTCCCTCCAACCAATCAGGTTGTTCTTTGAAGATCCGGTCCCGCCGATGGTGTTCGGCCACCAGAATGGAACGGATGTGGTGACAGGCACGGGCCACTTCATCGTTGACCACTACATAATCATAGGAATGAATTTGGTTCAGTTCCTCCTGCGCCGCTTGCATCCGATCTACCATCACCTGTTCCGACTCCGTTCCGCGGCCTTTGATGCGGGCACGGAGTTCATCCATGGATGGCGGAAGCAGAAAAATAAAGACCGCTTCCGGAAAACATTCCTTTACTTGCTTGGCACCCTGCACCTCGATCTCCAGCAACACATCCTTTCCTTCATCGAGGCGCTCCTCCACAAACTTACGTGGGGTCCCATAGTAATTGTCTACATATCGTGCCCATTCCAGCATTTCACCCTGGTGGATCATCCGTCTGAATTCGTCGTGGGATTTAAAAAAATAACTGATTCCCTCCACTTCCCCCTCCCGGGGGGGACGGGTGGTGGCGGACACCGAGTATACCAGTTCCGGTGCCTGCTGTCTCAAGGCGGAACAAATAGTTCCTTTCCCGGCCCCCGACGGACCGGACAAGACGATCAACAATCCCTTGCCGTTGATTTGAATACCCATAACTCTCCCTTTCTAATCTTCCAGATCCTCTGCTGCATCCTTGCTGGCCAGCCGATGGGCCACCGTCTCTGGCTGGACGGCGGACAGTATCACATGGTCGCTGTCCGTGACGATGACAGCCCGGGTGCGGCGGCCGTATGTGGCGTCAATCAATGCCCCGCGATCCCGGGCCTCCTGGATAATCCGCTTGATCGGAGCCGAATCCGGACTGACGATCGAAATAATCCGGTTAGCGGACACAATATTTCCGAAACCAATATTTATCAGTTTGATACTCAACGTGGAGTACCCTCCTCGATCCAAAAAGATCTTGTTCTCCATCCGCAATCATTATAACCCGTTCACTCGATATTTTGCACTTGTTCTCTCATTTTTTCCAGTTCGCTCTTGGAATCGACCACTTTTTCTGCAATTTGCGCATCATTTGCCTTGGAACCGATGGTATTGATCTCGCGGTTCATCTCTTGCAGGAGGAACTCCAAACGTCTTCCGACGGGCTTTTCTTGTCGGAGAGTCTCCCTGAATTGTCCAATATGGCTGGAAAGACGGGTCACCTCCTCTTGGATGTCCGCTTTGTCTGCAAAGAGAGCTACTTCCGTCAGCAGACGGTCGGGGTCCGGATCGACCCCGCCCAACAGCTCCCGGATCCGTTCCTCCAGTCTTTCGCGGTAATCTAAGACCACTTGGGGGGCCCGACACCTAATTTCTTCCACCCTTTGTGCCAACACTTCGGTACGGTGCAGCAAATCTTCCGCCAATACCCTTCCTTCCCGCTTTCTCATCTCACCCAGGGATTGACATGCTTGTTCCACCGCCGTCAGCAAAGGAGATTGCCATGCTTCAGGATCTGGCTTCTGTTCTTCCGCCTTCAGCACTTCCGGATGATGGAGGAGGTCTGTGAGGGTGAGTTCTCCAGAGATCTCTAACCGCTCTCTTAATTCCTGGGAGGCATGCAGGAGCGAGTCTGTTGCTTCCCAATCTACGATCAGCTTCCTGGAGGCGGCCCTGGCCCCCTCCAGGGTGACGGTTACATCCACCCGTCCCCGTCGAACCCACCGACGCACCTGCTTCTTCACTTCTTCCTCCAAGGCTCCCCATCCAGATGGTAATTTCACCGTCAGCTCCAAAAATCGGTGGTTGACGGAACGAGCCTCCACCGTGAATCGAATCCCTGCGGCATCCGATTCCCCTCGACCATATCCGGTCATGCTGCGAATTTTGGTTTCACTCATCATGAACCCATTCTAATGGATTTGGGAAAAGGGCTCAAGTGAACCGATACCCATTTCTTTCAACGCCCATTGACAGATGATCCCACACCTTATATAGTTGGTTACACGGGTAATCAACCGATCCGGGGGTGAGGTTTTTGATGGATGACAGCCGTCCGATTTTTGTGCAAATTGCAGAACGGATCGAAAACGACATCATTGCGAGGGAACTGCCCGAAGAATCCCAGGTTCCTTCCAAGAATCAGTTTGCATCCTTTTACCAGATCAATCCGGCGACGGCGGCAAAAGGCGTCACTCTGTTGGTGGACCAAGGAATTCTATATAAAAAGCGGGGGATCGGCATGTTCGTGGCCACAGGTGCCCGGGCAAAATTGCTGGAGAAACGGAAACAACAGTTTTTTGAACAGTATGTCCTGACCACGGTTCGAGAGGCGGAAAAGCTGGGAATCACGATGGAACAATTGGCCGACATGATTCGGAGAGGAGCTGAAACCAAATGAACAAAGTGGTAGAAGTCAACGGACTGACCAAGGCCTATGGAAACGTCACAGCGGTGAATCAGGTCAGTTTTTCCTTGGAACCAGGGAAAATCTACGGCCTGCTCGGTCGCAACGGTGCTGGAAAAACAACGATCATGCATCTGCTCACGGCACAGTTGTTTGCCACCAACGGGGAGGTGAAAGTGTTCGGGGAGGATCCCTATGAGAATCATCGGGTACTCCGTCAACTCTGTTTCATCAAGGAGAGTCAGAAGTATCCGGATCTTTTTCGCATCACCGATTTGCTGGATCTGGCTTCGTCGTTCTTCCCCAATTGGGACCGGGAGTTTGCCCACTCCTTGGTGGAAGATTTCCGGCTGCCGCTGAAGCGGAGAATCAAAAAATTGTCCAGAGGGATGCGCTCCTCCCTGGGAATCGTCATCGGTCTCGCCAGCCGCGCACCGTTGACCATCTTCGATGAGCCTTATCTCGGTCTGGATGCCGTGGCCAGAAGTCTGTTTTATAAACGGTTGATCGAGGATTACACGGAGCATCCGCGCACCGTGATCTTGTCCACCCATCTGATCGACGAGGTAAGCCGGATCCTGGAGCACATCCTGGTGATCGAAAAAGGTAAACTGATCCTCAATGAGGAAGCCGACACCCTTCGCGGACAGGCGGTCACCTTGATGGGGCCGGTATCCAAGGTGGAAGCGATCACGACGGGGAAAACAGTGATTGACCGCACTCCCTTCGGAAGCTTGGTTGCCACCACCCTCATGGGAAGCCTGAGCGGGGAAGAGCGAAAGCGGGCGGAAACTCTCGGTTTGGAGCTCACCCCGGTATCTCTGCAGCAACTGATCGTTCACCTGACAAAAGAAAAATCCGAAGGAAAGGTGGCCGAATCCCGATGAACCCACTCCAAGGTGTCATAAGAATTTATGTGAAAGACAAATGGTCGTGGTTTCTCTTTCCATGGATGATCCTGCTCTTTAGTTTTGGCATCAATCTGTTTACAGCATTTCTCACCGGCGGTAAAGAAGACGTCTACACTGGTGGAATCGTTGCCATCTATATTTACATGCTGATAGCCGGGATCGTTACTTTGATGCAAACCTTTCCCTTCGTTCTCAGCTTCAGCATGCGAAGGACTGATTTTTTCCTGGGCACGACGACGGCAGTCATCTTAGTCAGTGCAGTCACGACCATCCTCCTGTACCTTCTCTCCCTCTTGGAAGAAATGACAGACGCCTGGGGACTCAAGTTGCATTTCTTCTACTTGCCGTACTTGAATGATGGAGCCCCATGGGAACAGATGTGGATCTATTTTGTCGCCTTGGTGCACATGTTTTTTCTTGGCTTTGTCATCACCAGCATTTACAAGCGGTATGATACCCGGATCCTGAACATTTTTTTTGGCGCCCTGTTTTTGCTCTTCAGTGCCAGCGGAATCCTCGCCACTTATTATGGATGGTGGGGTAATCTCTTCCACTGGGTGATCCACCATACAGCATTTGATCTATCTATGTGGGCCTTTGGGGCGACGGTCATCTATATGATCGTCTCTTATCTGCTACTGCGCAGAGCAACGGTTTAAAACTCCACATCTTGGGGGATTCCTCTGCAAACTTCGCTGTATTTTCACGAAAACATCCTATTTGCATCGATGTCCTGTGTTTCAATAGGGGAGTCTGCTAAATCAACGGAGGTGCTTCCACATTTGAACACGCCCCTGGGCCGCTTTCGTGTCGTCAGCCTGATCGAAGGACTCTCCTTCCTTGTTTTGCTGGGGATCGCCATGCCCTTGAAGTATTTCGCCGACATCACAACAGCGGTCACCCTTGTCGGTTGGATCCACGGTGTCCTGTTTGTCCTTTATATCGCCGCCGTCGCCCACGTCACCCTAACAGATGGCTGGTCACTCATACGAGTGGCAGGAGCCTTAATCGCCTCGCTCCTTCCCTTTGGACCCTTCGTCTTCGATGCCCGCTTGAGACGGGAGCGGAAATGGTGACCCTCATCCAACACAAGGCCCCGGAGACCATGCTCCGGGGCCTTGTGTTTTTATTCACCGGCAGAAACCGGCTGCGGTCGGGTTTGTTCCAGCGCTTGGCGCACCTGGGACTCCTGTTCCTCCCGTTCACTTTCACTCCAATGGAACCAATCGGCCATCCGTTCCACCACTTCTGCTACTGCCGCCTCCGCCCGCTGGCGATGGAAGTAGAGATCGCCGCTCCGTCGGATGAGAAAGTCGTCAGGGGTCACCGTCATCTCCTCTTCCACTGCATGTTGCAACTGGGCATCCAAGATATTTTCCGCCAATCCGTCAGCGCGCTCCCACACCTTTTCCATCTGGGTGCCGTAGAGATGGATCAGCTCATCAGCCCGTTCTTCGGACAGACCCCCTTCCTTTAATTTCTCCAACCACTCTTCCCGGAAATGGACAAATCCGTCTCCGCCTAGATCCCCGCCCCCCAGGATGGAGAGGCGGTCAGTGCGACAGGGGGTAAAGGAGAGACGGCCCGCCTGTTCCAGCCGCCGGTTCACCAGGTCCACCACCCGTTCCGCCATCTTGCGAAATCCGGTCAGTTTGCCCCCGGCGATGGTGATCAGCCCTGTAGGAGATTCAAAGATCTCATCCTTCCGCGAAAGCTCAGAGGGGCTTTTTCCCTCTTCATGGATCAAGGGGCGCAGGCCCGCCCAGCCGGATTCCACATCCTCTGGCGTCAGACCCACACTGGGGAAGATATGGTTGACCCCCTTCAACAAGTAATCCCGATCCTCTGGGGTCATCTGTGGAGAATCGATCGGCCCGTCATAATTGGTGTCCGTGGTTCCAATATAGGTGATCCTCCCTCGGGGAATAGCGAAGATCATTCGGCCGTCAGGCACATCGAAGTAGATGGGTTGCTTCAGGGGCAATCGTTCCTGAGGCACCACTAGATGAACGCCCTTAGTCAGGTGCAAGCGTTTGCCTTTTAAGGAACCGTCCTGTTTACGCAGTTGATCCACCCAGGGACCAGCAGCGTTTACCACCTCTCGGGCCTGGATCTGGTACATCTGACCACTGACACGATCCCGAACCTGGGCCCCCGTGATCCGGTCTCCGTCGTAGGTAAAGGATTCCGCTTCGGCGTAGTTGACGGTTTTCGCCCCGAGGGAAAAGGCGGTCTTCATCACTTCCAAGGTGAGACGGGCATCGTCGGTACGGTACTCCACATAGAGCCCCGATCCTTTCAGGCCTTGTTCTGTCAACAACGGCTCCCGCTTCAGAGTCGCCTCTCGGGAGAGCATCTGCCGCCGCTCTTCCTTTTTGACTCCTGCCAGCCGATCATACATCCAGAGACCAACGGAAGAGGCCAGTTGCCCATAAGTCCCCCCTTTATAAATAGGAAGCATCATCGGACGGGGCAGGACTAGATGGGGAGCCCGTTCATACAGGAGAGCCCGCTCCCGCCCCACTTCTTTCACCAATTGGATCTCCATCTGTTTCAAATAACGTAATCCACCGTGAATCAATTTGGTTGAACGGCTACTGGTTCCTCCTGCATAATCTCCCTTTTCCACGAGGCCGACGGAAAGACCGCGGGATCTTGCATCCCAAGCGATCCCGGCTCCGGTGATTCCGCCACCGATCACCAAGAGATCCAGGGGTTCTGATTCCATTTCCTCCAGTAGACGTTTTCGATGGTGAGCGGAAAATTGCATAGCTCTGATCCTCCTCAGAATGATGATTTCATCTGAATATCCAGGTTCCAAAGGTCCCCTCCGCTAACTGAGACGGCGTTGGCACCGTTTTGCAAGGCCTGGATCACATCCTCGGGCTGCCTTAGCAACCCCCCGGCCACGATGGGAAGTGCCCGTTTTCGACGGAGTTCCTCATAAACCCAGGCAGGGGCAATCCCCGGCATCACTTCCACTGCATCGGCTTTAGATTGCTTCAATAAATGTTTTCCCGTTTCCACCGACATCGTATCTGTAATAAAGAGGCGTTGGATGACGAACAATCCCTCTTCTTTGGCGTTACGGACCAGATGGGTCCGTGTGGAGACCACCCCATCCGGTTGGATTTCTCTCTGAATAAATTTGAGACTGGCCCGGTCGTTGCTAAAACCTTGTGTCAGATCCAGATGAAGATAGACCTGTTTACCCATGCCTCGCACCTGGTTCACCATGGCAGGCAACGTGTTAATATCGCCAAACAGAAAGAAGCAGATTTGCGGACTGGAATTCTCCAACCGCTTCAATTCCTCTTCATTCCGGACAGCAGCAATCACGGGATGCCGTCGAATCCCCTCTTGAAATCCCATCATCACCGACTCCCTCCCTGAAAAATGCAAAAAGAGTCCTCACCGATGGTAAATATTCACCCTGGCGAAGGACTCTCCTAGTCTCCGGTCCTAAATCTCAGATGTTTAATTGTATGATCTGTTCATTATTCAGTTTACCTCATTTGGGAGACGGTGAAAACCCTCAGATTCTCACTTGCGGTCGGGTCATCGTGCGACTGACGGCATCCTTCCACCCGTTATACAGCGAAGTCCGTTCTTCGCCAGACATTTGCGGGAGGAATTGAGCGTCCACGGCTCGGTTTTGCCGGATCATCTCCTTGTCTTCCCAATAGCCCACTGCCAGACCCGCCAGATAGGCCGCTCCCAGAGCAGTCGTCTCGTTGATGGTAGGTCGCGTCACCGTTACATTCAACAGATCGCTCTGAAATTGCATCAGAAAGTCGTTCAGGGCAGCGCCTCCATCCACATTAAGTTCTTGTAGATGAATTCCCGCATCCTTTTCCATGGCGTTCAATACATCCTTCGTCTGGTATGCCAAAGACTCCAACGCTGCACGGGCAAAATGATCCCGTCCGGTCCCCCGCGTCAGTCCGAAGACCGCACCCCGGGCATCCATATCCCAATAGGGTGCACCCAAGCCCACAAAGGCCGGAACCAAATACACACCTTCATTGGAGGCGAGTCTACGAGCGTGAACTTCAGAATGCGGTGCACTCTCCAAAATTTGCAGTCCGTCACGCAACCACTGAATCGCCGCTCCCGCTACGAATATGCTTCCTTCCAGGGCGTATTCCACTTTTCCGTCCACACCCCAGGCGATCGTGGTCAAGAGTCCGTGGGAAGATTCTACCGCTCTCTCTCCAGTGTTCATCAACATAAAGCAACCGGTGCCATAAGTGTTTTTGGCTGTGCCAGAAGTAAAGCAGGATTGGCCGAAAAGTGCCGACTGCTGATCTCCCGCCACTCCGGCAATGGGAACCTGCCGGCCGAAAAACTCACTTTCCACTGTGGTACCATAAACACTACTGGAGGGCTGAACTTTCGGAAGAAGTGAACGAGGCACATCCAGGATCTGTAACAGCTCATCATCCCAGTCCAGCTCGTGAATATTGTACATTAGGGTACGGGAAGCGTTGGTATAGTCTGTTACATGCACCTGGCCCCCGGTCAAGTTCCAGATCAGCCAGCTGTCGATAGTTCCAAAGAGGAGTTCCCCCCGTTTCGCTCGGGACCGGGCTCCCTCCACATGATCCAAAATCCACTTCACTTTAGTTCCGGAGAAATAGGCATCCACCACCAGCCCGGTTTTCTCACGGATGGTTTTCTCCAACCCTCGCTGTTTCAATTCTTCACAGATCTCCGCAGTCTGGCGGCTCTGCCAGACAATCGCTGGATAGATGGGCTTGCCACTATTTTTATCCCAGATGACAGCTGTTTCCCGCTGGTTGGTGATGCCAATCCCGGCCACTTGGTCCGGCCGAATCTCGCTCTCCTGAAACAAACCTTTCAACACCTGGCGGACGGAGTCCAAGATTTCCTCTGCATCATGCTCCACCCACCCCGGCTGAGGATACATCTGGGTAAATTCCTGCTGATAAATTCCCCGGATACTCCCCTTCCGATCGAAAATCATCGCCCGGGTACTAGTCGTTCCCTGATCGATGGCCAAAATAAATGTTTCCTTTTCCAAAGCGATTCCTCCTCTATCTGATTCCTCCGCTTTCTTTTCACCTTATACACAAATTCATTTTAAGCTGACGTGTTGGTTCACCATGGGTGAGGAGATTCTGTTCCGCAACCATGCACCCATCGTGCACAAACCTTGCCAGGGCCGCTTTAGGGTGTGTCTAATAAATCCATACTAAGGAGTCGGGCCTGTTGTGCGGACGTCTCTTCGCATTACCACTAAATGACCAAACCACGTTCTAGTCTCTTGGTGCAAAGATCGCTTGCATCTCACATCCCTGACCTTCAGGCACTGGTATCCTTCCCGGTTTCCCCCACTGGGAGCTCCTCTTTCTTTTGCAAGTAGCGGCGAACCATGAAATCGTAGACTAAAGCTCCCGCCAACCCTCCCAGGATCGGACCGAGAATGGGAACCCAAGCATATCCTCCCGCTGCAGGCAGAGCCACGGAATCCCAACCTGTCAGCCAGGCAAAAAGTCTCGGGCCAAAGTCCCGTGCCGGATTGAGGGCAAAGCCGGTCAGCGTGCCAAAGGATCCTCCGAGCACAGCCACAGTCAGACCGATGGCGAGGGGACCCAGGTTGTTCAAGGCGGGCAGGAGGGGATTTCGGTCATCCACGACGGCCAAGATCACAATCAACAAGATCGCAGTGATAGAGAATTCTACCAGAAAGGCGTCGAAGTTGGAAAGAAACGAAGCTGGAGCAGTGAAAAAAACACCGGCGCTTTCCAAACTTTCCGCTGATCCTCGAACCACCTGTTCCGTCTTCTCCCAGTGGGCGAAGATCCCTCTATACAGACCGTAGACCACTGCGGCTCCCGCGAAGGCCCCCGCCACTTGGGAGGCGATGTAAGGGATCACATTCTTCCAGGGAAACTCACGAAAAACAGCCATGGTTACTGTGACTGCCGGATTGAGTTGGGCACCGGAGACAGCTCCCGTCACATAGACAGCCAAGGTCACCGCCAGACCCCAGATGATCGAGAGCTCCCACTGCCCCATCTCCACCCCGTTGAGAGTCCGTCCAGCCACGGTGCCGCAACCGATAAAGATCAGGATAAAAGTACCGACAAATTCCGCAAAGCATTCTCCTCTGAGTTTTCTGTCCAAGGCATTTCCTCCTTTTTCATTCTTTATCGCCAGAGAGATCTGAAGAATCAAAAAAGGTCGCACCTCACCCTTTGACAAGCCTTACTACGGCTCGTAGATTGGCGTGGTACGACCTCTCCAATGTCTCCGGTCGCGTGACAGCGTTTTCAATCCTATTATAAAGGGATGAAGCCCCAGGAGCAACCCCTGCAAGAAATATGATGATCTTTTCAAGGGGCTAACTACCGTAATAGCTCTTCAAATGTCTTAGAAAAAATCGTACCACATCCCTCCACAAGCCTTTATACGCGCCTGGTTTGTGGGTGTGGTACGACCTCATTTACCCCATTATGGATTATCCTTTCAAGGAACCTGCCAGCAATCCTCGAATAAAGTAGCGACCCAGCAATACATAGATGAGCAGAGTAGGTAATGCCGCTAAGAGCGCTCCCGCCATCTGGATGTTCCACTGGACAATCTGGCTACCGGAGAGGTTTTGCAAGGCTACCATCACCGGATGCTGGGAAGCACTGGTCAGGGTGACGGCAAACAGAAACTCATTCCACACTTGGGTGAATTGCCAGATCCCCACCACCACAAAACCGGAAATCGACAAGGGCAAGATAATCCGCCGATAGATGCCAAAAACTCAAAATTCCGTATTATTTAATGCTATTCTGTTGTATAAGAAAGTACACAACCGTTATAACAAGAGTACAAATCCAAACCAAAAATCCGTATGCATTGATAAAATCAGACTTGTTCGCCGCCGAATCAATAAAGTTTTTTCCTAATACCGAGAAGTAAATAGCAGTTTCTAATTTCACCCAACTAATAGTTAGGTTTGCGTTTCGATAAAAATTTTCTGCATTCTCTTTTGTTAAACGACTAGGGTAATTAAACTTGTGAGGATACCTTCTGATGAAAGTGAATCCAATATAAATTAGAACATTGATTAAAATCAATAGTAATGTAAACCATTTACTTCCCCAACGATCGGCATGCTCTTGTAAATCATAATGAATCGGAATACGATCTGGTAAAGTCGGCCACATATAGGCTAAATAGAATAGAATACCAACGAATAAACATATACAAAGGATATCGTGAAACCATTCCAATTTCGTTTTTTTGATGTAGATCTTAGGAGCCTCAACCACGGAAATCCCCTTTCTTGATTAATTCTCTTCAAACCACAAAAGCCCGTGGTTTGAAGAGAATTAGTTATCCGAAAATTACTGGGCCAATCTATTGACAATATTATTGATAAGCATTTCTTGTTTCAGGGCTACATCCTCCTCAGACTTTGCCGAAGTCCAAAAAGTAGTCTTAGCAACAACAGCTGCGTAAACCGTGACAGCTCCAGCAGCCGTTGCTACAACTGCGTGGCTATACGCACCTGCAGCGGAGATCGCAACAACGAGATATGCAACTTGCGTCACGCACTGACCTGTTCCTGCTCCTTCAATTGTCACAGGTTTTTTCATTTCTTCTTCCTCAATTACCTTGGTTAGTAGCTTTCCGCCTTCTTTTAAAGCAGTATCCACTTTTAAATGATCCCCACTGTATACCGCTCTTTCAAACTCAAAGAAATATTTTGGTTCCTTATTTTTCATTTTATTCATAATATCATTGGCGACTGTTTTGACTTTATCGTCTTTTCGTACCTTTTCCAACAACTTTTCAGGCCAGATTTCCGGAAACAGTCTAGCAACCGGCCCTTGTCCGAATACAATACCACGGAAAATTGTTTCACCATCATACTTTTTCTCCACCGATGGCGAAGCAATTGTATGGCCACTCAAACCCATTCCCATCACCGCTAATGTGAATACGAGCAGACAAGCAACCAGCTTTTTTTCACAGTTTATCCTCCCTTTTTACTCTTTTCAGAGAAATGGATTTCCTTCTGGTGACCTGTTTTAAATATTTAGGAGGCAAGTCAATTAGCTCTATGTGTTGGAGCGGAAAAAACTGGCCTGCCCTCCCCCTTGAATATCACCCCCTTGATAACATATGGTCATGCTTCTACGACTCTTTGATTAATTAGCTTTAGGCTCCTGCTTTACTTTTTCGTACAGCAGAATCCTGTTGATAAACGCAAACTCCTTTTCGTGCGGCCACAGGTATAAGATTAAGGCACCGATCATAATAATGGAAAAACTAATCAATCCCAGCATGATCGCTATTACCTCATGAAACATGAGAGCACCGAAAAAAAAGTATTTCCGATATTTCTTAGGGGAAAAAAGCGCACCAAACAAAGCGGCCTGTAAAATGAGTGTCCCCCAGGTAGGGATTACAACCAAAGGCGAAGTTAGTATTGGATCACTCAATTTGTGTAACATAGACGGAAGCCCTAGCATCGGATCCTGCATGAAATAATAGACCGCTGTACCTTCAATCCATGTCCTTTCCCTTAATTTTTCAACTGTTGAGTCAAAATAGAGAATAGCTACTTGTAACCTTATAGCCATAAGCGAAACAAGTGCAATAATACGTGAATGGACTTCTTTATTGGATAACTTATTAGGCCTTTGCTTTTCCCAGTGCCACTTTCTCGAATCGGTCAAAGTGACAGGAATCAGCAAAAAAGTAAGCACAGCCGAAACTTGTTCGCCACCATCTAAAGTAATCGCAGATACATTCAAACTATAAGCAATCCACCAATGAATCACACCCGTAATCCTGGGTCTCCACCCTGAAGCAACAACAAATAGAATAACGACCGAAAACCAGCGAAGGAGATCTAAGTAGGCATAATCATTCGAAATCATACAGAAAACACTTATGCTTTCGCTACATATTGGATACTCTTCTATTCCGCTAGCTGGTCGGAAAAATGTCTGGGCATCGTTGATCGCCAAAGTTAACGCTGTAGACAATGCCATAAGGGATCTAGCTAAAGCATATACGTTTGTCCATGGATTATTATTCACTGCCCAATTCAAAATTTTTTTGTCTATCGATTCGAGCATAGGACTCTTACCCTCGCAATTTTTGATGGCATTAGAATCTTACTCTTACTCCATGCCCATGGTACTTGTTCTTGATATCCAAACCCAATATCACCACAAAGTGTGGGAGATGACAATGGATTTTCTATTTCTTGAACCACCTCTGATTCTTTCATGCAAATAATCATTTCTTTCTCACATTTCCGCCAAGAAGATTCGAGAATATTTTGGTTAATAGCTCCAGCCTCAATCCCTTGACTCCTACCATATCTTTTTAATCCAAATAAGTTCACAGACCGGTTATTCGGCCATTTGGGACCTACCTCTCCTTTTTCTATATTTATAACCGAAAATGCTGGCTCTTTTGGATTCTTGCTGTAAAATCCCCATCCCTGAGGAAAAGATCTTTTCACATTTAGACTCTCTTCCAGAGGTAAAGGTGAAATGACATTAGTAGGCATTGTGCTATGTATTGAAACAATGAAAAAGTATCCGAATGATAGGGCGGTAAGGAAAAAAACAATCAAATATTTGAATCTCCACGATTTTGTTTTATATCCCATAGACTTTCACCCTTCCATTACCATATCTGGCAACTTTGGTCTTCTTTTCACTCCTAATATCATTGTGTTTATTTTGATCCCGTCAGCTATTATATCTATGCTTACTATCACCTTTTTCTTTTTAATAAGAAAAAGCAAAAAGGTGGGACTAAACCTAAAATGTTCAAAATCTTTTAAGTCATAACACTGTAATGAAGCCTTACATCACGAATCGGAGTAGATTTTGATAGAAAACAAAACAATTAATTGAATATAATATATCCAAAGCAAAATATAACCACTAATACAAATTATAACAGAATAACCTTGTTACTTGTCAACCCATTTCGTTATATTAGATCCAATACCCGAAGATTGGAAGAAGTAAAAGAGTTAACCTCACCATCCACAAGCCTTTGTAAGCGCTTGTGGATGGTGAGGCCGATCTTTCCTTGTCTCGATTGTCTGACTGCGTTTTCATACGGAGAAAGTAGCCTAAACAAGCCCCCTGAATTCCATCCCCACATTCATCCCTTCAAGGAACCTGCCAGCAATCCCCGAATAAAGTAGCGACCCAGCAATACATAGATGAGCAGAGTAGGTAATGCCGCTAAGAGCGCTCCCGCCATCTGGATGTTCCACTGGACGATCTGGCTACCGGAGAGATTTTGCAAGGCTACCATCACCGGATGCTGGGAAGCACTGGTCAGGGTGACGGCAAACAGAAACTCATTCCACACTTGGGTGAATTGCCAGATCCCCACCACCACAAAACCGGAAATCGACAAGGGCAGGATAATTCGCCGATAGATGCCCAAAATTCCGTTTCCATCGATTTGGGCCGCTTCCAGGATCTCATTGGGAATCCCCGCATAAAAATTGCGGAAGATCAGGGTGGTGATCGGAATTCCATAGATCACATGGACGAAGATCAATCCCGGAATCGAATTATAGAGCTGAATCTCTTGCAGAAAACGGATCATCGGGATCAAGATACTCTGGTAGGGGATGAACATACCGAACAAGATCAGGGTGAACAGTAGATCCGCCCCTTTAAACCGCCACTTGGACAAGACATACCCATTGATGGAACCCAACAGGGCAGACAATATCGTGGCAGGAATTGCCAAGTAAAGACTGTTCAGCAGATGGGGGGACAGCTTCTCCCAAGCGGTAGCATAACTTTCCAGATTCAGAGTGGAGGGCAGCTCCCACATCCGATCCAGAGTCGCCTCTTCCGCTCCCTTGAAACTGGTCATCACCATCACATACACCGGAGTCAAAAAGAAAAGGGCTGCCAAGATGAGCAACAGGTAGGTGATGATTCGGCCCGGTTTGATTTTCATCAGTCTGCCTCCTTTCTCATAGAGGAGACCAGATACGGGATGATCAGGAAGGACACCATGACCAACATCAAGATCGCAATCGCCGCCCCTTGGGCATAGTGGTTCCCCTTGAAGGTGGTCTCAAACATGAAGACACCGGGAACATCTGTCACATAGTTGGCTCCCGGACCGGTCATCGCCATCACCAGGTCAAAGATTTTCAGAGAAATATGACCCTGAATGATTAACACACTGAGAGTAATTGGCCGTAGAAGTGGGAGGATCACTTTTTTGAACACTTGCCATTCTCCGGCACCATCCACCCGGGCCGCTTCCCGAACCTCATCGGGAATCGCCCGTAAACCGGAGAGATACATTGCCATCGTAAACCCGGACATTTGCCAGACTGCGGCAATCACCACCGCAATCAGAGCCAGGGGGATTCCGAACTGGATCTCTCCCCATTCCACTCCAGGAATGATCCGAGTGTCCACATACCAGACAGGAGGCTCGTCAAAGCCCAGCTTGTTCAAAAACAGGTTCACCCCAGTAGAGGGGTTGAAGATCCATTGCCACACCACCCCTGTCACAATGAAGGAAAGGGCCATCGGGAAAATAAAGATGTTGCGAAAGAGATTTTCCCCCTTCAGTTTTCGATCCAGCAGGACCGCAAGGCCCAACCCTGTCACCAAACAGGCTGAGATGAAGAAGAGGGTGAATACCAAGGTGTTTCTCAGATCAGATTGAAAGCGAAAATCCTGGAACAGTGACAGATAGTTATCTAGGCCCACCCAGTTCATACTGGGAAGCAGAGAATTCCAATCGGAAAAAGAAACATAACCCGTCCATCCGATAAACCCATAAACGAACACAGCGATCGCCAAGAGGGATGGAAGAAGCAAAAAGAAACCTATCCATTTATCACTGATCCTTGTTCGTGTCCGGACGGAAGGGGCCGGACGATCCTCTGTTTTTTGCTCGGGTCGGAGCGGCTCCACTCATCGATCCCTCCTTTAAAAGAAAGGCGGCGTACCGCCGCCTGGGACTGAAAAACTACTCAATGACTTTTTCTAGTTTCTTTTGCAACGTTTTTGCCAGCTGATCCACATTCTTCTGGGTAACAAAGGTATTGACCGCCTGATCCGCTTCCGTCAGAAATCCTTCCGGAGCAGCCGAGCCATGAGCCAAACTGGGAGTCAATTTTGCATCTTTAAACTCTTTGATCGCCTCTTGTCCGTATTCGTCATACTTGCTCTCATCGGTATCTACCCGAGCCGGAATGGATCCCTTTAAGGTATTAAATGCATCCTGTCCTTCTGCAGAAGCCAGCACCTGAAGCCAAGCTTCTGTCGCTTTCGGATTTTTGACCCCTTTAGGGAGCCCAAAGGTATCTGTAATAACCATGAAACTACCTTCAGATCCTGGAGTTTCGATCCAGCCGAAATCTTTACCCGGCTTCAATTTGAGATCTGTGGTGAAATATCCCTTGGCCCAGTCGCCCATCACATGCATCGCCGCTTCCCCTTTGGCTACCATCTGAGCAGCATCCTGCCAGTTTCGGGCCGCGTGATCCTTATTGGTATAGGACAGCATCTTCTTGTAGGTCTCCAGCGCCTTTTTCACCTGCGGATCTTCAAAGGAGAGCTTCCCTGTCCACAATTTTTCGTAACCCTCTGGACCCAGCTCCCCGAGCAAGACCGTCTCCAGCAAGTGAGTGGCTCCCCAAGCTTCTTTGTCACCGAGGGCGAGGGGGGTGATTCCTTTCTTTTTCAGCTTATCAGCCGCTTTGAAAAAATCATCAAAGGTTTTTGGCGGTTCAATCCCGTGTTCATCGAAGACTTTTTTGTTATACCAAAGCACATTCCCTCGGTGGATATTTACCGGCACCGAATAGATCTTTCCATCCTTGCTGACCATATCGATCAGCTCTTCCGGGAACTTATCCATCCAGCCTTGCTTCTTGTATAGATCGTTCAGCGGTTGCATTTTCCCCGCTGCCACCCAGCTATCGTTCAGTTCCGAACCACCGTGAACTTGGAAGGTGTCCGGCGGATCATCTCCCTGCATGCGGGTGGCCAAAGTCGCCTTGGCATTGGTGCCGGCCCCGCCAGCTACCGCCGCATTATTAACTTTGATATCGGGGTTTTTCTCTTCAAACAGCTTGATCAGGGCGTTCAGACCCGCCTCTTCACCAGCCCCTGTCCACCAGCTGAAAATTTCTACCTCTTTGTTTTTTTCCTTGGCATCTTGCCCATCGGATTGCCCACCACAGGCTGCTGTCATAAAAACCAGGCCTAAGCAAACCAACAGGATCATCCCACGGGATGATTTTCTCACGATGAATTCCTCCTCTTGGCGACGAAACCGTCGCCGGTTCTAAAACATCCCATTGAGAAACACACTTCTTGAAAAAGGTTTCTAGGAGTTTCTAGATGTTTCCCTTTTACCCCTCTTGGGGTTCAAACAGTTTTTGCAGAACCAAAGTGTAAGCCCCGATCGCCCCGGCTTGATCTCCCAGTTCGGAAACGACAATCGAGACTTCTTGGGCGGGAGTGGACAAAGCCCTTTCCTCCACTGTCCTTCGCAATGGATCCAGGACAAAGGCGCCGGTAGCCATCATTCCACCGCTCAAAATAATTTTACGGGGATTCAGAAGATTGATCAGATTGGCCAGTGCAATCCCCAACCAGCGACCGGTTTCCGCCAGCTCTTCGATGGCCAACCGATCCCCTTTCCTGGCCGCCGCAGTCAGATCCCGACCGGAGAGCTGCTCTCCAGCTCTTCCCCCCCAGGTCTGCAGCAAGGAGGGCTCCCCCGCCATCAGCCGCCTTCGAGCTCGTTCCAGGGTGGCGGGACCCGAGACGAAAGCCTCCAAACACCCCCGGTTTCCACATCCACACATCGGTCCGGCGGGATCGATCACCGTATGC
Source organism: Kroppenstedtia sanguinis (assembly GCF_050433445.1). Lineage (NCBI taxonomy): Bacteria > Bacillati > Bacillota > Bacilli > Caryophanales > Thermoactinomycetaceae > Kroppenstedtia > Kroppenstedtia sanguinis. The sequence continues at coordinate 17,431 of NZ_JBNPXF010000003.1, read as the reverse complement.
CCCAACTCACCTGCGGTAAACGTCGAACCACACAACAGGCGACCTCCATACATCATCCCGGCCCCCACCCCGGTTCCCACATGAACACAGATGAAGGGATCTGCTCCCCGCCCCTGTCCAAACCAGCTCTCCCCCACTGCCCGGGCGCGGACATCATTTTCCACTTCCACGGGAACATCGAACTTCTCCTGCAAAATGGACCGGAGGGGAAGATCGGAGAAGGCCAGATTCGGCGCAAAACGAGAAACACCTTCCCGGGGATCCACCAAGCCGTGCATCCCCACACCAACCCCCAACAGGGGAATCCCTTGCTCCCGGATCTGGTCCACCACAGAGCCCACCGCATCTGTCAACAGATCCGTATAGGTTTTTACAGTTGGACGGGAGGGAACCGGCAGTAACTGTTCAGCCCCGATATTCCCCATGGGGTCCGCCGACAACACCCGAATGCTCTTCACCCCTGCATATACCCCGACCACGTTGAAAGCCTGGTGGTTCATGTTCAGCAGGATGGGTTTGCGCCCACCGGTGGATTCCCCCAATTCACACTCCACCACCCACCCGTCCTGCAACAGCTCACCTACAATATTGGTCACAGTAGGCGGGGTCAATCGGGTCACTTTGGCGATTTCCGCTCGGGAAATCGGACCTTGAAGACGAATCACATTCAGGATCGTCGATCGATTGATCGATTTCATCCAGCGGAAACTCCCGGTCTGGATCATCTGTGATATAACGGACAACTCCTTTCCAAGGGTGGATGTCCCACTCCCGGTACAGGACTCGGATCCAATCTATCACGACTGTCACCCTCCCGTTGGGCCCCACCTCCTTTTATACGGCAAAGGTTTACAAGAATCCTTCTCTCACTTGTAAAGGCTTTCAATTTGGTCCATCTTCATAGCCCCGAGGATGACGCTGCGCCCACTTCCAAGCGCTGGCAACGATTTCATCCAGCTCCGGATAGCGAGGATTCCAACCCAGTTCCGCCCGTGCCTTTTCCGCCGACGCCACCAGAACTGCAGGATCTCCCGGACGGCGTGGAGCGGTCTGAACTTGGAGTCGGCGACCGATGACCCCTTCGACTGCCTGGATCACTTCCCGTACAGAAAAACCTTTTCCATTTCCCAGATTGTATACGGCGCTGGAGCCACCCTTCCTGAGACGATCCAGTGCGAGGCCGTGGGCCTCTGCCAGATCCATCACATGAACATAGTCCCGAATGCAAGTACCATCGGGGGTGGGATAATCCACACCAAAGACTTGGATCGAATCTCTCTGCCCCAGGGCGACTTGTAATAGGATCGGGATCAAGTGCGTCTCCGGATCATGATCCTCCCCTACATCGACGGTCGGATGGGCTCCTGCCGCATTGAAATAGCGAAGAGAGGTGGATCGAATCCCATAAGCCTGATCACACCATGCCAGCATCCCTTCGATCACTCTTTTGGTCTCCCCATAGGGATTGGTGGGTTGAAGGGGGGCGGTCTCAGGAATCGGGATGGTCTCCGGTTCTCCATAAACAGCGGCAGTGGAAGAGAAGACCATCCGCTTCACCCCGTAGGCCACCATCGCCGATAGCAAGCTTCGGGTTCCCGATACATTGTTGTCATAATAGGAGAGGGGATCCTCACTGCTGGTTCCTACCAAGGAGAGTGCGGCAAAATGAACCACCGACTCGATAGGGCGCTCCTGAAAGATCTGGTGGATCAGCTTCTCATCTCTCAGATCCCCCTGATAAAAAGTGGTGGCTTTCACCGCCGCTGGATGACCTGTACCCAGGTGATCGAGGACCACTACTTCCTCTCCCCGTTCCAGCAGATGAATCACCGTATGACTCCCGATGTAACCGGCTCCCCCGGTCACTAACACCGCCATGCTTGTTCCCCCTTCCCAATTTCCCGGGCACCGTCGCCAATCCCTGACTCGTGGAACACCGCCTGGCGTCCGGTTTCAGCAAAATACTGCTCCTCCACCTGCTGTCGGAAGGATTCCACCGCCTCCCGATGAACCAAGTTGACCGTACAGCCGCCAAACCCTGCCCCGGTCATGCGAGCACCGATACATCCCGGCACCTGGATCGCCGCTTCAAACAGACTGTCCAACTCTGGGCCCGTCACTTCATAATCTTCTTTTAGAGAATGGTGGGACTCTTTCATCAACTCACCAAATCGGTGCAGATCTCCTGCAATCAGGGCCTGTTCCGACTGGAGAACGCGGGCATTTTCTGTAACCACATGGGTCAGCCGTTTTCTCAGTTGCGGGGATGTCACCGCCTCCTGGGCCTCCTGCCATGCCTCTTCCCCGACGCTCCCCAAATCTGTCGCTTCCGGAAGTCGCCGTCTCAGTTGCTGAAACCCTTCTTCACACTCCCGACGTCGTTCGTTGTAGCGAGATTCGGCGAGCTCCCGCACCTTGTTGGTGTGAATGATCAGCAACCGGTAATCCCTCAGTTGCAAGGGAACATGGCGATAATCCAATTGACGGCAATGGAGCAGGATGGCGTGACCCGCTTTGCCCATTCCGGAGGCAAAGGGATCCATGATCCCGCACTGAACCCCGATAAACCGGTTTTCCGACTGTTGGACCATCTGAATCAAATCCAACATCCTCCATGTGCGATCCTCCAGAGCAGCCAGCGCTACCCCCGTCGCCAATCCGATGGAAGCTGAAGAGGAGAGACCAGCTCCCGAGGGTAAATCCCCGTGATACAAAATATCCGCACCTGGCAGTTTGGCCCCGGCAGCGGCCAACTCCCGAATCATTCCCTGTGGGAAATTGGCCCACCCCTCTCCCCGACGCCTCCCCACTTCATCGGCCTTGAACTCCGCCTGCTCTGCAAACCGGGTGGATGCCAGTCGGAAGACCCCGTCTGTTCGTGGTCGAAGGACTGCCCAGGTCCCCCGGGTGAGTGCGGCGGGAAAGGCATACCCTCCCGTGTAATCCGTATGCTCCCCGATCAGGTTGACACGGCCTGGTGCGAAAAATAATCGGACCTCCCCTGGGCCATAGATGCTTGTGAAAGCTTCCAGCGCCGCTTCTCCACCACTCACCGCAATCCATCCCCTTCCTTTTCCAGAAACCGCTGATGCGCATCCCGGAGTTCCGTTGCCGTCTCTTCCACGGAACTGGGGTTGCAGGCCGCCCAGGCCCCCATCTCCGACGAAGCGTAATACTTGATCTTGTCCCGTTCCCTGAGCGGAGTGTAAAACTCAATATGGAAATGGTAATAACTCTCCACGTCTTCTCCGTTCACAGGACGTTGGTGCAACACCATCATATACGGAAAGGGACGGTTGAACAGGTTGTCCATCGCCCCGGTCATCTCCTTTAGAATCCCGGCGAGAGCCTGTTTCTGACTGTGGTTGAAATCAGTGAGTGCTGTCAGATGCTGCTTGCTGACGATGAACATTCCATAGGGATAATCTGTGAAAAAGGGCAGGTAAGCGAGGAAATGATCATTTTCCGCAATCACCCTCCCTTGAAACTTCATTTCCTCCCTGTTCATATCACAAATCAGGCAACGACCGGTCCGTTCATGATGTGCCTTGCAGCTGGATAGCTCCCTTTGAATCTTGAGGGGCATCTGGGAATAGGCGTAAATTTGTCCATGGGGATGGGGCATGGTCACCCCTACCTCTTCCCCCCGATTTTCAAATATCATCACATACTGGTGCCGGGGATCTTTTCCTAGTTCCGCAAACCGTTCGCTCCACAGATCCACCAACTTTTCAATATGGGGCACTGGCAACTCCGGCAGTGTCACTCGATGTTCCGGCGAATACAGAATCACTTCACACTTGCCATAGGCTTTTTCCGTCCGATAAAGTTCTGATCCCACTGGATCCGGAGCGGGTGGATCTGGCATCAACGCTGGAAAGTCATTGTCATATTTCAGCACGTCATAATGATCAGGCACCTTTCCCGAGCCCGGACAGAACGGACAGTCGGTTCGGGGCAAGTTTGGCCTAGCTTTTCGGTTGGAGGCCACCATGGTCCAATCATCCAACAACGGATTATAGCGTAACTCCACTCCGGGTTCCCTCCGATATTTAAATTATTTAATTATCTACTGATTATGTTATAGTCCAAATTACCAAAATGCAAGGAAATATTGAGAAATCAAAACTGATTCTCTCTCCCTACAGAAGGAAGGATTTGCCTCCCTTCCCTATGTTAAAATACTCTCTGGATGTAGACGCTCGTCCCCTCACTCCACAGGTAAAATGGCGCTTGGAGACAGACATGAACCCGCTCTCCCTATTCAAGAAAACGCAACCCCCGGAGTAAACCTGCAAGAAAGGAGGGACTCCGATGAAAAAAACCAAGGAAACCAAAACATCGACGAATCCAAAGAAAAAGAAAATGACGAAATCAACAGCTCACAAAAACAAAAAAGGGACCTCGCAGACAGCTCCAAAGAAAAAACAGACGAAGCAGACCAAGAAAAGCCCCCCGAAAAAACCGAAAAAACAGGTCATTCCAAAGAAAGAGGTCAAGCGGAAAAAGAAACAGGCCCAACTGGGCATTGAAATGCTCTATATCTTTTGCGGTTTCATTCTAGCCGGAGCGATCCTGTTCATTTCATCCTTGATCAGGGGATAACTGTTTAACAGACCGATGCTATCATTCTTTGTCTTTTCATCCATCTCACAGAAAGCGGCCCACCACGGCCGCTTCTTTCTGTTTAAAGGAAAACCCCGCCCCGGATCCAGTCGGGGCGGGCTAAAATAATCAGGAGTTCAGCCGTCTATTCAATTTTTCCCCTTCGCCTTCCAAGCCCGGTTTCCCCAGCAAGGCGAACATATTCTGTTTATAGGCTTCCACCCCCGGTTGATCAAAGGGGTTGACCCCCATCAGATAACCGCTGATCCCACAAGCTTTCTCAAAAAAGTAGACCATCTCTCCCAGGGTAAAGGGACTGATCTGCGGGAGCCGAAGAAGAAGATTGGGCACCCCGCCATCCGTATGGGCCAACATCGTAGCCTCAAGGGCCTTGTGATTCACTTCGTCCAAGGTGCGTCCCGCCAGATAATTGAGACCATCCAGGTTGTCAGGATCTGTTCCGATCGCCAGGGCCTCCGCCGACGGTTCCACTTGAATCACCGTTTCGAAAAGATTCCGGCGTCCTTCCTGGATATACTGTCCCATGGAATGCAGATCCGTGGTGAATTGGACCGATGCCGGGAAAATTCCTTTTCCATCCTTCCCTTCACTTTCACCGAAGAGTTGTTTCCACCACTCAGAAAAGTATTGCAGAGCCGGCTCATAGTGAACCAAAAGCTCCACCTGTTTGCCTTTCCGATACGATATATTGCGGAGGGCCGCATATTGGTAGGCGGCATTATCCATCAAATCAGGAACGCCATAGGCCACTCTCGCCTCTCGGGCACCCGCCATCACCTGATCGATGTCAATCCCCGCCGTAGCGATGGGTAACAAACCCACGGCGGTCAGCACAGAATAACGGCCCCCTACATCATCAGGAATGACAAATGTTTCATACCCTTCCGTCTCCGCCAGTTGCTTGAGAGCCCCTCGTTGGCGGTCGGTAGTGGCATAAATCCGTTTTCTCGCCCCTTCTCTCCCATACTGCTGCTCCATCCACTCCTTCAGGATCCGGAAGGCGATCGCCGGTTCTGTAGTCGTTCCCGATTTGGAAATGACATTGAGACTGACCCGCTTCCCCTGCAAATGCTCCAGCAGATGACGCAGTCCAGTGGAACTGAGATGGTTACCTGCAAAATGGATCTCCGGCCCCTGCCGTTCCCCTGAGGGCTGTGCATTATAATAGGTGTGTGTCAGCATCTCGATTGCAGCCCGAGCTCCCAGATAGGAGCCACCGATCCCGATTACCACCAGTGCGTCTGAGTCCGAACGGATTTTCTCCGCCGCCCTTTGAATCTGCTCAAACTCCTCCCGATCATAGGTCTCAGGCAGATCGAGCCACCCCAGATACTCCCGCCCCACTCCGGACCTTCCGTGCAACTGATCGTGGGCCATCTGCACCGCAGGCACCATCTGTTCCAATTCATGTGAACCGAAAAAAGCAAGCGCATTGGAATAGTCAAACTGGAGATGTTTCTCCATGGATGTCCCCTCCCGTAAATGATTGGTTCTAGGGTTCCCTATCAAACGTCAAGGTAATTTTACTGAAAGTGCCATCGAATTGGAAGGGAATCTACTCGCCACTGCCACAAAATCACATCATGCAGACCACCCAGATCTGCTGAAAAACGAAATTCCATCCACAACAAAAGACCGTTGACAACAGGTGTCAACGGTCGATGGACCCCACTGAGGATCCGGCTTTTCAATTCAGAGCTTCACCACGTTGGCGGCTTGGTCACCGCGGTTTCCCTGAACGATTTCGAAGCTCACTTTATCGCCTTCATCGAGGGTTTTAAAGCCCTCGCTTTGGATCGCAGAAAAGTGAACAAACACGTCATCTCTGCCTTCCACCTCGATAAAACCGAATCCTTTGTCTGCGTTAAACCATTTCACCGTACCTTCAATCATGGAAGTACCTCCAAAAAAATAATTGTTGACCATTTAACGGCAAAAATTCACATGTTATATAGGATTACAAACTGAGAGTTTATAATTCCTATATAACATGTGAATTATATACCTCAAATATTCAACTAAAAAGTATTGTACCATATACCATTCCAATACTCAACCGTCTAAACCGGTGTTTTTTTTAATATATATTCTTGACGAGGAACCTTTAGTCATGGTATCATTTCTGGTTTTGCTTGATTTCATCGCTCCGGTGTGCTATCCTTAAATAAGGAATTCTTGTACGGAGGTGGGCAGTTTGTTCCAGGTTGGTGACAAAATCGTTTACCCTCTCCATGGCGCTGGTGTGATTGAAGGCGTTGAGGAAAAAGAGATCCTCGGTAAAAAACAACGTTACTACATCATTCACATGTCCCTGGGAGACGTGCAAATCATGATCCCCACGGATCGGATCGACGAGATGGGATTACGCCATATCGTCGATCCGGACACAATGGAGAGTGTTTTTCTCCTGTTCAACGACGATCCCTCCTCTTCCACCGGCTCTTGGAATCAGCGGTTCCGTAAGAATATGGATAAGATGAAAACCGGTGATATCTACAAAACCACGGAGGTAATCCGGGATTTGGCCCAGATCAACAAAGAAAAATCCCTTGGCACCGGCGAGAAAAAACTGCTCGACAATGCCAAACAGATCCTGGTCAGCGAGCTCGTGCTGGTAAAGGAGATTGAAGAAGATCAGGCCACCCGACTATTGGATGAAGCCGCCCATTGTTAACGGAAAACCCGAATCATTCGGGTTTCCGTTTTTTTATTTGCTTTCAGGAAAGGATTAAGACCAACCCAACCCCCCGCCGATTTCGACGGGGGGTTGGGTTGGTATCCCGATAACAAGCTATACCGCACCAGATCATACTACACAAACAGAAAAGGCTGAATAAAATCAGAAGACGAAGGGTCAAATTATTATAGGAAACGGGCCGGAAGAAACGGGCCGGCGGATCGACGACGGCGGGCAAGAGTAGTTTCAATTCCTCATAGGTATGTTCTAAACAAAACTATCATCCGTCTCGAGACAGGGCGATAGAGACGAGTTTCAATTCCTTATAGGTATGTGACAGCAACCCTTCGAATTTCTTTTGCCTACATCCGTTTCAATTCCTTATAGGTATGTTCTAAACACAAGGGTAGGGGGGTCCGTACCCCCTTTGAGTCAGTTTCAATTCCTAATAGGTATGTTCTAAACGGATGCGCCGACCTGGCCGGTGGTGTGTAGAAAGTTGCAACCGATTTGTTTCAATTCCTAATAGGTATGTTCTAAACGTGATTGGCGCTTTTGTTATGGCTATATCGTATAGGTTTCAATTCCTAATAGGTATGTTCTAAACCAGGTGGATTAAATTGTGGTAGGCAACTATGAAACCGCGTTTCAAATCCTAATAGGTATGTTCTAAACAAGCGACGCAAAAGGAGACTTTCACGACACTTCGCGGGTTTCAATTCCTAATAGGTATGTTCTAAACGGAAGGCAAGACGCTGTATAAATGCGACCGGCTAGTGTTTCAATTCCTAATAGGTATGTTCTAAACCACTACTGGCTTGAGGACGAGATGTACGGTTATGAAAGGTTTCAATTCCTAATAGGTATGTTCTAAACGAGCCGGAGAGCTTCTGAAAAGGATTGGGGCACTTGTTTCAATTCCTAATAGGTATGTTCTAAACCATTTGACGACAAATTCTAGTTCCCGCTGCATTTTCCCGTTTCAATTCCTAATAGGTATGTTCTAAACCCATTTTACCCGCACTCCCATCAGCTTTTCAAGATCCTATCTGTCATCCGATTTTTGATGATTTTTCGTTGATGATCACCCAAATCCTTGATAGATCAACCCCAACCACTACATAACAAATGTCGTCGATCCCCCAGGATTTTTGCACTACTGGGGATCGACGACATTTTGGGGTGGATGATTCCGTTAGACTTCACCATTTCAGGATTAGATCATAAAGTCGATCAAAGACAGACTCGTTTGATTTCTCATAGGTACGTTATAAAACAAAAAGAATTAGAAGGTGATCCAGAAGCAGAAGCAAGTTTCAATTCCTCATAGGTACGTTATAAACTTGTTACAGATCCGTCCCACGGAGAAGCAGTACCTCCCGGTTTCAATTCCTTATAGGTACGTTGTAAACACGAGATCAACCTGCCGGAAGATGAAAAGGACAAAGGGTTCAATTCCTAATAGGTACTTTGTAAACGAGGGACAGGTGTACCCCAAGTTTGCTTCGTCCATTGTGTTTCAATTCCTTATAGGTACGTTGTAAACCGGGAGGACTCTGACGTCCAAAACCCGCGTAGTCAGTTTCAATTCCTTATAGGTACGTTGTAAACCTTAGCAGCAGTGGGCTTCGTCAGGACTCCTGAATGTTTCAATTCCTTATAGGTACGTTGTAAACCAAAAAAATAATCGGTTCGTAGGTTCGTTCAAAGCAAGTTTCAATTCCTTATAGGTACGTTGTAAACTGGAACAGTTCGCCGACGATCCGCAAAATGAAACAAGGTTTCAATTCCTTATAGGTACGTTGTAAACTTCGGCGAGTTTGATCACTCTTACCCCATACGCGATGTTTCAATTCCTTATAGGTACGTTGTAAACTGAAGCCCCCTTGAAAGTAGGCTGTGAATTTAGGAGGTTTCAATTCCTTATAGGTACGTTGTAAACTAGATTACTAACCGCAATATCCATCCTTGCATCTATTAGTTTCAATTCCTTATAGGTACGTTGTAAACGAAAAAGTCCTTTCTTCTTGCCATAGCCAATGATCCTGGTTTCAATTCCTTATAGGTACGTTGTAAACGTATGAGTTTTGGTTGAAAAAAAGTGGTAGCAAGTGGCGTTTCAATTCCTTATAGGTACGTTGTAAACCATCCCTTTTGCAATCGGGGAGCAGGTTGCAGGAGGGTTTCAATTCCTTATAGGTACGTTGTAAACGGCCGGATCAGTCCGACGGCGATAGGGTATCTGGAGAGTTTCAATTCCTTATAGGTACGTTGTAAACTATGTATTCGGCTTTGATATGTGTTTGGCTAGGCTATAGTTTCAATTCCTTATAGGTACGTTGTAAACGAGCTGGCGAAGAAAAGCAAAGCGAAATAAGGAGGAGAGTTTCAATTCCTTATAGGTACGTTGTAAACAAGGCAAAGTAACCCAAGAAACAGGGTTTATGCGTCTAAAGTTTCAATTCCTTATAGGTACGTTGTAAACGGGGTTTCCAACCATCAATAATTTGGCTCCTTCTGTTGTGTTTCAATTCCTTATAGGTACGTTGTAAACCCATTTTACCCGCATTCCCATCAGCTTTTCAAGCTCCGATCCATCATCCGATTTCCGATGGTTTTTCATCGATGTTCGCCCAAACTCTTGATAGATCAACACAAACTGTCATATAACAAATGTCGTCGATCCCCCAGGATTTTTGCACTACTGGGGATCGACGACATTTTGGGGTGGATGATTCCGTTAGACTTCACCATTTCAGGATTAGATCATAAAGTCGATCAAAGACAAACCCGTTTGATTTCTCATAGGTACGTTATAAACCATGCCGTTCTGCACCCGTCCAGCCCGCATCAGTTGTTTCAATTCCTTATAGGTAAGCTCTATACCCCATTTTAACCGCATACCCATCGACTTTTTCCTGTCCATCATCCGATTCCCGATGGTTTTTCATTGATATTTGCCCAAACCTTTGATAGAACAACCTAAACCGCCATATAACAAATGTCGTCGATCCCTGGGGGTTTTGCATGACTGGGGATCGTCGATATTTTGGGGTGGATGATTCCGACATCAGATCAGCAGGTTGAACGGGTGGGGGGCCTTGTCGATTTCGATGTAGTGGACGCCTTTGCGATTTGTATTGCTATCCGGAGTTAAAGGTATTAAAATAACTCTCGTTAAAAGAAAGGGGAGAATAAATACTCATAATTAACAACGATTATAGAGGAAGAAAAGCTGGTACCACCTAATAAAGAAATGAGCAATAAAATAGCAAAAAATATTTCCACAGGATCGAAGGAAAGGAAAAAGCAAATGAAAAAACTCATCGCTTCTAATCTGTTACTACTGTCTAGCCTTCTTTACGTTTTTTGGTCTCTATCCAAAAACCCACTCTATCTTTCGGAAATATCGATGGAAGGCAAAAATCCCATTAGTTTTAACTGGTTAAACATCCAAATAGACACAGGTATTATTGAAGCCAGTTCAAAATCGATCTACCATATTTCCCTAGTCCCTGTTTATTTGCTCGTAGTTACAGCTATTGTTTTAATTCTGCTCTCTCTAAAACAAATTAAGAATAAGTAGTACACTCTAGCACCCACCCAGGTGCTTTTTTGCTGCTACATATCTAGGTGAGAATTTACTCTGGTCAGATCAAAAAACGGAGGCAGGAATGAGGAAGTTAAACAATACAGATATGATCAGCCAGATGTCATATCGACTGAAGTATCTACAGTTGTATCAAAAGTGATCAGATAACTGCTGGATAAAACGCAAAATCTACGCATTCTACGCATTTATTTCGATTCGTTATAGATAAACTCTAAACGAGGAACAAAGAGAATATGCGGAGTTATTTCAATCCCTCATAGGTACGTTATAAACCCTCGATAGGGAAAAGTAGAAAGATTGCTGAGGTGAGTTTCAATTCCTTATAGGCACGTTATAAACAATCCTTTCGCGCCTTTTTCATCCCCTTACCCTATCAATTTCAATCCCTCATAGGTACGTTATAAACCATTGAACGTTTAATGCCTCGGTCCGTTCATTTTGGATTTCAATCCCTCATAGGTACGTTATAAACAGGGAAAACAGCTCATACACGGATCTAGATTGATAATTTCAATCCCTCATAGGTACGTTATAAACGGTTTTGGTTCCCTCTCGACAGCTGCCGCTTTTCTTATTTCAATCCCTCATAGGTACGTTATAAACTTTGGAAATCCCTTGTCTATGAACCTTACTTGGTAGCATTTCAATCCCTCATAGGTACGTTATAAACGAGGATGAAATTGAAGTCGGTGGGGAGACCTACCGACTATTTCAATCCCTCATAGGTACGTTATAAACCCATTTTACCCGCATTCTCATTGGCTTTTCAAGATCCAATCCAACATCCGATTTCTGATGGTTTTTCGGTGATAATCGCCGAAACCCTTGGTACTCCACCTCCATCACCACATAACAAATGTCGTCGTCCCCCAGGTTTTTTGCATGACTGGGGATCGACGACATTTTGGGGTGGGTGATTCCGGTATATTTTTCGCTATTTCAATATCAAATCGAGGACAAGCATTGATCCCTCGTAGGTACGCTCCAAACGCCACTGTGTACGACGATATACAGTAGATACAGAAACGAGTTCCAATTCTTCATAGATACGTTCTAAACCAACCTATTTTGGGTCAAGACGAGGAAATACGCGAATGTTTCAATTCCTCATAGGTACGTTATAAAAAAGGCGAAGGAGGCTATGGAAGCTTCGGAGGATCAGCGGTTTCAATTCCTTATAAGTCATCCTAAACTCAAGCAAGCGCACCCCGATTTATATCAGCAGTTTCGTTTCAATTCCTTATAGGTACATCCTAAACGACACTCCGGCGGCGCAACTGTACGCGTACCACAAGGGTTTCAATTCCTTATAGGTACATCCTAAACCCATCGTCATCGAGACTGATCAGGGAACCTTCACATAGTTTCAATTCCTCATAGGTAAGCTCTAAACATAGTGGCGTAGCGTCTACAACAAAAAGCGGTCAAAAGTTTCAATTCCTTATAGGTAAGCTCTAAGCTCCATGAAGGCGGATTTTCACTTGATTTCCTCCCTTCGTTTCAATTCCTCATAGGTAAGCTCTAAGCTCAATGTAATAATCACAAAATGCTTTCTGCTTCGGCGGTTTCAATTCCTCATAGGTAAGCTCTAAGCGATTAGAAAATGCTTTAAATAGACTTCAAAGAGACGAAGGTTTCAATTCCTCATAGGTAAGCTCTAAGCCCTGGCCTCTTTGGATCCCCTCTTTCTCTGCCACTCGGGTTTCAATTCCTCATAGGTAAGCTCTAAGCCTCAAATTCTCTTTTCCTGTCACTGATGAATCAATTTGTTTCAATTCCTCATAGGTAAGCTCTAAGCAATTATCCAACAGGCTGAGAACACCCTCTCCAACAAAGTTTCAATTCCTCATAGGTAAGCTCTAAGCCCAACCCCATCGCTGGGGGCGTGTCGATCAGAACGGTTTCAATTCCTCATAGGTAAGCTCTAAGCCCATTTTACCCGCATTCTCATTGGCTTTTCAAGATCCAATCCATTATCCGATTTCTGATGGTTTTTCGGTGATAATCGCCGAAACTCTTGGTACTCCACCTCCATCACCACATAACAAATGTCGTCGATCCCCGGAGGTTTTTGCGCTACTGGGGATCGACGACATTTTGGGGTGGGTGATTCCGATAGAATATCCGCCTTTAGAATCAAATCAACAAGTTGAATAGGTGGGGATCCTTGTTGATTTCGATGTAGTGGACGCCTTTGCGGTTCATGCGATCGATGAGAGGAGCGTAGTCCTCTTTTCGTTTGAGTTCGATTCCGACGAGGGCGGGGCCGTTTTCTTTGCTGTTTTTCTTCGTGTATTCAAAACGGGTGATGTCGTCATCTGGGCCGAGTACTTCATCGAGAAACTCCCGGAGAGCACCGGCTCGTTGGGGGAAATTGACGGAGAAGTAGTGCTTTAGTCCCTCGTGCATCAAGGAGCGTTCCTTGATCTCCTGCATCCGTTCAATGTCGTTGTTGCCCCCGCTCACGACGCACACCACCGTCTTGCCGCGGATCTGTTCCCGATACTCGTCGAGGGCGGCGATGGACAAGGCACCGGCGGGTTCGGCCACAATGGCGTTTTCGTTGTACAGATTCAGGATGGTTGTGCAAACCTTGCCCTCTGGGACCAAGGTGAACGCATCCACCCGTTCCCGGCAGATGGCATGGGTGAGTTCCCCCACTTGGCGCACTGCTGCACCATCTACAAACTTCTCTATTTCATCCAGTTCAATGACTCGACCTGCTTCCACTGACTTTTTCATGGAGGGGGCCCCCGCCGGTTCCACTCCGATCACCTGAGTGGCAGGGCTGAGGCTCTTCACATAGGAAGACACCCCTGCCGCAAGTCCGCCTCCTCCGATCCCGACGAACAGGTAGTCCATCGGCTTTTGGAGGTCGTTCAAGATCTCCAACCCCACCGTCCCCTGCCCGGCGATAGTGAGCGGGTTCTCAAAGGGATGGATAAACTCCGTCCCCGTCTCTTCCCGGTAACGCAGCGCTTGCTCCAGGGAGTCATCAAAGGTATCTCCGGTGAGTACCACTTCTACAAAGGTGCCGCCAAATCGCTTCACTTGGGAAACCTTTTGTTGGGGTGTGGTGCTGGGCATAAAGATCCGACCGGGAATTTGCAGGGTTTGGCAGGAAAATGCGACCCCCTGAGCATGATTGCCGGCACTGGCGCAGACGACTCCCCGCTCTAGCTTTTGCGGCTCGAGATGGCGGATCACATTGTAAGCACCACGGATTTTGAAGGAACGAACCACCTGCAGATCTTCCCGTTTCAGGTAAAGATCACAATCGTATTTGGCTGACAGCACCGAATCTCTCTGTAGAGGGGTATGGATAATCACATCCTTGAGGATGTGATTGGCGACGATGACCTCTTCCACAGACATCTGGGAAGCGGTTTCCTGACTTTTCACACTTGTTGATGTTAAAGATGACGGTTCCATGAGTACCCCCCTGATCTGATTTTCAGATCATTATACAACGGCCCCCCCTTCCCGATGCAATGCTTTTCCGCAAAAAAGTGCAAAAAGTGTGGACGTTGCTAACGATCCGGGTCGGGATGAGATCGGTTGGGATGAGTTTCAACCTTGTTCTGGCGAGCCCAAGTCACTGGATGCCAAGTGTTGATTAGCCATATCTTAGTCGGGAAGATCGTGTGCTACCAGCGACCCTACCATCCAACGAGGAAGTGAAGACAAGGCCCCTCCGAATCTTCCCATCGGGCAGGGGCAAAAGTCGGGGGTTCAAGCAACACAAGGATGAATGTAACCCCTAGGTGCCCCTCGTAAGACTTCTACACTGGGTAGGATGGCAACCTGGCTATCGAGATTGTAGTGCCTGTGGTGCTTCCTTAATCTAGAGCTTCAGCTCTTTTAAATTGTAGTGCCTGTGGCGCAACCTTGCCATCGAGATTGTAGTGCCCTGTAGCCATAAAGTCCCTTGGCAGCAAACGACTCCCTTCCACCGCCCATTTTCCAGTTCAGCAACAGCCCTAATTCCATGGGAAACCCGACCCTCCCTCCACTGTTTTCATCCCGTTCCCTCCCCTTCGCTGAGGGGATTCTAGGACCTTTCAACAGGAAAAATCTGATCCAATTGGTGCAATTGGGCTATAAAAACCTCCAGCGCTTTCATCTGGAATGGGGTGTCCTGGGTGATCCAGGTGAACTTCCGGGGGATCGGGGTTCCTGCCATTTTCAACAGACAGATAGTACCCAGCGACTCTTCCTTCCGCACTGCCCAGCTAGACAAAAAACTGATCCCCAACCCTGCTTCCACGGATTCTTTGATCAGTTGGGTGCTACCAAATTCCATCAGATGATCCGGTGTGAAACCCAGCTTTTTAAACATCTTCTCCGTGGCCTCCCGGGTGCCAGACCCCTGCTCCCGTACAATCCAGTTCTCCTTTTTCAAATCGGAGACAGTGACTGATTTTTGAGCGGCCAAGGGATGATCCTCAGCGACTATAATATACATCTGATCGTCGGCGAAGGATTCCGTATTCAACCGCTCATGATTGAAATCTCCCTCTACAATCCCCACATCCAGATGACGGGCGGCAACTGATTCGGCAATCTCTGTCGTATTTCCGATGGTGACTGTCGGTTGGATCAAGGGATACCGCTCATGGAGTCGGGCGATCACGTGGGGCAGAATATATTCGCCAAATGTATAGCTGGCCCCGATCGACAGATCCCCGCTCGCCACCTGCATCAGATCATCCACCAGTGACTGCATATGTGTATACAGGCCCAAAATCTCCCGCCCATGATGATAAACGATCTCTCCTGCTTGAGTCAGACAGACAAACTTGTTGTTTCGCTCGATCAGCTTGGCCCCTACCGTCCGTTCCAAGGCTTGTATATATTGGCTGACGGCGGGCTGGGTCATGTGCAACTCTTCTGCCGTCCGTGAGAAGTTTTTCTTTTCTGCCACTGTGACAAAAACACGCAAATGTGAATCCATCTCGCATCCCCTTCTCAACAGATCGTCACTTATAAGGTTTTACTTATGGCCTTGATATATATAATTTATTTCCCTTATCAATAAACATCCCTTACGCTGATCACAGAGAAAGGAGGAGTCACATGTCAGCACCCACCCTGGAAAAAGAGCCCTATCCAGTTCAGAAGCCCCAGCCCTCCGGAAGCATACACTGGAAGGGATGGATCGGCGGTATCATCTTCACCTTTGTCATTGCCATGTTGGGTTACGGTTTATCCTATTTGCCTGGATTTGATCGCATCGGTCCCCTGGCCTCTGCCATTATTATTGCGGTTGCTTACCGCCAATTTTCAGGTTACCCCGAGTCGATCCGCTCTGGAATCCAATTTTCTTCGCAAAAATTGTTGCGCCTGGCGATTGTCCTCTATGGCCTCAGGCTAAACATCGAAGTCGTGTCCCAAGATGGATGGCCTCTGTTGCTGCGAGGGGCGGGGACGATTCTGTTTGCTATCGGACTGACCATGTTGTTAGCCCGCTGGTTGAAGGCAAACACCACCATCTCCCTCCTTCTCGGAGTGGGCACAGGGATTTGTGGCGCTGCTGCGATCGCCGCTGTCTCTCCCATTTTGAAGAACAAGGAGGAAGATACAGCGATCAGCGTCGGCATTATCGCACTGGTCGGCACGGGTTTTGCGATCGGCTACACGCTGATCCAGCCTTTTCTTCCCCTGGACAGTATCCAGTACGGAATCTGGTCTGGAATCAGCCTACATGAGATCGCCCATGTGGCATTAGCCGCCTCCCCCGCGGGTCAGGATGCCCTGGCCATCGCATTGTTAGCCAAATTGGGACGCGTGTTTCTGCTGGTTCCCTTCTGTTTCATCCTCATGTACTGGATGAACCGAAAACATACCGGAGAGGCGAAGGCCCACATCCAGTTCCCCTGGTTCCTCATTGGATTTATCCTGATGAGTGGGGTCGGCACCTACCTCCACGGCACAGGGATTCCCCTATCAGAGAGCGTAATGGACTTTCTGTCTCACATGGCCACCTGGATCCTGACCATGGCTATGGTCGGTCTCGGTCTCAATGTTCAGCTTCGGCACTTGCGCAACAAAGCTCTCCGCCCGCTCCTCGTCATGGTGATCACATCAGTTCTGCTCTCTGTCGTCACTTTCTATGTCATTTGACAAATGTCAGGCGTACTTGATTCGCCATATTTTAGGTGGGAAGATCGTGTTCACCCACGCGACCGTTGCCATCCAGCAAGGAAGTGAAAACTGGCCGCTCCAAATCTGACCATCGGGCAGGGGCATAGCCTTACGGAAGCAACACAGGGAAGAGGTTGCCCCTATAAACACCCTCTCGTAAGACTTCTCCGCTAGGTAGGATGGCAACCTTAATCTAGAGCTTCAACTAATCTAGAGCTTCAACTAATCTAGAGCTTCAGCTCCTTTGGATTGTAGTGCCCATGGCGCATCCTTCATTTCAAATTGTAGTGCCTGTGGCGCATCCTTAACTTCAAATTGTAGTGCCTGTGGCGCATCCTTAACTTCAAATTGTAGTGCCTGTGGCGCATCCT